>DNVR01000017.1 GCA_003507445.1 Candidatus Moraniibacteriota bacterium
AAAGCTGCAAAAGAAGCAGTATTATAGTCGTTAGAGTTTTTCAATGCACACCAAAAACCCCGCTCTAGCGGGGTTTTTGCTATTATAAAAATCGTTGATTTTGGATTGAAAATGTGGGATAATGAGGTATAAATCAATTTCACTGTTACGTAGCAAGTTACGTAACAAGGTGTTTATTTTGATAAATTTATGGAAAATATTGAAAAAGAAATTGAATTGATAAAAGAAAGGAATAAATCTGTTGAATTGGACAAGGCTTGGGAAAAAAGTTGGACACGAAGAATTTTTATTGCTGTGATAACTTATATTATCGCGCTTATGTGGATGAGAACAATTGGCGAATCGCTGGTATTTTTAAAGGCCTGCATTCCGACTGGTGGATATCTCTTGTCGACACTTTCACTTCCATTTATAAAAAAGTGGTGGATAGATGTGAAATAAAAACCTTAAACAGTTCTAGTCACTCACTCAACGTCGGCCGTAGAAGAGTGAATGATGGTTTGAGAAATTGGTAATGTTGATTATGAAACTGAAATTTTTCGAGAACTTGCAGATGATGAAAGAATGGAAATTGAAAAAAGATTGTATAAATAAGTACGCAATTAATTATTAAATAAAAACCCTGGTTAAATTTAAAATATTGCAGACTCGCTGCAGTTTAACTGGGTAAATCTTATGGAAAAGATCAAAATCGAACAACACGGGTTTACGGCGTTTTCGTGGTTTGCGGGTTGGCTTTTCACAATCGGATTTTTGCAATTGGATTTCTTTTGGCAGGGTGTGTGGGCGATTGTGCTTTGGCCATACTATATCGGAGTGGCTGTTCGTGCTATGCTTTAGACAGTATTGGTTGTTATAGAAAATGAGAGGGTAAAAATAAGTTTTTGAAAATAATCGCATATAATAATTATGGGAGCATATAATTTTACAAAGGAAAGGAAAAAGATTTACAAACTTCATGTCGAAGGTAAGTTTTTTCGCGATATTGCAAAGGAATGCAAAATTTCTGCCACTAGAGCTCATCAGATTGTCAGGCGAGTTGAAGAGAATGTGCCCAAAGAGGAGTTGGAAAAAATAAAGGCACTGGCTGCGCAAAAAAAGTAACAAAAACTGTAGTTCTGGAATTGTGCGTAATTTATGGTTCTAGGTCTCAAGAGATTGGCGCAGTTTTGTTTTGCCTGCTTCCTTTCTCGGCACGCTTCGCAATCGAAGAACTATGATTGCTCGCTAAGAGTTCGCTGTCGCTCTCTGTTGCCTCAAAAGAAAACAGGCAAAACAAAAAATAAACCTTGAACCAAAATTTAAATATAACCCTAATTTTGCTCTGTGGCTGTGAAAACATTCTCTTTGCGGGAATGTTTTTTGATGTGCAAAAGCAATCGTGATACAATATATAAATATGGTAAAGAAAAAACAACAATTAAAAACTCCTGAACGCGGCTTTGATATTCGTGGTTTTTGGGTGCGTCTTTGGGAGCTGCTTTCACCTGTGCATAGTTCAATGAAAAAGGTTATTGCGCTAATGCTTTTCGTGGAACTTACACGCTTGGCTGGGCCATATGTGTTAAAACTGATTATTGATACAATTACCAATTTCAGTATTGAAAAAACCGCATATATTATAATGCTGATCGGTGCTATGTTTTTGGTAAATGAAATTGTTTCTATTTTGCAATATACTAATGATAAAAAAATCTTTCGAATTTTGGCTGATACAGAATCTGATTTGGCTGGCAAGGCCCATAAAAAATTGATTTATCTCGGACTTGGTTATCACGAAAAAGAAAATTCTGGTAGCAAAGTTAGTAAAGTTCAGCGCGGAGTCGATAGAATTACTGATTTGCTGGGCAATCTTTTTTGGGAAGTGTCACCAACAATTTTGCAAATTATTTTCACAACCATAGTCTTGTTTTGGGTTGATTGGAGATTTGGTATGGTGGTAATGTTTTTTGTGCCTATCTTTGTGTTTATCACTATTCGCGTGAATCACAATGTTTTTCCGATGCGTAAAAAGCGCCATGATTTGTATGAAAAAACGGCAGGATTAATGTCGCAATCAGTGGTAAATATTAATACAGTAAAATCTTTCGCTCAGGAAAAAAGAGAATGCACTCGTTTTGGAAAACTGCGCGAGGAAGCAAGAGTAAATGTTTTGGTAGAATTTGGGAAAGTTTTAAAAGCTAATATAAAGAGAAATTTTGTGATTGATTCTGGCAGGCTCTTCATTATGCTTTTTGGCGTGTATCTTGTTTGGAAGGGAAATATTACTGTTGGAACATTGGTTTTTGTTTTCACAATTTCGGAAAAAGCTCTCATTTCGTTGTATCGAATTTCACGTTTGTATGATCGAATTATGGAAAGTTCTGAAGCTGTGGAAAGAATTTATGAGTTGTCAAAAGAAGAAACTGATATTAAAAATCCAAGTTCTGGATTTTCTCCTAGAAGTCTCAAGGGAGTTTTGGAATTTAAAAATATGAGCTTTGCTTATGCCGATAGTAAATTGAAAGCACTAAAAAATATTAACTTGGTTATTCCTGAAGGAGCCACAACAGCCTTGATTGGACCATCTGGTGGTGGAAAAACAACATTGGCTAGGATGATATATCGTCATTATGATCCAACCGCAGGGCAAGTTCTTCTGGACGGAAAAGATTTGCGAGAATATGATTTGTATGGATTTCGCAAATTTTTTGCGATTGTTCCGCAAGATGTTGAGATTTTTAATGCTAGTGTGAGTGAAAATATTGCTTATGCAAAACCCAATGCAAGCAAACTTGAAATTCAAGCCGCAGCCAAAATTGCCAATGCGGAAGAATTCATCAAACAATTGAATGATGGTTACGACACAATCGTTGGCGAGCGCGGAATAAAATTGTCTGGCGGTCAAAGACAACGCATAGGAATTGCGCGAGCTATTTTGGCAAATCCAAGGGTGCTCATTTTTGATGAAGCAACCAGTAATCTTGATTCGCAAAGTGAACATCTTATTCAAAATGCAATGGATAAGATTACCAAAAACAGAACAGTTATCATTATCGCGCATAGATTAAGTACAATCAAAAAGGCTGACAAAATTGTAGTTTTAGAAAAAGGGATGGTGGTTGAAACAGGTTCACATTTGGAACTTTCCAAAGCCAATGATGGTTTGTACAAAAAACTCCTTGATTTGCAGCAAATGGGGGATGTGGATTAATATTTCTTACTAAAAAGGGCTCAGATAGAGGGAAACGCTTGACAAAATGTCAACAAGCTAGTATATTGGATAAGTACTAAAAACAGCCAAATAAGGGCTAAAAACAGGGATTTTTCAATACCTGGTAATTTATTCGTAAAGAAAAGGAAATTATGTTAACTATCAGATTCTCACGTGTTGGACGAAAAAATAGAGCTCAATTCAGAGTAGTGCTTCAACAGCACACAGCAGCCCCTACAGGCGGACATGTTGCTCTTTTGGGTAGTTATGATCCTCATTCAAAAATTGCTGTTCTTAAGGCTGATAAGATTAAAGAATGGATTGCAAAAGGAGCTCAAGTTTCTGACAGCGCATATAACCTTTTTGTTAAAGAGGGTGTGATTGAAGGAAAAAAACGAGCTGTTAAGATGGCAAAGGTGGTTGTTCCAGAAGCTTCCGTCGAAGGCGAGACAAAGCCAGCTGAAGAAGTGAAGGTTGAAGAGAAAAAAGCTGAAGAAGTGAAAACAGAAGAAGTTGCACCAGCTGTAGAAGAAACAAAAGCTGAGTAATTTACGCCTCATCGGCGCACAGGGAATTTTGGGAAATTTTAATAGAATAGTCGCGTAAAATTAAATGATTACATTTAATCACGCGATAAAAATTCCGCAGACAGTAGGTTTACCCCGTGAAATTTCGAAGAAATATTTCACCGGGGTTGTAAATTATCCTATCGAGGAATTACGAAAATATTCATCAAGAATGTTTTCGTGGTTTCAAAGGTCGATCTGCGGAAACGCAGATTTTTTAATTTCTACGAAATACAAATAATTACAAATTTACGAATATACGAATTTTTTTGTACATTTGTAAATTAGTAAAAGATTTGTAGATTTGTGGGACGACATGAAATGTTAACAAAAAATCAGAAAATTGAGCTTGTAAAAGAGCTTACAGAAAAAATCAAGGCTGCAAAATCAACAATTGTTGTTGACTATAAGGGGCTGCAAGTAAAAGACTCAACTGAGCTTAAGAAATCCTTAAGAGCTGCTGGCGTTGAATATATTGTGTCTCGCAAAACTCTTTTCGACATCGCGCTTAAAAATGCAGGAATCGAAGGTGTTAGTATCAAAAAAATGGAAGGTCAAATCGCTTTATCATTTTCAAATCTTGATGAGGTTGCTGCGGCTAAAATTATTGATGCTTTTGCAAAGACTAACGAAAACATAAAATTGTTGGGTGGAGTTTTGGGACAGCAAGTTATGGATGCTACTGAAGTTAAAGCTTTGGCAAAAATTCCTTCAAAAGAACAACTTTTGGGACAACTTGTTGGAACGCTCAATGCGCCAGTATCTGGCTTTGTCAATGTTTTGGCAGGCAATTTGAGGTCACTAGTTAATGTCTTGAACGCAGTAGCTGAATCGAAGAGTTAATAATGTTTATATAATTAAAGTTAAATTAGTACCCTGCATATATACAAATTGGCTACAAATATACAAATGAATTCGAATTTTATTTGTAGATTTGTATAAGATTTGTAGATTTGTGGGACAATTATTATGACAGAGGATAAAAAAGAAGTTATCGTGCCTGCAAAATTTGAAAAACTTGTTGCAGAAATCGAAAAGATGAGTGTTTTGGATCTTTCTGAACTTGTGAAAGTTCTTGAAGAAAAATTTGGTGTTTCTGCTGCTGCTCCAATGATGATGGGTGCTATGCCTGCTGCTGGTGGAGCTGAAGCTGCTGAAGAAAAATCTGAATTCGATGTTGAATTGACTTCAGCTGGAGCACAGAAAATCAATGTTATTAAAGCTGTTCGTGAAATCACTGGTCTTGGACTTAAGGAAGCAAAAGACTTGGTTGATGCAGCTCCAAAAGTAATCAAAGAAAAGATTGCTAAGGCTGCAGCTGAAGATGTTAAAAAGAAACTTGAAGAAGCTGGTGCAACTGTAGTATTGAAATAATTTATTTTTCAAGAAAAAGTTTAGAAAACCTCACTGTTATGGTGAGGTTTTTTATTTTGCAGAGGTTAATTATTTGAAAATAATTGAGTAAGTTCGCTTTGTTCTTCCTTGCTGAGTTCGATTATTCCGCTGAGAAGTTGGGATATTGTTTCCGTTTTGTTGCTTTCGAGTAAAATACCCAAGAGTCCGACGAGAATTTTTTTCTGTTCGGTGTTTAGCGAAGTGAAAATTTTGGGTTGCATTTCGTATAAAATCTTGATGGTTTGTTTGAGATTTTCTTTTGCATCTGATGGCAGAATATTTTTTTCTTCATATTCTAGTAATAATTGCTGTGCAAAGCCTTTGAGAAACGGTCTTCTTTTGATGCGAAGAATGTTGGCCAGTTTTTTTCGCAGGAATTTAAATTGAGCATCACTGCGTGTGCCGACAATGAGGGCTTCTTGGGATTGAACTTCGGCACTTTGAAATCCAAATGAATCAAAGTATGCGCTTTCAATAAAAAAACTGTGATAAAATTGTTCGCCTTTGTTTTTAATGGCAGTGGGTTCTTTCCAACATTCTTTGTGCTCGGAATTTAAATAATAATAGCGCGATGGTTCGTTGTTAAGTCGTTGATCCCAGCGAACGTAATAAAGAAAAAAGACCGTGTTGGATTCTGGATGAATAAGTTCAAGTTGTTCGCTATCGGCAATGATGTTTTTAAAATCAATGGGGGTTCCATTTAAAATTATTTTAAAATCTCTGTTTCTGTTCAGGGCTAAAAACCAAGCAAATTCTTTGAGAATATATTCTTGAAATTTTTCTTCAAGTTGATGTGCAGTAAGTGCGTGAATTCCGCTGAAGGTTACCACGGTCCCGGTTTGTTCCAAGGTGCTGTGCGGCGTTGCATTAACTCCGGTGTAAAGATTTATATTCTCGGCGTTGGCATAAATTTCGTATGTCAGGTTTGTTTCGTTTTCGCAGTAAACTGTTTTCCAAGATGCGTTTCTGGCAAATGTAAAAAAGGTTAATCTGCCAATGCCATTTTTTCCATGAATAGCAGAAAGGTTTTTCTTGAGTTTGTTTTCAAGCGCTTTTTTCGATTCAAAAAGTGGTTCGAATTTGTCTTGCAGTTTGCTGTGTGGAATTCCATATCCATTGTCGGAAATTGTGATGGTTTCAATGTTGCCAAGTTCGTTGGCGACACAATCTATTTTGATTATTGATGCTTGCGCATCAAAACCATTCCAAATATATTCCACCAATGATTGGTAGGGCGTGTATTTTTTCAGCGCGGCGCGTATTCCTTTGGAAGTTATCTGAATTTTCGGCATATTTCTAGGTATTAGGTATTAGGTATTAGGTATTAGGTCGCTATATTTTTGGGAGCTAGAACCTAGAATAAATTTTCTAGAATCTAAAACCTAGAACCTAAAACCTATCTAAAGTACGGGGTATAGAATTTTGCTGAGCGCAAGAATGATATAATCGACAGTTCTCATTTTGTAGTTCTGGGTTGTATATTCATCCGATTCCTTGATCCAATCTTCCAAAATAGCAGAGATTTCTTTCAAAAGTTTTTTATCAGTGAAAAAAAGTCCAACTTCTGAATTGTAGCGAAAAGATGCCAGATCAACATTTTGAGATCCAATCATTCCTTCTTTTCCATCAACCACAAAAATTTTGGCGTGGTTCATTTCTTTTGACAAAAAAACCTTTGCTCCGATGGAGTGGATTTTATCGATGTAATGAAGGTTGACTCTGTTCATAATTGGGATGTCAACTTCTTTTGGCACATAAATCTCAACCGTCACTTTTCTGCGAATTGCATCATCAAGCAATGAAAGCATCCAGCGTGGGGGAGTGAAATATGGACTGATGATTTGTATTTTTTCTTTTGCTCCGAGTATTTTTTCCGTGTAGTGATTTTGAAGGGTGAAAATGTTTCGACTTGGCCAATGCTCCACCAACCAAAATTTTAATTTGTAAGAAAACTTCATTTTTCTCAAATTAAGCAGTTTTTCTTTTTTACCGCCAGCCATTTCATATGTATAAGCAAAGGATTTGAGAAGTCTTTTTGCAATGCGTCCGCTTATTTTCATTTGCAAATCTTTCCACTGCGAGAATTTTTTGCCAATATTGACGCCACCCAAGAAAGCTGATTTTTCATCGATAATCAAAACTTTGCGATGGATGTGCCTGAGCCAATGACTGAAAAAAAGAATTTCAATGCCAGCATCCTTTAATTTTTCCAAAGTTTCTTTTTTGATTAACTTGCTTCCATATGCGTCAGTCACAATAATAACTTCCACTCCTTCACGTGATTTTTCGATAAGTTTTCCTATAAAATCGTGACTTTCTTCTGTGTCATCAAGGAAAATGTACATTTCTAAAAATATGGATTTTTTTGCTCCACCGATGGCTTCAATCATAGCATCCCATGCCTTTTCCGAGGTTGTGTATAATTTATACTGCATAACACTAGTGTATCTGAAAAGTAAAAAAAATGCCACTATGAGGTCTTTGCAAGGCAGTGTTTTTTGAATTTGACGTATAATGGATAACGATGTAGTATTCTAATATAAACTAGAATAGAAAATTATGGAATTTAAATGTTGCGGAAAAAACTCGCAAGAATCGGAAAGTGTCGCCAAAGCGTATGCTTTTTTGCGCGCCCTTGCTGATCCTAATCGCTTGAAAATACTTTGCGTCTTGCAAGGTGGCTCAAAATGTGTGTGTGAAATTGTGCCTGCAATTGGAATTTCAGATAAATTGGCATCACATCATCTTAAGCAATTGAAAAGCATAGGACTCTTAACTGAACAGCGTGAAGGTAATTTTATTCGTTATGGGCTTGATCGTAAAGTGATTAAAAATTATAAATCAATATTAAACAAAATAATTAAATAAAATAAATATGAATATTTTTTATCCCATCCAACTTCTCGCCGATTGGCTGACATATTCGGTTTTTCGAATTGTTCCAGAAACACTTTTGGCTAGCGCTGTAAATTTCTTTATTTTTGACACGATTAAAATTCTGCTGCTTTTGCTTGTTATAATTTTTGCAGTTTCAATCATTCGCTCTTTTTTGCCTCGGGAAAAAGTCAAAAATATTCTTTCGCATAAGAGAAAGTATGTGGGTAATGTTTTAGCTTCGCTGCTTGGAATCATTACGCCATTCTGTTCATGTTCTGCTGTGCCTTTGTTTATGGGTTTTGTGCAAGCAGGAGTGCCACTTGGAACAACCTTTTCTTTTTTGGTGGCTTCGCCAATGATAAATGAAGTTGCGCTGGTTTTGCTTTTGGGAATGTTCGGATGGAAAATCGCACTGCTATATATTGTCAGTGGACTTTTGATTTCTGTTTTTGCTGGAATTTTTATTGAAAAAATGAATGTAAGAAATTTGGTGGAAGATTTTGCGCTTAATGGCAATGGGAAAGAAGTTAATCTTCCCGAATTGAGCTGGGAAGAAAGAATCCAATATGCAAAAACATATACTCTGAATATTGTGAAAAAAGTTTGGCTCTACGTTGTGATTGGGGTGGGGATTGGTGCCTGGATTCATGGCTATGTGCCCGCTGATTTTTTGGCGGAGTATGCTGGCAGTGATAAATGGTATGCTGTGCCTTTCGCAGTTTTGATTGGGATTCCGCTGTATTCAAATGCTGCGGGAGTGATTCCACTTGTCGGAGTTTTGACAGAAAAAGGAGTGGCAATGGGCACAGCACTAGCGTTTATGATGGCAGTGACTGCGCTTTCGCTTCCTGAATTTATGATTCTTAAAAAAGTGATGAAAACAAAACTCATCATTATTTTTGCCAGTGTCGTTGGCACGGGAATAATTTTCACCGGATATTTGTTTAACGCAGTTTTAAAATAGTTTTGTATTCTCAATAAAAACCGCTACTTTGAAATAGCGGTTTTTATTTGTTGAGTAAGTTTTTATTTTTGAGATTCTTCCCACTTTTTGCTCTCAAATGTTTGATAGAGTAGTGGAAAAATCACGAGGGTTAAGACAGTTGAAACGGAAAGACCAAATATGATCGCCCAAGCCAATCCTTCCCAAACCGGATCAGCGATAATTGTTAGTGAGCCCAAAATTGCCGTAAGGGACGTTAGAAGAATGGGAAGCAATCTGACACGTCCTGCTTCCATTAGCGCTTCTATGAGTGGCATTTTGCGCTCCTTGAGCTCATCGAGATAGGCGAGATATATAATGGCATTTTTAACTACGATACCAGCCAGGGCAATCACTCCAATCATTGATGTTGCGTTGAAATAAGTTCCTTTTGTTGCGCCAAGTATGGCAAATCCAACGAGCACTCCAATGAGGGCTAGTGGTATGGTTGCCATAATCAAAAGTGGAACCACGATTGAACGAATTTGAATAACCAAAACGAAATATATAAGCAGCAGTGCAACAGCCATCGCAGTCCCAAGGTCTCGAAAAATTTCAAGTGTTAATTTCCATTCTCCATCAATGCACACCTCGACATTCTGGCCAGTTGCATTTTCATATGTCACTCCAAGTGGAGACCAAGAAACGATTTTACCACCTCCATCATTGAGATGATATCCGAAAAGTTTTGGAAAAAGATCAAACACAGCATACATAACACTTCTGGCGCCCATTTCTCCGCTGACATATATAACTTGCTGTCTTGCATCTGTTGCAATTTCACTAACTTGCGCCAATGGTTGTTCGATTAATAGTTCTGATATCGGAACAGTTTTTCCAGTCGCGCTTCGCACCGTTATGCGGGCAAGATCATTGACGTCAGTTCTGTCTTGCGGTTGCATACGTAAAATTACAAACTGTTGCTCAGCTTGACGATCGTCATCAGTCAAAACTTTTTCGTAGCGCGCGACATTTATACCTGAAAGTGCACTGTGAAGAGTTTCAATGACTGTTGCTGGCGAAACTCCAATGCGTCCAGCTTTTTCGATATCAACCCGGTATTGTTTTTCGATGGAACGCTGAGGTGCTGATGTTTTCAAATCAACAATGCCAGGAATTTCAGCGGATATTTGTTTCAAATCTTTGGCAGTAGAATTCAGAAGTTGCTGATCGTTTCCTTGAACCTTAAGAAGAAAGGTGTTTCGCACTGGAGGTCCAGGTGGATCTTCAACAATGGTTATTTTTGCTCCACCTTCGCTTGCAAGAACTTCTTTGTTTAAGGTGTCGCGCAGTCGCAAAGCAATTTGCTCGGAAGTTTCTTTTCGCAGTGTATGCGACGTAAGATTTATTTTTAAAGTTGATTGATTTTCTTGCGAGCGCATAAAACTTCCCTTAAAAAGACCATTGAAATCAGAGATGGGAGCTGTGGCAACAAAACTTTCAATACTGATAATTTCTTGCGAATTGAGAGATGCTTTTTCTAAGTTGGCAGAAACTTCATTGGTTTTGGCATAGGTTGTCCCGCTTGGCATATCAAGATAAATGTAAAATTGTTCTTTGTCGGCTTTTGGTAACATTCGAAATTGCACAATTTTAAATAGCGGTAAAAGCAAAGAAAGAAAAAGCAAAATTGTGGCGGAAGCTAACACAATATTTTTTTTACGTTTGTTTCGTGCAAGATTTCCGATCAATTTTGCATATCGATTTTCAACTTTATGAATTGATTTTACAAAAATATTTTCCTTTTCCTCCGCTTTATGCGAAGAAAATATTCCAGTTAATGCTGGGTTTATTGTGAAAGCAAAAAGCAATGACACAAGAAGTGTTACAGACACGAAAAAGGGAATAGGGCTCATATATGGACCCATCATACCACTAACAAATGCCATTGGAATGAATGCGAGCAAAATCGTAATGGTGGACATAAACACACCCACGCCAACTTCATCAACAGCTTGAATTATAAGAGTTGATTTGTGTTTTCCTGGATTATTTTTGATTGTTCGATGCACATTTTCAATAATAACAATTGCATCATCAACCAAAAGCCCCAATGCTAAAATGAGTGCAAAAAGTGTGATGCGGTTTACTGTTTGACCGGCTAATAGTCCAATTCCAAAAGAAGTAAGAAGTGTAAGTGGGATTGAAATTGCGACAATAAGGGAATTTCTTATTCCTAAAAAAGCCATTAAAATTATTACCACAATAACAATAGACAAAACAAGATGTTTTGTGAGGGTGGATATTTCGTCATAAGCAGTTTCTCCATCATCTCTCAAAATTGAAAAATCAATTGAAGAAAATTTACTTTGTTTTTCCGCGCTGGCAAGATTTTCTCTTACTGCGCTTGCAACCTTGCTGATGTTAGCACCTTTTATTTTTGCAATTGTGACATAGGCTGCATTTTTCGGACCAGAATCTTTTTCTGTAATATGAACATTGCTGATGATCTCCCCTGGACCTTGCGTTATTGTTGCAACATCTCCGAGCATAAGAGGTTTGTCCGGATTCGAAATAAGCACAATACGCTCAGCATCGCCAGGAGATGATATGCTTCCACTTATTCTCAAAGTTTCAATGTCGGTATTGTTTTTCAGTGATTCTGTTGTGTATATGCCATTAGACGCATTGAGCACGCCGATCACATCAGAGACAGCCAGATTATATTGTGATAATTTTTCAGCATCTAATTGTATTTGCAAATTATTGCTCAAGCCGCCAATAACAGACACTTTTGAAGTCCCTTCGGTTAATTTTAACTCATCAGCCAAATCAAAAGCCAAACTTCGCAAAGCTTGAGGAGAGAGACTTTCTGATGTTAATGCTATAGAAATAATAGGAACATCATCTGGATCAAGTGTTACCATCTCAGGATCACTGGCTCCAATCGGCTTTTGAAGCATATTGTCCTTAAGTTTTTGAGAGAGTGATATTTTTGCATTTTCAGCGGGTGTTCCAACTTTAAACTGAACCATAACAACACTCTGACCACCGTCAAAGGAATGTGAAATTAATTGATCAACATTTGGAAGCTCGCTTATGGCGTCTTCCATCGGGCGGGTCACAAGCTCAGAAACTTGCTTGGCAGTTGCTCCAGCGAAATTGGTGGTAATCGTGAAGGCTGGTGCGACAATATCAGGATTGTATGCTTTTGGCATCAAGATAAAACTTCCAATCCCCCAAATCACAATAAAAACAATAGCTAAAATGTTTAATTCGCGATTTTTCACGAAAAGTTTTGCCATTTGTCCTGCAATCCCTAATTTTTTTTGATGTTGTTCGCTTGGTATATTAATTTGATGCATAAGTTTTTGTGATTGAGCCGTTTATTAAATATTGTTGTCCCTCAATTACAACTTTTTCATTTTCTTCTATTCCACTTATCACATCAATCATTCCGTCGCTCTCAAAACCGATTGTCACAGATTTTTCCCTGGCAATATTGTCATCATCCACAACAAAAACAATCTGATCTCCTCCTCGAGAAAGAATTGCACTTCTTGGAATTGAAACAGCATCTTGCAATTTTGGGATTAAAATTTCTCCTCGCAGAAAATCTCCCAAATAAATTGTTCCAGATGAATCATCGATATGAATGCGGATGAGTGTTTTCAAGCTTTGAGCATCGCTGCCAGCCGAAACAGCTGTCACTGCTCCAGAAATTGGTTGTCCATTTGCTGCGCGCATTGTTGCAATTGTTCCCACTTTAATATCGCGCGCATTGGCAGCTGAAACATAGGTTTCAATTTCTTTGCTATTTTGAGTGCTGATACTCATTATCGGCATTGAAAAATTTGCAAAACCACCTTCACGTGCGCTGATAGCGATAATCGTTCCTGAAAAGGGAGCTGTTACAATTGAATTATTTTTGCTTGATTGGGCAATTTTTAATGCACCTTGAGCTGAAATTAGTTGGCTCTTGGCTGCTTGAATTTGCAAGTCGCGAGCACGTTTGGCACTCTTGATCTCTTCATTGCTTGAACTTGAATTGTCTTTTGTCTGATCAACAAGTTGATCGTAATATTTTTTACTATCAGCCAATGTTTTTTCCAATGCATTCACGCTTGCCTGGGCTGCTGAAACTTGAGCATCGGCTTGGTTAACTTCAATTGTCGCAAGCACTTCGCCTTTTTTGACAAAATCTCCTTCATTCTTAAGAATGCGTAAGATTTTCCCGCTAGTCATTGGTGCTATTTCAGCCCTATTTTCCCCGCGAACGAAACCTGAAATTTCCAAGGGTGTGCTTTTGGTGGCCTCTTTTGCTGTCGTGACTTTGATTGCTTGTGCTGTCTTCGTGTTTTGATCAGCATTGCCAGGTGTTTTTAATAGCAAAATTGTCGTTATTGTGATTATGACAATCGCTCCTGCTAGAAGATATTGTTTTTTTTGCGTGATTCGCTGCATATTTTTTAATTTTTTATTAATTAAATTAGGACTTACGCTTTTTCTCAACGATTTCTTTTTTGGCACGCTTTTGGATAAATACTCAATATCCAAAAGCTCAAAGAGTCGCTATCGCCGACAATTGGCCAAAAAAGAAATGTTTCGAAACGCGTAACTTTTGTAGTTGTAAACAAAAAAGCCGCAAGGCCCGTGTATTTGACATAATACCCTAGGGGGGTATATACTGTCAAGTGGGTGTGAGTAATTTTAATTGAATCGAAAACAATTCGATTTAAATTCGTTGTATTTAATAAAAGCAGTTGCGGTTTTTTGCAATGTGAAAATATCTTCTTTTTGGCACGCTTTTGGATGAATGTTTACCCCGTCAAATCCAGCAAGGCTGGTGTTCACTGCTGTGAACAATTTAACGGGGCGAGTATCCAAAAGTTCAAAGAGTCGCTGTCGCCAACTATTGGCCAAAAAGAAAATATTTTCACATTGCAAAGTTGATCTTGTAAACATAAGTTAATTAATATTTTAAAATTACCCCAGTTGAATATTATGGAGTACTATAATTTAACAGGGCAAGAATAAATGAAAAACAAAGGAATTATTGAGAGAGGCGCACAAATAACAATTTCAGTCTCATTGTTTATGGGCGCATTTTTTTGGGTAGGTGGAATTTTGCAAATTATTCTTTTTGTGGCAGCTTTTGCCATTGCAACATTTGCTGTTATTGGGTTTTGTCCAATTTATGCAGTTATAGGTAAAGGCGCATCTTGTTCAACCGAAAAAATGACCAATGGAAGAATTTTATTTCTTTTTGCCTATGCTGTTGTCTTGTTGATGGTGGGGTCGTATGGGAGTATTTTTTTCACCAAGAAAATTTTTATAGAAGATTTTAATGCAATGAATAAGTATTACAAACAGACGCTTTTTGAAACTGGTCAGGAAAAGAGAAAAGAATCCAAGGAAAATTATGACAAGCTTGTTGACTCATATTTGATTTTTGAAAATAAATATTTGGCATATCGTCCATATTCATTGCGGGGAGACGCTTTGTTTGAAGGAGATTTGAAAAATATTGAAAAAATTATTCTTGGCGCAAAAAATGGTGTATATGAGGGGGATTTGAAAACAATGCATTTGGAATTTGAAAAAGTGCGTCCAATTACGCAGGATATTTTGAAGCGCAATGGATTTTCAATGCTGGCAATCGCTTTGGTGGACTTCCACGATTCAATGGAAAAGGTTTTAGACAAGGCAAATGCAAAAGATGCTCTTGGCGTTATTGCTGCATATGAAGAAGCTAACGTTAAATTGCTTGCAATTGAACAAGAAGCTGATGATGCTGAAATCAAAACAATTCGGAAAAATCTCGATGAACTTTTGCAACTTGCCAAGGAAGGTAAGTCAGATCAAATGCCGAAAAAATCTGAAGAACTCAAAAGCAGTTTCGTGAAGGTGTATTTGGCGCGTGGTTAAGATGGTGCATTGTGGTGTATAATGATATTGAAAACAATTCAAGCAAAATCCGTTTTACTTTTACAATGTAATTGAGTTGTATTATGAAAAATAAATCATGAAATATTTGAATTCGCAGCGCATTGGCAAAGACTTGTATGTGTATCTGAAAACCATTGAAATAGCCTGGAAGAATTTAAGCAAAAATAAATTCCGTTCTTTTTTGACCTCGCTTGGAATAATCATTGGCAGTGCCACAATTGTTTTGGTAATTGAAATGGGTGCGGGTGCTAAGGCTGAAATTGAAAAACAATATTCCAATATGAGCGTGACAACTATTTTGGTTAATGCTCCTGCACCAGCAGAGGGAGGAACTGCTTCACGTTTGAATATTGATGATGTTGAAGCTGTGATGAAAAGCCAATATATTTCATATGCTGTTCCTCAATTGACTGGAAAGGTTCAAACTCAATCAAAAGAAAACATCTATCAAGCCGGCATTCTCGGTAGCACAACTAAGTTATATGACTTGGCTGATATTGAGCTGGTCAGTGGAAGATTTTTTTCCAAAGAAGAAGAGGATGATCACATCAAAGTGGCAGTGCTGGGAGCGACTGTTGCTGAAGAATTATTCGGAACAAGTAACCCTGATGTTATCGGGCAAGAAATAACAATTGGTAAAAAACAATTTGAAATAATTGGAATTTCAAAATATAAAGGTGGTTCTCTCGGACCAATTTCACTGGATGATAGCATTATAATGCCATATGATTCTTCGTATCGTTATGTTTTGGGTGTAAATGGAAAATTTAATCTTAATCTGGAAGCAAAAGACGTTGAAAGTGTGGACAGTGCAGTTTCCGATGTTAGTCGCATTTTGCGTGAGGTGCATAATTTGCAAATAGGTTCTCCGGAAGATTTTAGGGTTAGGGATATGGGAACCAATGTTCAAGCTGCAAAGGATAGTGCGCAAACAATGTCACTGTTGCTTGGCAGTGTGGGGTTGGTAGTTTTGCTTGTTGGAGGAATAGGAATAATGAATGTGATGAGCATCGTGGTTAAGGAGCGCACAAAGGAAATTGGAATTCGCAAAGCTATCGGGGCAAAAAAGAATTATATTCTTTTTCACTTTTTGACTGAAGCTGTGATTCTTAGCATTTTCAGTGCCTTTGTTGGTCTTATTCTTGCCAGCGCGCTATATTATGTGTTGAAAAAATATGGTCTGGACATTATTTTTGTCTGGTGGAGTTATGGACTTTCGGCAATGTTCACAATAGGTATAGGTATATTTTTTGGTTATTATCCAGCGCTTAAAGCGGCAGGATTAAAACCAGTTGACACTATTCGATATGAATAATTAATTTAATTAAAAATAATATGAAAAAAACAGCATTACTCGCATTCGTGATAATTTCCACAGTTTTTTTAAGTGGTTGTTCCGATGGTGAGCAGGTTATCAAACAGACAAACAATGAAAATGTTTTGTTGCAAAATGAGACGACACTGCCAACGCGCGGAGCTGAAATAAGCGGAGTGGTTTCTTCAATTGAGGGCAATGAGATTATAATAAAAAAAGAAATTGGAGCTGAAGTTTTGACTGAGGAGCAGATGGCCAAAAAGAAAGCAGAAAGACAGAAGATGAGCGAATCAGAAAGACAAGCGCTGCGCGCATCTGAATTGTCAAATGTTAAAACTGAAGACACGACGTTAACCATTCCCGTGGGTGTTCCCATTTATAAAGCTGATGGAACAGGAACGGGAAATGCATCAAAATCTGATTTAAGTGAAATAAAGAAGGGAACATATTTGTCTATTTGGACAACTGCCAGTGGTATTGAGGCTGTCAAAATAAAGGGTTTAAACTAAATAATTATGAAAAAATATATAATTAGCGCTGTCGTTATTATTATTGCCATTGGTGGTTGGCAGTTGTGGAAAAACAATGCTGAGAAAAAAAATATTCCTCAATATACAACTGAAAAGGTGATGCGCGGCGATGTCGCAGTTTCTTTTTCTGTTGATGGCAAGGTTGTTTATGAAAAATGGGAATTGAATTTTATTAATTCTGGCACGGTGGACAAGATTAATGTTAAACTTGGCGATATCGTTAAAAAGGGTCAGGTGCTTGCCAGCATTGATATTGAAAAAAGTAGTAGTCAAATTTCGCAAGCAAAATCAGAGCTGGGAGCATCTAATATTGATCTGGACAGGCTTTCAAAGGATGGTGTTGACTATGAAATGAAAAAACGTGCTTACAAAGATGCTGAAGATAAATTGGACAAAGAAGAGGATTTGTATGATGAATATGTTCAAACCAGTGGAAAAGATTCGACTCAGGCTTTGGCGCAAAAAGTGAAAGTTTCTTCAGCTGAAGCTGATGTTAATAATGCCAAATATCAAATAACACAAATAGAAGAAAGTTATAAAAAAGCACAATATGAATTGGCAAAAAGTTCATCAGCATATAACATTGCACTGGCTGGTGTGGATAATTCTAATATAATATCTCCAAAAAATGATGTGATTGTGGATGCAATCAATGGAAATGTGGGGGATATTGTTTCGCAATCCAGCAACTCTAGTTCGGAAAATTCTGCTGGATTCTTGACGCTCATCAATCAAAATAATTTTTGGTTTGAATCATTGGTTGAAGATACTGATGCTCTTAAAATTCAAAAAGATATGTTGGCCTATGTGACATTGGATGCATATCCTAATAAAAAATTTGAGGCCAAGGTGGATTTTGTTTCACTGATTCCTGAAATAGATGCCAATGGAATTCCTAGTTATAAAGTTATTATCATATTAACAAATAAAGATGAAGTCAAATTGCTAAGTGATATGGCTGGATCTGTTGAATTAGTTTCCAAGGAAGCTAAAAATGTTTTGATGATTTCAAATGATGCTGTTAAAAGCGTGGGAGGAAAGCAAATGGTTGTTGTTAAAAAGGGAGAAATTTTTTCAGAGCGAGAAATTCAAACAGGTTTTACGAATGGAAAAAAAGTTGAAATTAAGAGCGGATTGGAACAGGGAGAGGAAATTGTAATTACCAAATAGTATTAATTTCAAAGGTTACGCAGCGAGAAAAAGCGTAAGTCCTAATTTTATGGAAGACATTATCAGCTTGAAAAATATCTCTAAGGGTTATCAGCTCGGCAAAACATTGGTGCCGGTTATTCTTGACATTGATATGAATATCAAGAAGGGAGAATTTATAGCCCTGATGGGTCCTTCTGGCTCTGGAAAATCCACATTGATGAATATGATTGGGTGTTTGGACATTCCAGATAGTGGTCAATATTATTTGGAAGGCAATGACGTGTCAAAATTTTCAGAAGACTCTTTGTCGGAAGTTAGAAATAATTCAATCGGTTTTATTTTTCAAAATTTTAATTTGATTCCTGATTTAACGGTTTTGGAAAACATTGCTATTCCAAGTTTGTATGCAGGCAATGAGGACAGGCAGAGAGCAAGGGAATTAGCTGAAAAACTTGGCATAGGAGATCGTATTTCTCATTATCCTAATGAATTGTCGGGAGGTCAAAAACAAAGAGTTGCAATTGCAAGAGCACTTATTAATAATCCAAAAATAATTTTGGCAGATGAGCCAACTGGAAATTTGGACAGCCATTCTTCATCTGAGGTTATGGAAGCTTTAAAATCTTTGAATGAGAAAGAAGGAAAAACCATAATTTTGGTTACTCATGACGCTTTTACAGCCGGCTTTGCTTCAAGACATATCAATCTGAAAGACGGCATTATTGTTTGATTTTGAAAAATGAAAACAAATTGGGCGGGATCCGTATTATGTATGTTAAGATGAAATTATGGAAAAAGATTTTGCTCAAACAGATGCTGATTTAATTGAATTATCAAAAAAGGACCCTGAGATGTTCGGGCTTTTGATGGAGCGGTATCAGGGACCGCTTTTTCACTATATTCGTCGAATGACGCAGCTTGGATCAGATGATGTGCAGGATTTGTTGCAAGAAGTTTTCATTAAAATTTATCAGAAATTGAATGAATATGACGAAGTCTTGAAATTTTCAAGTTGGGCATATCGAATTGCGCATAATCATATTATTGATTATTTTCGCAAAACAAATGCGCGTCCGCAAACAAATTCGTTGGAGGATTATGAGTGGGAAAAAATTATCAGCGCAAGCATTAGGATTGAAAAGGATGTTATGAATAAGGATTGTGTGGAGAAAGTTAAAATTTGCATTGAAGAATTGCCGCTTAAGTATAAAGAAGTTTTGATTCTGCGATTCGTGCAAGATTTGGAATATGAAGAGATTATGGATGTTTTGAAAAAACCAAAAGGCTCAGTTGCAACTTTGATTGCCAGAGGCAAAGAAATGTTAATCAGAAAAATGAAGGAAAAAAATATTAATTGTTTTTGAGGAAAGGTATGAAAGATTTAATTAAAGATACAATTGGAAAAATCAAAAAAGAACACATTTTGCCTGAGCCAAAATGGAAATATTTGGTGAGAAAATATGGCATCTGGTTTTTGTTTGGTCTGGTTGTTGTTTTTGGAGCAATTTCATTTGCTGCGGCGTCATATCTTCTCTCCAGTTTGGATTGGGATTTGTATCGCTTTATGCAGCAAAACAGGGCTGGATATTTGTTGTCTATCTTTCCATATTTTTGGGTAGCATTAATCGCCGCATTTATCATTGGTGCATTTTTTGATATTCGCAAAACTGAAACTGGTTATCGTTTCAGTTTGCTTAAAATTTCACTCATAACAATTGGAAGCATTTTGATTTTGGGAGCGATAATGTTTTTTGCGGGACTTGGAGGACGTTTCAATTCAATGATGGCAAGCGGTGTTCCATATTATGGACAGCATATGATGGTAACAAAAGAGTTGCAATGGAGCAGCCCAGAAAAAGGTTTTCTATCGGGAGAAATTGTGGCTGTTTTTGATGATAAATTGGAAATAAAAGATTTGAAAGAAAAAAATTGGAACATTCAATTGGATGAAGAAACTTTGATAAGGCCAATGGCCAACATCTCAAAGGGACAGATGATTAAAATTATTGGAACACAATTGGGCAGTGATGATTTCAGGGCGATTGAAATTCGTCCTTGGGTGGGCGGCGGAATGATGGGCGGATCTGGTATTAATAGTGGGCAGAGAAATGGCACCAATAGTGGAAGGGGAATGATGAGGGGTAACTAAGTTAATGAAAACTTTTGCGCCCACATACGTTTTATGTTGTGCTGGCAGCAATTAATAAGTAATAACAAGCAAAAAATATGATTAATAAAGGAATTGCGTTGGGAGTGCTGGGATTGGCAGTAATTGGGGCAACTGCCTATGGCGTTGGCGCATTTGCAGCTGAAGCTCGCACAGGACAATTTGGTCCAAATTACACACCAGAGCGTCATGCTCAAATGCAAGCAGCTTTTGAGAAAAATGATTATGCTGCATGGAAAAATCAAATGGGAACCAGAGGTGCAACAAGAGTTGTAACCGAGCAAAACTTCTCACGCTTTACCGAAATGCATAATTTGATGCTTGCAGGTAAAACCGATGAAGCCAACAAAATCAGAACCGAACTTGGTCTTGGTCAAGGCGGTGGAAGAGGTCAAGGAAGAATGGGCAGTGGGCAAGGACAACGTGGACAAAATCAAGGGGGAAATTTTGTCGACGCAAATGGTGATGGAAAATGCGACCGCATATAAAAGGGTCGGATAATAAAAATCATCAAACTTTTCAAAAAAGGATGCACGCTCGCATCCTTTTTTGCTTGCATAATAAAAACGCCGTACCTCGCTGGGTCGTGCGTTTTTGTTCAAGAAGTTAGACAATTCGTATAGTCCTTCTTCCAGGGAATGATAAGCTTATTCTTCCCTCAATTGAATTGTGAGATATGTCATCAGGGACAATTCCCCAACGGCTTTTGTCTGCCAATACTACTTCCAGACTCGCTCCGTCTTCATTAACGGCCACGCAAACCCCGTGTGCATTCTTGAGATTTCTGAGAGAACTTTCGTGGTCATGGGTGATGGCCACGTGTTTTTCAGCAAACATAGTGTGCAAGTTCTGCCGTGACAAACGAAGATTCTTATTTCCTAATGATAGTGGCATGGTCCATCTACTCCTTTCTGAGTTTTGATGTTTGATTGATTGTTAAATCAACTAGCAACTTATATTAACATACCAGATTTAGCCTCATTTTGCAAAAAAAAGAGGGTGGACATATTTGTCCAACCCTCCTGTCTTTGCAAGGCTTTACGTTCCAATGTGATTGTGATAATCAACGAGGTCGTATCCGTTTCTAAACCATTTTTTGCCATTCCTCCAAACCCCAATCGAGTCTTTTATAGAAGGGGGATTGGCACTGTTAAATATTAATTTCTCAAATGCATTCAATCCTTCGGGCATAGGCGGCACTTCCTTTTTTTTTGGTTATCGTTATCCATTCGTAATGATAACCCAGCGCCTTTGCTGTATTTTCATCGCAGCAACAATCGTGACGCCTTTCGTTGCAATAAATGCAATCACCCTTGCCATTGTCAACAAATTTCTTGTATTTCAGTTCCATATAGCGCTCCTTTCCCGTAAAGAGTCCTTGAGATGATAGGTACTATTTTATAGTTAAGCTTTAATGAGGGTACTTGTCAATTATGTGCACAAAATGAGTATGAAATTTGCCAAGGACGGTCTTCGGAAATTTTTGGAAAATAAAAATGCCACCCATTGACCGGGGTGGCTTCGGCTTTTTTTCAGTAAACTCAGACGAGCTCTACTCTGTACCTATCCGTCTTATCTTTAGATGAGAATCCTTCAATCTTGTCGTTAAGGCTTGAAATAGAGTCAGGTATTAGTGGATAGTGGTGTTTTAATTCGGTTATTATGAGTGCAACACCGTCTCCCGTGTGATTCTTAAACTCGATGCACTTACCCATAATAAGTGCCATCATTGTTCCATTTTCAAAGACCTTTCTTAAAACAACTTCCTTTCCCGCAAAAATGTGGTTAAGATTATCCAGCGAGAGTTTCGTTTGGAGTTCTTTCTCAATTCTTTCACAATCATCATACACCACAATTGATTGTGTGTTTCTGAATAGTTCGCGGAATTGAGGATCAGTTAAATCGAGATTGCCAACGCTTGCCGCGAGTGTACCCATAAAATTTGATGCAGGAACAGTCCTTTGATCTTTTTTTGCCATGATAGGCCTCCTTTTGTTAAGTTGCTTCTACGCAGTTGATAATAAAAAATAGCATACAAAATGCTATTTAGTCAATCTGTTGAGGATGAGGGATAGTTTCAGAACAACCACTTTTGGCAGACATTTTTTGGGATTTTGGAGAATTGGGAAATTATACGCGGCACATTTGGCAGAATTAAAGCTTTACTGAGCCATAAAAATCATTGACAAATTATCAATTTGGGTGTATACTATCCAGTTGATAATGTAACATCATTTCACACAGTTATTTACCATAAAAGGAGAAATACCATGAAAATGTTTCGTCAGCTTTTCCTCGCCGTCGTAGCCGTCTTTCTTGTCGCAACCGTAACCTTTGCTCAAAACATAACTTACCGGTTTGTTGAAGTAGGGCAAAATACTTTTGGCACCAAGCAACCGACCGATCCGAGCGCATTGTACGAATGTAAGCTCACAGTTATCGGCTGGAACGGCAGTCAATCGTTCGGCATCCTCTACGAAGATGTGAAGCAGCTCATGGCACACTTTGGAGTCAATAAGCCCGAGGAGCTTGCTGGAAAAACGTTTGAGAGCACTAAATCTCATGGCCCCGCAGCGATCAATTATCTCGTTATTTTGCAGAAACATGATGGCTCCTATGAGCCACCTAGCAATGCAGAGCTTTACGAACGTACCGCGCAAGCCTTGAGTAAAATGCAACGTCCAGATTTTTCCGACGTTGATGATGACACGGTTTATCATGCTTTTCACGAGGTCTGGGATGGCTTTTCTGCCAATCATGATTGGCTTAATAGCCTCAACATACGCATCCTCGAGCTTAGCAAAGGGGAAGTCAAACTGGTTAAGGGCAATTATGAAGATTTTCCTGCTCGCATCAGGGGACCAGCCGAATACCTCTTACTCAAAAAGGGCAATCAAGCCATTAAGGTCATAATAGGACCATATAACAGGCCAGTAAAGTTCTACTGACCGCCTGCTCTGGGCAAGTAGCGTTAACAATACCACGGAAGTATCCTTGTCGATACTTCCGTTTTTTATTTTAAAAATCTCTTTTTTGCTTACAGGTTGTATTTCAAATCGATCCGATGGCAGTCAAGAGAGCGAAGCCGAGCGACCTTGACGATCAAGTCGGAGATTTGGTATTTGATAGATATATGTAATTTGATATTGTGTGGTATAATGAAAATGTAAAAAAGTTAATATCATTTATAAATATTAGCAATAAATTATGAAGAAAATTTTAATCATTGTAGGTGTTGTTATCGGAGTTCCGATAATTCTTGTTGCAGTTGTTTATTTTTGGTTTTTTTCTAGTTTTAATAAACCTGCACCAGCCAAACCTGCTCAGACGGTTGACGGAGTAGAGGATTCTAATTTAGCTAAGTCGCTCAATGGTCTTATTGTGTATGATGCACCGATAGGTGGAATAAAAGGAATTTCACTTCCAGATTTAAAAGAAATAACAATACGCAAATCTAGTGATGGAAATGATGCTGTAAATGCAGTTAGTGGTGTTAATAAAAAAGGAGAGATCGCCTTTGTTGATGGTAATATGAATGGAAAAGGAGAATATTCTTTAAAAATGATATCTTCCGATGGAAGTGGAGAAAGAACAATTTTCAAGAAAGAAGGAGATCCTTTGTGGGATCACAGCATGGGTAGTTATTTATCCTTACCACAAATTAATAGCTATGTCGCTTTTGTTGGAAAAATGGAAGGAAAGGATTTGAAAAATCCAAATGAATACTTGTATGTAGGCCCGCTGGAAATATGGGATACTGATAAAAAAGCCAAAATAGCAAGTGTTGATAATGCTTTGGACGTAAATTTTTCATGGTTTCCTGATGGAGAAAAAATAGCATATACCAAAATGGTTCCTCGTGATGATTTGATAAAAAATAAATATGTTCAAGAGAATGAGGAGGACGGTGTTATCTTAAAAAATTATGGCGATTGGTCTATTGTGCCTGCGGTATTTATTTATGATGTAAAAAATAATTCAGAAACCTTCTTTCATATAGGAATGTCACCTATAGTTTCTGGTGATGGGAAGGGAATTATTTTAAATGATAAAAATTATAATCAGTTTCTTGTTGATATGAATGACAGTAAAAAGGCAATTCATATCAGTTGGCCTGGAATATGGAAAGATAGTTTTGGATTTCCTAATGAAAGCACTGTTATATATATGGGCTTGTTGACAACGGGACAAACTCCTCGTTCAACTGAAAACAACAGCCCCCTAGTTGGAGCAAAAAATATGCTTTCAGTTAAGGTTGTAGATTTGCGAACTGGAAAATTCCAAACACTAATAGATTATATTGACCCACGCAGAAATATCGGTTTCGGAATTACTAATTAAGGTATCTTGAAAAACTTAGTTTTCTATTTTATTTGATTCGAATTGAATTTATATGATACCCCATCTTTTGCTATTATATTAGTAGTGTAATAATTTAACTTAAAAAAATGGAACAAGAAAACCCAAAAAAGAGAAACTACCGAAGTGTGTTTTGGAATTTGTTTGGGGTTGGGGTATTGATAAGCTTGGTTGCCAATGCTCTTCCATCTTTTAATCTTTCCAATGGAATTAGTTTATTAGTCAACTTGTTCCTTTTTATTGCGCTTATAATCATATTTGTATTATGGGTTAAATATTTTAATGAAGCATGGAAAGCAGTTGGAAAAAAATATGGTTGGGCAGTTGGTTTGCTTGCACTTATCCCGTTTGGTGTTTTTGTCGCAATAGGGTTAGCATCTAAATATTTAAAAGGAACTGAGTATTGGGGCAAAAAGGAATACGAAAGTTTTAAACTTCAATAATATGGAAAAATTATACACTTATCTAAGCGGACTAATTGATACCGCACTCAATAATTATAGTCCGACGGAAGCATATTTTCTCATAGCTGGCTTATTTATTCTCATCGGCATTCTTGCTGTAATAGTGTGGTATGCAATTTTTTATATAATTGGCGATAAGAAAACAATATCAAAACAAGACATTAAAAAAGCACTTATTATTCTTGCTGTACTCGTTTTTGTTGGATGGTTGATAATTCCAGTATTTGGAAATTGGATGTGGAGTTACGGCACTAAAGGTATGCCAACAATTGAGGATAACAATAATAGGATAAACGAAATCTTGCAAAATAAAACAGCAACAGAGCAAATTAAATCTACTGTAAAAGCTGGCTACAAAGTTATTGATGTCAAAAATCCAGCCATATCTTTTTCTTTTGAAGTACCTGAAAAATGGTTAACAGAAACAAGGAATTCCGGTGAAAAAGAATTAAGCATCGAAGAAAAAAAAGATTTTTTGGCAGATGTTTTAAATGGAGATAGTAAGTATGCTGACTATACAAGAGAAGATTTTAATAAAATGAGTGCCAAAGAAATTGAAAAGATGTTTAAGGGTAGTGACTGGTTACCATTCCCGATTGCCTCTATTGTTAGCACGAATATAGCTATAACATATTCTGATTCTAATAATCAAATAGATTTTTATTTCTTGAGCAATTTTGATGATAAAAAAACATATTTCAATGAGGTTGTTAAAGGTGTCAATACAGATGGTGTTAAATACGAAGGTGCTTGGACTAAAGGTAAAATAGGAAATAATACTGTTGATATATTTTCAACTCCAGATGGAAAAAAAGAAATAAGTAGTGGTAATAGTAGTGGTGCAAAAATTTATTACATTAAGCTCAATAATGGAAAAGATATGCTTACTATAAATAAGCAAGTAAAAGGAGATAATCAATTTGAAAGTGGTTTTGAAAATTTAATTCAGACATTGCAAATCAATACGAAATAATTCTAACGGGTTCTTTTCTGTAATTACGATTTGATTTTTCTTGACTAATTGCAAGATAAAGGCTACATTGAGCTGATTTAATCAAATCAGTTTTTTGTATGCCAAAAGAATTTACATTTGCAGAACGAATACGCCAAGAATTATTATTAATTAAATTTACTAAGTATCTTCTTTGGTAAAAAATCTCAAATAATAAAAAAACAGCATTTAATTTGCTGTTTTTTATATTCTTTCCAAGGTTGGGGCGGTAGGATTTCCGCATCATTCACTCGCCGTCGCTCGCTCTTTCTTTGTCGGGGTCAGAGCTGAAACTATAAAATGCCACAAGGAGGGGATTCCTCCTCACCCAAACTTTCTCGTGAGTACACAGAGAAAGTTTTCCTTCGGAGCCAGGGTTTCTAAAAAAGCAAAATCGTTTGCTTTTTTAGAATACCCTTCGAATCCCTTTATCCTGAAACATAACAAAAATAGGAACACTCATTAAAGTGTTCCTATTTTTGTTATTTGTTGGGGATGAGGGATTCGAACCCCCGCATGCATGGATCAAAACCATGTGCCTTACCGCTTGGCTAATCCCCAGAATTGTATCTGGTATTTGGTATATTGTATTTTGTATTTTGAATTCATACTAAATACCATATACAAGATACTAAATACTATTGTGCTACTGCACGATATTTCCGCCCATCAAATTCATTGCATCATTGAGCAGGGAACTGGTTTCATGAGGTGTTTGCTCAGTTGGTGCTGGGTTGGTGTTTTGGTTTAGGCTGGAGGCAATTGTGATGCCTGCTTCCTCGGCGGTGATCACTTTTATAAGCAATCGCAACCCAAGAATTTTAGCAAAAGTTTCCTCTAATGTCAATTTGTTGCCATATTCGTTTAATTTGTCTTTGTGAAATGTGAACTTTGTGGCCACGGTAACGATTCCAGCTTCGACACTGACAGGCTGACAGCTTTGCAGAACTGCTGAAAGACTGTGGTTTTTGGCTTTTGTGTCTATGATAAAGCGACCCCAATTCTTTTTGACATCATTTATGGTAAAATCAGAATCGGCAATTTGGGCTTCGTTTTTGATCAATTTTGGCTCACTTAAGGCTTCTGGATCCGGAACTTCAATTTTTGTTTCTTGCACTGCAATTGAGGGTGCTGTTTCAGCACTTTTGGGGGTAACTGGCAAAACAGGGGGTATTTTTGGTGTCTGGGGGGCTGTTGGAGCTTGAACAACCCTAGTTGGCTCTGGTGCTCTCATTTGTGAAGCAGTAGGAGCCGTTTGGGCGGGAATTTGTATTTTTCCGTGTTCTTCCGTTTTTAGTTCTGTGCCATTCTGTGTTGACTTGATTATTGCCATTTCCAATGGAAGCTGAGGAATGAAAGCTGATTTTATTTTGCCTTGAATTTCAGTAAAGCAGGCAATGATATAAAGCAATTCCTTTGGTGAATGATTTTTTGCTTGATCAACAAGTGCTAAAGACTGTTCTTTTGTTAATTCATATGAAAATATTTTTGCCAATTTTTCATCCACACACACCAACATCACTTGTCGCAAATAATTTAGAAAAGATTTGTTGAAAACATCCAAGTCATATCCATCTTTGGAAAGTTCATTGACCAGTGTGATGGCGCTGGCTGCGTTTTTGCCAAGCAAATATGAAACCATTGCTTCCAATGATTGTCTTTGCGTTGTGCCCAGAATTTCTTCAACTTCTTTGGCTGTGATTTTTTTGTCTTCAAGTGCCATCACTTGTGAAAGAAGTGATTCAGCATCGCGCATTCCACCTTCAGCAGCGATCGCAATCATTTCCAAGGCGTTTTTCTCAACAGAGATTTTTTCATTTTTGGCGATGGTGGAAAGTTTTTCAATAATATGTTCCAGTGAAAGACGTGTGAAGTCATATCGTTGGCAACGAGAGATGATTGTTTCAGGAACTTTGTGAATTTCGGTGGTGGCCAGAATAAAAATAACGTGAGCAGGCGGCTCTTCCAAAGTTTTAAGCAGCGCATTGAATGCTCCGGTTGAGAGCATATGCACTTCGTCGATGATGTATACTTTGAATTTTGCTTGAGAAGATGGGAACTTCACATTTTCACGCAGTTCACGAATGTTGTCCACGCCAGTGTTGGAAGCTGCATCAATTTCAAAAATATCCAAAGATGTTCCTTGCGTGATGTTTTTGCAGATGTCACATTCCAAACAGGGATCCGCTCCTTTGGGGTTGCTGCAGTTTACTGCTCTGGCAAAAATTCTCGCCATCGTGGTTTTTCCTGTTCCGCGCGGACCAGTGAAAAGATAGGCATGTCCAATTCGATTATGCAAAATGGCATTAGAAAGTGTTTGCACAATGTGCCCTTGTCCAATGACATCTGAAAAGGTAAGTGGACGATATTTTCGATATAATGCTGTTGCCATAAAAAAGATTATATAACATGTAACATATAACATGTAACATGAAGCGTATGAATAAAAATAAAATTTAACTTATATTATTGTAACATTTAGAATGAAAAAACAAAACTTCCCGAGATGGGAAGTTTGTGTTGTTATATGCTATATGTTATATGCTGTATGACTACTTCTTGAATACCCAGAGTTTGTATCCAATAAAGTTCCAGGCGAGTCCGGCGATTGATCCAAAAGCAGCACCAATAAGTCCGAGTTGTCCATCTGTGAGGTTGATAAGTGAACCAAGAACAACTTTAAAAACAAATGAAGCCACGAAAACATTGATTAAAAAACCAACAACACTGACTGCAAAAAACTGGATGAATTCCGACTTCGTTTGTTTTTTTGCACCTTGATCAAATGTCCAATATTTGTTCCAGAAATAACTGCTGATGTTTGCGACGATAAATGAAATTGCTTTAAAAAGAGAATAGAAAGTTATGCTTGCGATTAATGCATCTTTTGATTCAACTTGAAAATAGGCGCTGAACAAAAGAGTGACAAGAGCAAGAACTCCAAAGTCAACAAGCGTGTTGAGAACGCCAATGAGTCCGAATTTTGCTATTTGATAAATTATAGCAATTTTTTTCCCTAGCATAAATGCGATTCGCAGTCCTAACGGTGTGGCTAGCAAGAAAAAAGGAACAATTGCGATTGCAAATTTTGCAAAAATTTCAGGGCTCACGGTTTTGAGAACTGGCAGAATTAGAAAACCAATCAATAGTCCTGCTACAATGGCAAATTCATAATCACGTTTTGTTATTCTGATTCCAGTGGTATTTTCCATAAATTCTATTATAGTTTGGGTTATTTAATTTAAATTTTATTACCTACAAATCTACAAATTTTTTACAAATATACAAATAAATGCAGACAAACTCAGAATCACATTTGTAGATTCGTAGCTGATTTGTATATTTGTAGGGTTTTAGATTTGTTGCGCTTTGATTTCTTTCTCCAATTCTTCAATGTCAGAAGTCCATTCATCAACAAAATCATCTTTTGTTAAAAGTGGTTTTTCTTCATAGTTATTTTTTGCTGGATCTGGGGCGCCTTGCTTGAGATCATTTTTCCAAGAATTTAATTCTGTGTCAGCTGCAAAATTGTTTTTGCTGACAGGTTCTGGACTAGGAATGTGCCGAGACATTGACATTGCTGTGTCATTTCCTTTTTGCAAAACATTTTCAATAGCAGCCCAGGTTGCTTCGATTTCTCGAGGAATCATAATAACAACTTCATCTCCCGGTTCAGCTTTAAAATATGTCACAGAAGCAAGCAAAACCTTGTATGGTTTGCCCTCTGAGAAAATGAAATAATTTCCTTTTTCGTCCTGACTGACAATTCCAATCACGCTTTTTCTGTCAGCAGGTCCGATTTGTTTATATACGAAAGATCCGTCGGGAGTGATCGTGAGTTTGAGCATATCTCCTTCGACGAGTTTTGATTTTGAAGCATAGTTTGCTGGTACGGGATATTGTTTGCCATCAGTTCCAATCATTATTTGTCCGTCAAAAGTTCCTTCAACAACATTTCCCTCAGCATCTTCATCAACTTTTCTTTTTCGTCCGGTTTTTTTCTTGCCTTCCAATTGCAAAAGCATTGCCTTGGCGCTTTGCATTGTTTTCTCTGCCTGCAGCATCATTTGACGAAGCATTTCTATTTTGTGAGCTTTGTCTTGTTCGCTCATTTCATCACTTGTTTGTTGATTGTATGTCATTTTTGTTTTTAACAAGAAGAGCTTAGGTTTTTTCCTAAGTGCCACCCGTATTTTTGTTTTTACCCGTCATTCGCGAATGACAGGTTTTATTTTACATTAAAATTATACAGCATATATCAAAAACCTGCAATATGTTTTTTAGTTGAATCTTGTGGTATATTTGTAATATTAATTTATAAACATGTGAATCGTATGGAAAAATTATTTTTGGATCATCCTTGGGTTATAATTCTTATTTTGTTGTGGACGCTGCCTTGGAAGGGCGCGGCTCTTTGGCGAGCAGCAAGAAGGGGACACATTGGTTGGTTTTTGACTTTGATAATTTTAAACACTTTTGCAATTTTGGATATTTTGTATATTTTTGTTTTTGCTAATTGGGGATCGCACAAAAAAGAAGAGCAAGAAAAGGATGCCAGAAAAGATCAGCAATCAGAACCTCAAAGGGGAGTGCAAGTTCGTCAGGCTCAATTTTCTTCAAGTTCAAAAAGTCGCAGCGTTATAGTGTAGCGTTTGAATTAAAAATTTCAAAACATTAATATGAAAAAAATAAACGTGTTTATTTTTTGCCTGGTTATTTCTTTTTTGATTGTTCCAAAAATTGTTAATGCGGAAGAGATTTCGTTTTTTGACACAAGAATTACCATTAACAAAGATGCTAGTGTTTTGATTTCTGAAATTATTGCATATGATTTTGGGCAAAAACAAAGTCATGGGATTTTTCGTGATATTCCTGTTGAATATAATGCTCGGGGAGGAAAATATGCTGTGCGAATTACTGATGTTGTTGTTATAGATGAGAAAGATGCAATTATTCAATTTGAAAAAACAAGAGTTGGAAAAAATTTGCATCTTAAAATCGGCGATCCAAACTCAACATTGAGTGGCAAAAAAGTATATGTGATTAAATATAAGATTTCAAGAGTTATCAATTATTTTTCCGATCATGATGAATTTTATTGGAATGTGACAGGGAATAATTGGTTGGTTAATATTAACAATGCTTCGGCTGATGTAAGGTTTCCTGAAACAATAAATGCTGCAGAGGTAAAAACAGCTTGTTTTGCTGGCCCGCTCAATTCAACGGTTGCTTGTCAGTCAATGCAAAATAAGGGTGGAGAAAAAGTTTCTGGCACAATATTTTCACAATCGACGTTGAATGCAGGAGGAGGTTTGACAATTGTTGTCAGTTTACCAAAAGGAGTTGTGATAAAGCCTTCCAATGCGTCTATAATATTTGAAACAGTGAAAGATAATTTGATTTTATTGCTGCCAATTCTTGTGCTGATAACAATGACGATTCTTTGGTATAAAAAAGGGCGCGACCCTAGTGGCAAAAAAACTATAATCACACAATTTGATGCGCCGGATGGTTTGACTCCGATGGAGATTGCCACAATTTTGGAAGAAGATGTGACCACCAAATCAATCTCAAGTGAAATTATAAGCTTGGCAACTCGCGGATATATTAAAATTGAAAGATTGGAAGAGGATAGAATTTTAGGACTTGGAAAATCTGTTGATTATCGACTTCAAAAATTGAAATCGGAATCACTTGAGGATTTGGATAATTATGCCGAAAAAGATTTGCTCAAAGGAATATTTGCTTTCAAAGATGACGTTTCGGTTAATCGCGACTTGAAAAATAAATTTTATACAACTGCTGAAAAAGTTTCCAATCAAGTGTATGAAACATTGACTGGCAAGGGTTATTTTTCAAAAAATCCAGAAAAAACTAGAAAATTTTATTATACTACCGGGTTAATCCTCATTGTTGGACCCTTGGTTCTTATTAAAACAATTTTGCTAATGTTTGGAATAATGTTTGTGGCGTCAGTTATTTTGTCCGGTGTGATCATTGCAGTGTTTGGGCATATTATGCCGGCAAAAACATTGAAAGGTGTTAGTGCTCGCGAACATATTCTTGGGCTTAAAAATTATCTTTCAGTGGCAGAAAAAGATCGAATTGCTTTTCATAATGCGCCAGAAAAAAATCCGGAACGGTTCGAAAAGTTGCTTCCATATGCTATGGTGCTCGGCGTGGAAAAAGAATGGGCCAAACAATTTGAAGGAATTTACAATCAAAATCCTGGTTGGTATGCTGATTCTTCAGGAAGAAATTTTAATTCAATTTTACTGATGAGTGATCTTGGCGATTTTTCTTCTGATGCAAGCAGCGCTTTTGTTTCAAAACCAAGTACTGCAGGAGCGGGAGCAGGTGGAAGTGGATTTGGTGGCGGAGGATTTTCAGGTGGTGGATTTGGCGGAGGTGGAGGAGGAAGTTGGTAAAACAAAAAAATGATTAAAATCATCAAAATTTTAAAAGCTGGTGGTGTTGGTATTGTTCCAACTGACACTTTGTATGGCTTGGTCGGAAGTGCGCTTAACAAAAAAACTGTTGAGCGTGTTTACAATCTTCGAAAAAGGGATTTAAAAAAACCGATGATTATTTTGATTTCATCTTTAAATGATTTGAAAAGGTTCGGGATTGTTTTGAGCCCATTGAAAAAGAAAATTCTTGATGAGGTTTGGCCGGCAAAAGTAAGCATTGTTTTTGAATGTAAGTTGAAAAAATGGGAACACTTGCACCGCGGACAAAAAACTTTGGCATTTCGTTTTCCAATCAATAAGGAACTTGTCAGTCTTTTGAAAAAAGTGGGACCGCTTGTTGCGCCAAGCGCCAACTTGGCAGGAGAAAAGCCAGCCGAAACGTATGCTGAGACCAGGAAATATTTTGGAGAAGATGTGGATTTTTATGTTGACTCAGGAAAGTTAAAATCCAAACCATCGACTTTGGTTGAACTTGGAAAAGATGGCCAGCTTAAAATTTTGCGTGAAGGAGCAGTGAAAATTGCCAAAATGCCTAAAATAGGCTAGTATTTCAATATTATAAAAAATAATTTAAAAAGCTATTTATGATACGCGAAGATATACAACAAACTAAATTGGAGAAATTGGCCAGAATTCGTGAATATGGTATGGATCCATATCCAGAAAAATCTGAGCGTAATTTTCGAAATGCAAACGCTTCGGAGAAATTTGAAGAATTTGCTGGACGAGTAATCACATTGGCTGGACGTGTGCGTTCAATGCGGCCGATGGGTGGAAGCGCGTTTGCTAACATTGAAGATGAATCTGGCAAGATGCAACTTTTTTTGAATAAGGCGAATATGCCCGAGGAGCTTTTTTTGCTTTTCACAAAAAATGTGGAGCTTGGTGATTTTGTGCAAGTGACGGGGGAACTTTTTTTGACAAAAACCGAAGAAAAATCACTCAAAGTTATTGATTGGAAAATGCTTTCCAAAAATATTCGTCCAATCCCGACTGAACATTTTGGAATTAAAGATGAAGAAGAACTTTTGCGAAAACGATATTTGGATTTGATGACAAATCCTGAAACACGAGAACTTTTTCGTAAAAAGAATGTTTTTTGGCAAACAATTCGAACATATTTGGCTAGCGCGGGATTTTTGGAAGTGCAAAACCCAGTGTTTGAGCATACTCCAGGTGGAGCTGATGCTGAGCCGTTCACAACTCATCACAATGCTCTCGATCAAGATTTCTATATGCGAATTTCACTGGAATTGGCTCTGAAAAGATTGCTGGTTGGTGGATATGAAAAAGTTTTTGAAATCGGTCGTGTTTTTCGAAATGAAGGAATTGATCGTCATCATCTGCAGGAATATGACGCAATGGAATTTTATGCAGCATATTGGGACTTGCAAAAAGGAATTGAATTTTCAGAAAACTTGTATAAGGAAGTTGTGAAAAATGTTACCGGGGCAATGATTACCCAATATGAGGGTGCCACGATTGATTGGTCAAAGAAATTTCCAGTTGTGGATTATTTTGATGCATTCAAAAAAGAAACCGGCATTGATTTGTCTGAAGATGTTTCGGTTGAAACTTTGATGGCAAAGGCAAATGAACTTGGAATTAAATATGAAAAATCATATGGCAAAGGAAGAATGATTGACACGGTGTATAAAAAAACAGTGCGCCAAAAAATGATTCAGCCGTGTTTTTTGGTTGGGCATCCAATTGAGGTTTCTCCATTGGCCAAAAAGGATCCAAATAATCCTAAAAAAGTTCTCAGATTTCAAGTGGTGGCAGGAAAAGCTGAACTCTGCAATGCTTTTGCTGAATTGAACGACCCAATCGATCAAAAAGCTCGCTTTGAAGAGCAGATGAAACTGCGTGAAGCTGGCGACAGCGAGGCGCAAATGATTGATGATGATTTTCTGGAGGCTCTTGAATATGGAATGCCAAACGCTTTTGGTTTTGGTCTTTCCGAACGCTTCTTCTCATTTATCCTCGACAAATCAGTCCGCGAATGTGTGATTTTCCCAGGGATGAAATCTAAGGAATAGTTTTTTTAAAAAAACTTTTAATTTTTCTTTCTAGAAACCTAATCCCTAAAACCTAGAACCTAATCATATGGGTATTGCAGTTGAATTTAATCCAGACTTGGCACTTCGCGACATTTCCGAATTCAAAGCTGGAAGAAGAAAAATCGAGGAATGTATTCCAGAAAAACTTGAAGTTGGAAAAGTTTATGATTTTTTCAAAAAAGAGCAAAGGATTTATTATTTGCTGGGAGAAGTTTCCTTGATTGAAACCACGACCACTGGTGGAAGTTTTTCCAAGGCGCGAGCCAACGTTAATATCTTGGAAGTGACTCACTTTCTTGAAAATGGCATAGTTTGCACAAAAGGAAAATATGAAATTGTTGAAGTTTTTGAAATAGACAAAAACGCTGCTTTTGAAAAGTGTAGTATGACCAAAAAATAAATATATGAAAATTACAAAAGAATTAATTGAGAAGATTGAAAAAGAGGCAAAAACATATTTTGTAAATGCAAGCGGATGTCATGATTGGTCGCATGTTGATCGTGTAAAAAAATTGGCACTTCGTATTGGTAAACAAGAAAAAGCTGATTTGCAAATTATTGAAATAGCTGCATTGCTTCACGATATTGGTCGCAAAGAAGAGATGAAAACAAAGGGACTTTTTTGTCATGCTGAGGCTGGAGCAAAAACAGCAAGAAAATTATTAAAGAAATATTCCTTAACGACTGATCAAGTCGAAAACATTGTTCATTGTATTGAAGCGCACCGTTATCGTAATGCACATATTCCAAACACTATTGAGGCAAAAATTTTGTATGATGCTGACAAACTTGATTCAATTGGCGCAATTGGCGTAGCACGAGATTTTCTTTTTGCAGGCAACGCTGGCTCAAATTGTCTTTATACTGGAAACGAAAAAAGACTTGCAAAAGAAAAAAAGGATTATTCATATACAAAAGAAGATTCTGCACTTCTTGAATATGAAATAAAACTTAAACATGTAAAAGATAAAATTGTTACAAAAACTGGAAAAAAGATAGCAAAACAGCGGCATGAATATATGAAAAAGTTTTTCGAAAGATTTTGGAAAGAAGTTAAGGGTGAATTGTAATAAATAAAAAATATTTATGGAATTTAAGGAAATAGAAAAAGCTGTTTCAAAAACTGCAAATGATTATATTGGTAAATATGATCTTAAATATGATGCGGATACCATTTTATTTAAGCTTTATGAGGAGATCGGTGAGCTTTCTGAAGCGTATTTGACTGCAAAGGGAAAAAGCAGGCCAGAAAAGTTCGTATCCGCAGAAATATCAAAGAAAAAGTTATCTTATGAATTAGCAGATGTCCTTGGTATGACAATTTTGTTGGCTAAAGAGATGGATATTGATTTAGAGGATGCAATAAATAGAAAGTGGATTATTAAGGAGTGGGAAAAATAATATGAAAATCGAGAAGAAAGTTTTGCAAGAATATTTCCAAAAGATTTTTGATGGAGATAAAAATTTCGAACTTTGCCTTGCGGATTGGGATTGCAAAGAAGGGGATGTGTTAGTTTTGCGCGAAATTGATGAACAAAGAAATTATACTGGTAGAGTAATTGAAAAAGAGATAACCTATGTCTTGAAAACAAAAGATGTGAAATTGTTTCCCGAGGAAGATGTTGAAAAATACGGCTATCAAATAATATCATTCAAATAATACAAATAATACAAACCTACTGACTCAAACATATTATTCCATATATCAATATATGGAATAATGAAAAAGATAAAATAAAAGTAAAAATGTATGGCAAAAGTACTTGTCTATGATGTTGATAGTAAAGAGAGAAATTTAATAATCAAGGAATTGTTTTTGATTTTGTCTGACTTAAATTCTTTTGATGATGTCTTCGCTTTTCTTTCTGGTTTTGTCACGCCAAGCGAGGCGCTTATGCTTGGAAGACGCATACGAATTGCGCAGATGCTGATTGCTGGGGAAACTCACGATGAAATCAAAAAGAAAATGAAAGTCGGCTATCAAACCATAACTAGAATTGAACACTGGCTGAAATCAGATGAAAACAAGCATTTGTTGATAAAACGTAAGATAGGAAAAGAAACTCAAAAAAATAAATCTAGAAAAAGTACTAGAAGTTATTCTATGCTAGATAAATACGCGATGCATCGTTTTTGGAATTAAGTCAATGTTCGCACGTTATTTTATCATTATTCCATATATCAATATATGGAATAATGACAGAACTGGTTAATTTTGGTAAAGATAAAAATAAAATGAAAGAAAAAGAATAATTTTTAAAGTTTATAAAATAAATATGAAAATATTTTTGCATGTTTTGTGGTCGGTGGTTTATTTGGTTATTACATTCTTGGTAACTACGACTTTCAAGGATAGTCTTTCATTTTTGATTATTGCAATGCTTGGTTTTTTCATTTATATCCTTGGCGAAATGCTTATCAAAGCAAATACAAGATTGAGATGGTTTACGCGGTTATCATTTGTAGTGATTATTTTCATTTATGTTAAATATCCTAAAAATTTTTCTTATTGTAATGAAATGGGAACTTGTAGAAATTATGTTTGTAATGGGCTTTTTATTACGGGAGTTGGCGGTACTGCGTCCTGTATATTTGGAAATCTGAAGATGATAAACTCGTATAATGAAAAAGATGGAAAAATACTTATTAGATAATATAAAAATAAATATAATTTAAAAATATGCTGAAGAAATATGCTTTGTTTGTGCGTGGATTTATTAAGATGTCGACTATGATTATTTTGCTTATTTTAATGGTGACTTATTATTTTTATCAGGACAAAATAAAAGAAATTTCTAGGCAAGCAATTGAAGATAATAGGAAAGACGGATCATTGTTTTATGTGGAAGGGATTTGGAATAAAATGAAAGCTGTGCAAAAAGGACAAGATGATAGAAATCAAAAAGTATATGAGATGATAGACTCATCAGAATAATTTTATGCGTAAAGTTTTGGTTTTTGGGACATTTGATATTTTTCACGAAGGTCACTGGGACTTTTTGAAACAGGCTCGCAAATATGGCGATTTTTTGCGTGTGGTGGTGGCAAGAGACATTACGGTTTTGAATGTGAAAGGGCATCAACCGAGATATGCTGAACAAGAAAGAGTTTTGGCGATTAAGAAAAGCGGACTGGCGGATGAGGTTGTGTTGGGAGGCTTGAATGATCGATATGAAGTTGTGCGGCAGTATAAACCAGATGTGATTTGTTTGGGATATGATCAAAAACAAAACGTCTCAGAGCTTCGCAGGAAACTTGATGAAACAGGATTGGACAGAACAAGAATAATAAAACTAAAAGCTTACAAACCAGAAAAATTTAAATCATCTATTTTAAGAAAAAATATTGCTTAAAATATTTTTATTCTATATCTTTCTCTCCTTAGATGAGGAGAGATGCCCGTAGGGCAGAGAGGTTTGATCTGGGCCTAGCTCAGACCTCACCCCAACCCTCTCCTTATCTAAGGAGAGGGAGAAATATGGAAGAAAGCATCTGTCATGAAATAAAGTGTATGAAAGTGTGTAGTATTTGTTATGGTCCGTAGCTTAGCGGTAGAGCAGCTATCGGGGGTGATGTGGAAAGTGATTGATCTGTTATTTGAGGGGATTGTCGGTCAACACTTTCTGTTTGATAGCAAGGAGCGCTGGTTCGAGTCCAGCCGGACCGTCCACGTAAAATTCGCTGCGCTCATCACGTGGCACAGCCAAAAAATTCATCAATTAGATGAATTTTTTTGTTGGTTGCAAAAAGCCCTGTTTAAGGGTAATATTGATATATAAAATTAATAATAATATGTTATATGCTCGACATAAAATTCATTCGAGAAAACAAAGAAAAAATTGCTGATGCTGCTGTGAAGAAGAATATTGATTTGGATTTGAAACAGCTTTTGGCTGTGGATAAGGAAAGGCTTAGTTTGTTGCAAGAAGTTGAGCAATTGTTGGCGCTCAAAAATGATTTAAATGAAATGATTAAATCTGCCGCAAACGACGTAGAACGCAAAGAGATTATCGAGAAAGGAAAGGAGATTAAAACAAAACTTGAAATAAAAGAGCCGCAGTATAAAAAAATCAAAGAAGAATTTGAAGATTTGATGGTAAAAGTTCCAAATATTATTTCAGCTGACACTCCAATTGGAAAATCGGATGAGGATAATGTTGAGATTGAGAGAAATGGAGAAATTCCAAAATTTGATTTTGAAATCAAGGATCACATTCAGCTTGGAAAGGATTTGGATATTTTGGATTTGGAAAAAGGCACAAAGGTGGCAGGCTTTCGCGGATATTATATGAAAAATGAAGGCGCATCTTTAATGATGGCGTTGATGATGTATGCAATGAATAAGCTTATTGAAAAGGGATATTCGCCAATGATTCCACCAACGCTCGTGAAAGGAGCTGCACTTTTTGGTACTGGATATTTCAAGGGCAAAGAATATGATAGTGAAGTTGACGAGGTGTATGAAGTTGCAAGTGGCGACAAAGAAGCTGATGGAAAATCTAGCAAAGAAAAAAAGTTTTTGGTTGGAACTGCTGAACCATCACTTTTGGCATATTATTCTGACGAAGTTTTGAAAGAAGAGCAATTGCCGATTAAGATTGTGGGATATTCGCAATGTTATCGCTCTGAAATTGGATCTTACGGAAAAGACACCAAAGGATTTTATCGTGTGCACGAGTTTATGAAAGTTGAACAGGTGGTTTTGATGGCAGCTGATGAGGAGGAATCTATCAAAATGCACGATGCAATGCTTGAAATTTCCAAAGAGGTGCACGAGGAACTCGGTCTTCCATATCGCGTTTTGAAAATCTGCACAGGAGATTTGAGCGCCGGAAAATTCAGAGCTTATGACATCGAAGCTTGGATGCCATCGCGCGACAGTTTCGGCGAAACAGGCAGTGCATCAAACTTTCTCGATTGGCAAGCAAGAAGACTTAATGTAAAATATGCTGATAAAAATGGAGAAAAGAAACATGTCTATATGCTCAACAACACCGTCCTTCCATCCCCGCGACCATTCATCGCAATCCTTGAAAACTTCCAACAATCCGACGGATCAGTTTTGATTCCGGAAGTTTTGAGAAAATATATGCCAGGGAATATTGGGAAAATTATACCTAAAACAAAATAATGAAAAAACTTCAATTTCCAAAAGGGTTTCAATGGGGGGTGGCGACTTCTTCGTATCAGGTTGAAGGTGGTAATTCAAATTCTGATTGGTGGGAGTGGGAAAAGCAGGGAAAAGCTGACAATGAATCAGGAAGAGCCTGTGATTATTGGAACAGATATAAAAGTGACCATAACTTATTAGATGAGCTTGGATGTGGTTCATTTAGGCTTGGAATTGAATGGTCCAGGGTAGAACCTGAAGAGGGAAAATTTGATCAAGCGGCGATAAATCATTATCGAGAAATTTTACAGGACTTGAAAGATAGAAATATTAAAACGCAAGTAACTTTGTGGTGGTGGACAAGCCCAATTTGGTTTCAGGAAAAGTATGGATTTCACAAAAAAGAATCTGTTAAATTGTTTGTTCGTTATGTAGAAAAAATAGCAAATGAGTTTGGGGATCTGATTGATATATTTATGACATTTAATGAACCTATGGTTCCGTTGGGACAGGGTTTTCTGGCAGGAGCTTTTCCTCCTGGATATATGAATCCCGTGAAGTTTTTGCGGGCGTTGAATAATGTTGCCGCGGCACATCGAAAATCTTACGATATTATTCATCGAATAAAACCAGATGCTAAAGTTGGAATAACATATCTTTACAATTGGTATGAGTCAGAAGGGTTTGGAATTTTGTTGAATACGATTAACAGAATTGCGCAGTGGTATCGCATTGATTTGCTTGGAAATAAAATAAAAGGCTATCAGGATTTTGTTGGCGTTCATTATTATCGCTTAGGAAAAATCAAATTTAATTGGAAAAATATAAAGATGGACTCTAGGAATCAAACATATCTTGGCTTCACGATTGAAGAGGATGAAAGTAATGTGATGAGGTGGGTTTCATATCCAAAAGGTATATATCTTGTTCTGAAACAGGCAAGCGATAAATTCAAGTTACCGATTTATATTTCGGAAAATGGTGTTCCTACGCGAGAGGGAATTGAAGATGATGAGCGTATTATATATATACGTGAACATCTAGCTTTTGTGCACAAAGCAATCTCAGAGGGCGTGGATGTACGCGGATACAATTTTTGGTCATTGATGGATAATCTCGAGTGGCTCTATGGCTATGAGCCGAAATTTGGACTAATTGAAATTGATTACAAAACTCTCGAGCGAAAACCACGCAAAAGTTTTTATGAATATGCAAAGATCTGCAAAAGCAATGAGATTGAGGTTGGGGAATAGTTTCGTATTGATATTTAAAATATCGCTAATATAAGCCAAAAAACAGGATTTATATTTAATAAAAAATAATAAATATAAAAAGCCTTGACAAGTTATTTTTATGTTGCTAAACTGTTTAAGCAATCAAGAAGAGGTGATGTTAAATTCATAAGGAAACATCAACGCAAACAAGAAAAATACTTAAAAATTCGGGTAGATGCAAAATCCCGTCGCTCACGAGCGACAGGATGAAAATACATCCCGATGCATATCACAAGATGTGCGTGAGGATGTGTTTTTTATACTCTTAAGGTATAGCCTTAAAAAGTAAAAAATAGAGAACTTTAAAAAGTTGTAATAATAGCATTTATTGATTAGTTACTGGATCCCCACTTTCGTGAGGATGCGATTTTGTAACCAAATCATAGATGTTGGACAAAATCGCAATTTATTGCGGTTAGTCCTTCGACCAGTCGCTCTCGAGTGACTGGTCACTGGTTGTTTGTTTGAGCTTATACGTTTTGTGTTTTTCCGTTAAATAAAAACACTACCTGATTGAGCAAAACTTCGGTTTTGTTTAAATCTATTTATTGA
>DNVR01000006.1 GCA_003507445.1 Candidatus Moraniibacteriota bacterium
TGTTCTTTCATCCTGCGCATTTCGACAGTTTTTGTCACTTCCAAAAGACGGTCAGCCAACGTTGACTTTCCGTGGTCTATGTGCGCGATTATACAAAAATTTCTAACGTTTTTTTGATTATCCATTGTTCGTATTTTAAATTTTCACTACCGGATAAATATTTTTATGCTTTTATAATAGTACACATAAAGACGGTTTTAAGCAAGAAAAAGCGGCTTCCACAAATATATTTGTGGAAGCCGCAAAACAACAAGGAGATCGACAGCGGGCTGATACGCCAGCAAATATTTCGCCACAGGCAGCCATTCCATCAGGCGAAACTTGCTGGGAAGACGGCCATACCCCGTACGCGACATCCATAATGCGCGCCGAAGGCAATGCGTATTCGTCTTGATGAATTCTGATAATGGCATGAACTGGAGCGCCTTTCTCAGTCTGTGTTTCAATCCCAAAACCGTTAAGGCAATTGAGGTCTGCAGCAGCAATTGCAGCAGACATCGACGAACAACAGCAAGCAACTAAAACTATTTTAGACATGCGCTGCAGCCCTCCTTTCATCAATTTTTTCTTCAAGTAACTATCCCCATTAAAGCAAGTACTGTTGATTTTGTCAATTCAATAAAAAAAGCCCTACGGAGTCCGTGGGGCAATTTCAACAACAAAGTCTTATTTCTCTAGCTTGCATCCAAGCCAGTAATTTTCACGTTCAATTATTCCGAACGCCATTAGAAGTTGCAAGGTCTCCTCCGTCGACCCTATTGCTGGTTCTATCAAACCTTCAAGATCCAGTTTAGCCTCATCAACCTCTTCAACAAAAAGTTCCTTCAATGAATTGACGTTAGAAATTTCTGTTGTGTTTAACAGATAATGATGGTTTTTAAGTTCAAGAATATCATTATCTTGTGAAGAAGCCTCGGCAAAAGTTGGAGGTGTTAATAAAAAAAGCACTCCCAACAAACAAAAGACTACACTCCAATATTGACTTTTCATTTTCCGCCTCCTGAATTTTTTTGGTACTAATTTTGTCATCAATATGACAATTTACAATTATAGCACCTTTTGACGATCCTGTAAAGGGTATGCTCAATTTGCGCTGTATTAAAGCCCAATCCACCTGTCCTATTTTGTATTCACTAAGAAGCTGAAAATCCGCCAACTGGCGGACTAACAAGCTGCCCCTACTCTCCCACGCCTGAAACTTCAGCAGTGTCTTCGGTAATAACTTTTTTGGCTCGAAATATTTTCCTAGTAACCGAATCAGTAAATTGAAAGAATTCTTTAACATTGAAATAATAACTTGCCAAACAAAATGCTGCGACTCCCGCGCCTCCGGCAATTATAAGTTGCACAAGAACTTCCACGAAAGTGTCCAACTCCCCGCGAGTTCCGACAATATATTTGCTGATTTGCGTGACAACTCCTGCGATGAAAGTAGCTGCAATAATTCGAGTTGTTGAATCCAAAATATTTTTCCCGTCAATGTTTGGCAAATTTTTTCTCAAATATACAATAAGCAAAATCATATTAACCACACTTGCGACTGAAAATGCAATCGCCAAACCAAAGACTGGATTCCACCAATTTATCAATTTGTCAGAAACCAATGCCTCAGAAATTCCAAGAACTGTTCCGGATCTAAGCAAGAGAAAAACCAAGGTAATATTAATGCCCTCACTTACCAAAGCAATGTAAAGTGGGGTCTTTGTGTTTTGAAGTGCATAGAATGCTCTGTTCAAAAGCGGAAGAAGCGCTTGCGCAAACAAGCTTATTGCCATAATCCCAAGAACTTGAAAAGTGAAAATGGTGTCCTCCCAATTGAAATTTCCAGTTCCCAAAAGCACGCGGACTGTTTGCGCTCGAAGCACAAACAAAAACATACTGAGAGGAATAACAAAAAACAAAACTTGTCTAAACGTTCTGGAAAAAACACTGACAAATTTTGCAGATTCTTTTTTGGCACCAAAAGCACTGAGTGTCGGAAAAACAGCAATCGCAAACGAAACCCCAAACAAGCCCAACGGTCCGCTTTGAATGTTGTTTGCAAAATTAAAAATAGCCAAACTTCCCGTGGCCAAGGTTGAAGCAAAAATTGTGATGATAGTGAAATTAATTTGGCTGACTGCAATCGTCAAAGTTCGCGGAATCATAAGATGAAGAACTTTGCGAACATTGGGATTTTTCCAAGCATTAAAAAACATTGGTTTGAAATTGAATCCGGAAAATTTGACGGATGGGTATTGAATTAGCAAATGCATCAATGCTCCAAGCACAACTCCCCACGCCAAGCCGGCAGGTCCAAATGGTTTCACAAAAAAGAGCGCGCCAATAATAATCCCTGCATTATAAAATATCGGAGCCAATGAATATATTAAGAACTTTTTAAAAGACACAAGCGCGCCTCCGATGACGCCACTGATTCCCAGCAATATTGGGCTTAAAAACATAATCCTTGTCAAAGTCACGGTCAATTCCATTTTAGCACCCGTAAAACCAGGGGTTACCAA
>DNVR01000013.1 GCA_003507445.1 Candidatus Moraniibacteriota bacterium
AGCGCGCCAATTGCTCCAATTTTCCCGCACCAGCCTTATGACCCTCCCACGGCTCAAGATTTTTTTCTTTTGCCCATCGCCTGTTTCCATCAGGAATAATAGCGATGTGCCTAGGCAGGTTTATATTTTCCTTAACAATATTATCTTGTGACATTAATTTAATTTAAGTAATAAAAATAAATTAGCAAATTTTAAGTTTTAAATTTTAAGTTTTAAATCAAATATAGGTGTCTAAATTTCAAATTAAAATACAAATCCCTTTATACTTTTCACTTTAAACTTGCTTTAGTATTTAGTACTTAGACTTTAGCCTTTTTATTATTTTTCTCTTTTTTCCAAATATTGTACCAACCCAACGAGAAATTCTTTGGACTGAGGCAAAAGAACTACTTTTTCAATTTCTTTTTTCCCTTTATCCAAATATTGTGCAGCTAGTTTTTCAGCATATGTAAGCGCGCCTGTTGATTTTAAAATATTTTGAAACGTCAATATTTCTTTTTGCGTCAATTTGTTTTTTCCTAAAATTGAATTCAGCTGTTTTTTTTCTGTTTTTGTTGCCAACAGTCTGGCCTTTATAACTAAAAGTGATTGCTTTCCTTCTTCAATGTCAGATGCAACCGACTTACCCATTTTCTTTTGTGATCCAAAAATTCCCAAAACATCATCTTTGATCTGAAAAGCAATTCCGAGCGGCATCGCATATTCACTTAACAACGCAAATGTTTTTTTATCATTGCAACCTGCCAACATTGCTCCAACGTATAGCGGTCCTTCAAAAGTATACCGCGCCGTTTTGTTTTCATACATTGCCAGCACTTCTTGCTGTGTGGCATTTTTGCTATATTCAATTGCGATGTCTTGCGATTGCCCGATGATTGTGGTTGCCACGATCTTTTGCAATTGAACAAGTGCGCGCGTCATTTCTTGCAAAGAAAATCCAGCCTCCAAAATTATCTTGTTAGCAATAACATATAACATTTCTCCCCCAATAATCGCAATCGATTCTCCAAAATGCTTCGCCTGCTCAGCAGAAATGTTCTTTCGATATTTCTTTTCAAGCATTTTGTGCAAAGTATCCTGATTGTGCCGCAAATCTCCACGATCAATAATGTCGTCGTGCACCAACAAAAAAAGATGAACGAGCTCGATTGCAGCGGCTACTTTCAAGATTTTCTTTTTTTCTTTGCCTCCCAACCCAAAATATGCCTGACACAAAAGCGCCCCACGAATTCTTTTCCCTCCAGCAAGTGCTATTTTTTTCGTATGCGTCAAAGCCTCAGCAATAAGTTTATCGCTTTTTTGAGCCTCTTTAATGGCAATATCAAAATAATGCTCAATTTCCTTATCAATGGCAACTTTTAACCCGCCCAGCATTTGCTGAAAATTCATAGTACATCTAAAATATTGCTTAAATTCAAACCATTTCAATTTCTTAATTGTATCATTATAAACAAAAAAGGCAAGAAATGGGGTTGACCCCGTTAGAAAAATACAAGAATCGTTTATTTATGATATGCAAGCTTAAAATAGAGGTAATTCTCTCGATTTAACTTGTGTCAGTATTTCTCTAACGGGGTTGACAAAAAGTTCCAAATAGTCTATACTCAACAATGGCTTAAAAGCCGCATTTGTATTCTTAACAATCCAAAACAACCGCCTAGGAGGGCAAAATGCAAAAAATTTATACCCTAGCAAGAGAACAAATATCAGCATCGATGTCTGAACTACACACAAATCTTGATTTCTCATTAAAGGAGACACACTGGAAACCCATAGAAGTTGAAAATCAGCTTGTAGTCTTTGAAATTCATGAAAAAATAGGACAATTGATACAAAAAGAATTTTCGAATTTCCTAAGCGATCAAGGTAGAATGTCTATTTATTCTCAAAATGGTTCTCTATGGAAAGCTGAAGTTCAAGCTAGTGGAGCAGAGTCTTATTTTTTTGCTAGAGCACTTTTTATAGCTCTGGCTAGAATAAAAAGCGGCACTGTCAATATAAAATATTTGAATTGCAATCTCATTGAAAAATACGCTGTAGCAGCTGCCTCAAGAGTCATTGGCAATACCTCTGGAATTATAATTAAAGCTAAGTATGAGAAAGGTCTCTACACAGTAATAATTCCAATAAATGGTATGCGTATTACTTTTTCTCACGAAAATGTAGATATGCTGTGCAGGGGAATTGGACTACAAATAAGAGGTTGTTTAATCTCAAAAAAGGAGTAGTAAAAAAAATCTTTAGATGCAGGGAATCGCTCAAAAGAGCGTTTCCCTTTTTTCATACCAAAAATCCCCACTTACGCAGGGATTTTTGTTTTATTTGTATCGCTACGGAGAATCCTGCTCGCTCCGACTCGCAGTCGGGGCGCTACACACAGAAAGCTCGTATCTGATTTTGCGCCTCACAATTTGCTAATTGTTCGTTGCCCTGGGCAGAGCTAAATGTTCCTATGGTCACATTTATCTACGTTCATTTGTTTCGCCTCCGCTCAACATTCACTTCTGCCCGTCATCTCGTTGACATACGAGATGACCCTTCGATTCTCCGTAGAAAAATAAGAATAATTTAAAAACTCCCTTATGGGGAGTTTTTAAATTATATTGTATCGCTACGGAGAATCGAACTCCGATTTCCAGGATGAGAACCTGATGTCCTAACCGTTAGACGATAGCGACATATACACACATACTATGTATGTAATTTCTAATTTCTAATTTCCAAACAAAAAGAAGTTACTCATTAGCATAAAACCACAACAATCAGCAGTTTAACATAAATAACAGAATAATCAAGACCAGTCATTCACGAATGGCAGGTCAAGACAAATAAAAAAACCCATGGCATTTTAATTCTCAAATGAGAAAAAATGTCATGGGCATAGGCTTAAGTGTACAAGAAAGAAAATTCATACGAACTTCCTTACTGCATTGCGCGTAAATCTTGCATGCATAAGGAGTTCACCGAAGGAACAGAAACGGATCAATTTTGACCCTCTCAATATACTCTTTGTTTCCTTCATGATTTTGCGTGTTTTTTCTGACATGATATCCACCTTCCTTTCTCGTGACGATGCACGTGTTTTGAATGAACCTTCTTTAACAAACAGAAGACAACTCCCATCCGGAAACTGTCTTCTGTTTTCAAAGTGCCGACTTACGCCAAACTTTGAACAATTTATCCCGTGAAATCTTGTAAAGCTATTTCACTGGGACCCCCTATTTTGTTCTGCTTTATTCTCTTTATTTTTTCCCTACCTCTATATTTTTATTATACTCCTTTTTTGACAAAAAGTCAATTGGAATTGATGACCTGTGGATAACTCAAAATTTATGGCTTAACAAAGGGAATATTTCGCCACTGTTTTGACTGTCTGCACAAAAGATTTTCTGAATTTTGCGTATTTGCCAAGATTTTTTCGGTTATCTTTTCCATTCGCATTCCCTGCGAACCTTTAATCAGCACAAAATCATCTGCTTTTAAAAATTCCAAAACTTTTTCACTAGCGCTCATAGGGTCATCAAATTGAAAAATATTTGCTGGCGGAAATCCAAGNNATTTTGGCTGAAGATATTTTTTTGCCAATTTCACGATGACCAGATTCAGTCAGATCTCCCAATTCCAGCATATCACCCAGCACTGCAATTTTGCGCTGCGCCTTCAATTGCTCAAGCACACTGAGCGCTGCAAGCATAGACATTGGCGAAGCGTTATATGTGTCATCAATAATATAGCTGCCGGATTTTCCATCAAGCAAATTCATTCTTCCTTGTGGAGAACGAAATTTTTCAAGAGCATTAGCAATATCAACCAAATTAATCTTAAAAACAATTCCTGCAGCCACGCCAACCAAAGCTGCATACACATAATGCCCTGCCAAAATATTTTTCAATCTGATTGGAATATTCTTTCCTTCATAATTCAATTTGAAACTTATTCCTTCCGGTTTGTTTTCTTGATAATTGTAAACGAGATTAGAAGCGTTTATTTTTGCATCTTCACTTTGCCCAAAAGAAATAACTTGCGCGTCAGTATTCTGACTCATTTTAATTGTGTTTTCATCGTCCTGATTCAAAATGGCCCAACCATTATTATCAACTGATTCTATTAAAACTCTTTTTTCTTTGGCAATATTTTCAACAGTTTTAAAAAACTCAATATGACTAAGTGAAACATTTGTAACCACGCCAACTGTTGGCTTTATAAAAGACATAAAATATTTCATATCCCCCACGCGATCGACGCCAAGCTCCAATATTAATATTTCAGGATATCTAGGAAAAATAATTACCAAAATCCACTTGAAAAAAATCCAAAGCCACTTAAAAACATTCCTGCCGCCGCTATCCGCTCCAATAATGGTCAGTGGTATTCCTATTTCATTGTTATAATTTTTTTGATTCTCACGAACATAATATTTGGAGGAAAGCACAGCAAAAACAGCGGCTTTGGTGGATGATTTTCCAACCGAACCTGTGATTGCCACAATTTTGGGTTTGTGTCTTTTTAGGACAACAATCGCCATTGCACGCAAAATCTTTTCCAAATAAATTATTTTCTTTGATTTCATACCTTTATTATAGCATTTTTAGTCTGTGGATGTAATCACTTTGTCTGAATCTTTTTTATTATCCGATTTTTTCTTTTTATCATTAGTTTCAGGAATTGGTGGCGCAGCAACTTCCACTGGCTTAATTTCAGTTTGATATGTTTTATACATCGAACTGGTTGTTGGATCTTCTGTCGGCTTTACTTTGTAATATTCCAATAAAAATTTCATTATCTTTCCAAAGGCAGGAGCTGCCGATGTTTCCGCCCACTGCACGCCTTTTGGATTTACAATTTTAACCAACACAACAAACCTAGCATCATTTGTTGGAGCATAGCCAGCAAACGAACCAATGTTCATTCCTTCTTCATAACCTTTTGAACCAGATTTGGCAACCTGCGCTGTTCCGGTTTTTCCTCCAACCAAATATCCTGGAACATCAGCTTGCTTGCCGTGACCGTTTACTACAACTGATCTGAGCATTTTTGAAACTTGCTCAGCAGAATTTTCTGTAACAACTTGACGCACTTCTTTAGGCTGGATTTTTTCGCTGCGTCCATCAGAATAACGAATTTCATCAACGATCTGAGGTTTCATCAATGTGCCCTTGTTAGCAAGAGCGCCAAATGCCGCAGCAAGTTGAATTGGTGTTACTGAAATACCTTGCCCGAAAGAAGCTGTGAAAAAATTGATTGTTGTTTTTGGATTAAGCAAATTTCTAGTATTCCCTGGAACCTCCCCCGGCAATTCAATACCGGTTTTTTGTCCAAAACCAAATCTTTCAACATAATCAGCAAAATTTTTATTGCCAACAAGTTTTTCAATATAGATAACACCGGTGTTCAATGATTTTTCCAAAACCTCTGTCATTGTCTGAACACCATTGGCTTTCAAATCAGAATTACGAATAGAATAACCAGCTTCAACCACAACACCTGTGTCAACATATGTAGTGTCTGCATTTATCTTTCCATCATCGATGCCTATTGCCTCAGTGAAGGCTTTGAAAACTGATCCTGATTCATATGGTTCGCTTACTGCAGGATTAATAAAGCGAGAAATATCTTCCGTGGAAGAAAAATCATTTGGATTAAAACTAGGTTGATTTGCCAGTGCTAAAATTTTTCCAGTTTTTGGATCCATCACAACTGCCGTTGCTTTGTCCGCACTAAACTTTTCCATTGTTTCCTTTAGAATTTTTTCTACCTCAAACTGCACCGTGTGATTTATTGTCAAAATAAGATCGCCACCATTTTGAGCTTCCTGCACTTCTCTGTCTGAAACCGGTATCCATCTTCCGCGCGCATCGCCTTCTTGACTGCGAGAGCCTGAGATGCCTTCTAGTCTATCTTGAAATGATGCCTCGAGACCATACATTCCTTTTTGCAACTCGCCATTTGAACCAACGAAGCCAACCGTTTGTGCGGCAAGCTCTCCTGCAGGATAATAACGAAAATTTTCACCAATTAAATATATTCCTGAAATTTTTGCATCTCTGATTTTCTGAACTTCATCTTCTGAAAGTTTATGTTTGAGAATTTCAAACATATCCTCAGGATTATCCAATTTATCCCTGAGCATATTTTTGTCCAAACTCAAGATTGCAGACAAATTTTCAACTGCACTTTCCAATTCTTTCATTTCACGCGGAACAGCGTATGCCATTTGCAATTCCCTGTTCACAGCTACGGGATATGGCTGATTCTCATCTTGCAAAAAAATCTCTCCGCGCATTGCTTGAAGTTTTGTTTTGCTATTATGTTGATTCTCGGCTATTGCGACATATACACTGTGTCTTGCAACCTGCAATATGTATAATTTTCCAAGAATAGCTGCCGCAAAAAATAAGATAAAAAAAACCAAACCATTAATCCTCCAGTTTTTTTCTGAAGTTTTGTGATTTGAATTTCTGTGTTGTATTACTTTTGCATTATTCATACCAGCCTATTTCTATCGTATCATTTAACTACTCAATTTTTCGATCTTTCGTCACATCAACATAGGCAACAGACGGACTTTCTTCAAGATATCGCACACTGACAGCTGGAGACATATTCAATTGAATTGAAGCTTCTTCAATACGATACAAAGATTTCAATTCTGCTTCTTTAATTTTGAGCGATTCATTATTTTTTTTCTGAGTTGCAAGTTCTTTTTCAGCGTTGCGAATAGAAATACCTTTAACAGCTGTTTGATTTACTGAATAAATATAGAACAATCCAGAAAATGCTGTGCAAACAAGCACAACAAGCACCGGACTGATAAAGCCAGCGGTGTTGGATTTTGAAGCCACCTTAAGCAGCTCTATTTTTCTTTTTGTTTTTGGTTGCCAAATACAGGAATTTTTCCTGATGACAACAGTTCTTTTCATCATTTCTCGTGGTTCCCCCCAGAGAAACAAAAAATTAATTTACCCCGTTAAATTGCTTCGCACCGACTACTGTCGGATTTAACAGGGTGAACCCCGTTAAATTCACATAGCGACTATTTAACTGGGGTGACTTTTTCCGCAACTCGCAGCTTCGCACTTCGAGCGCGAGGATTGGACAAAACTTCATTCTCGCTAGGCACAATTGGCTTTCGCGTGATCAATTCAACAATTGGCTTTTGCTGGCAACGACACACTGGAAATTCCGGTGGGCAAATGCATCCCCTTGCATTTTCCCGCAGTGTCCATTTTACCAACGAATCTTCACCTGAATGAAAAGTGATGATCGCCAACCTGCCATTTGTTTTCAAAATTTCAACAGCCTGAGAAAGAAACGAACTCAGTGCTTCCAGCTCCTTGTTCACTTCTATCCTTAGCGCTTGAAATGTTTTTGTTGCTGGGTGTATTTTTTTTCTTTTATACATTCCAGGAACAGATCTTTCGATTACTTCCACCAATTCAGCTGTATAAGAAAATGGTTTTATGCTGCGCTCAGCAATAATATTCCTCGCTATTGAGCTTGCATATTTTTCATCCCCAAATTCCTTAAGTACTCTAATCAAATCCTGTTCATCATATGTGTTAACAATTTCTGCAGCAGTTATTCCCTTTGTCATATCCATTCGCATATCCAAAGGAGAGTCGCCTTGAAAACTGATACCTCTTTTTTCATCAACAAGTTGATCAGATGAAATTCCCAAATCTGCCAAAATTGCATCGACTGAAAAAATATCAATTGAAGTTAGTCTATCTTTTAGGGCCGAATAATTGTCATGAAACAATTCAATGTTTTCATCATGAACTTCGACGCTCCCAACTTTAATTTTATTTTTAAAGCGATCAATAGCATCAATATCGCGATCAAATGCAATGAGCTTTCCTGTTTTTCCAATTTTTTTAAGAACTTCCAAACTATGTCCTCCACCACCCAATGTTGCATCAACAACAATCATCCCCGGACGCAATTTGAGCTGTTCTATCGTTTCGTTCAATAAGACTGTCTTATGTATCGTCATAACATCTTAATTTCGAATTTTGAATTTTTAATTTTGAATCAAATCTTAATGATTTAATTTTTCAATCATTAAAACATTCTTACATTCATTCAAAATTCGAAATTCGAAATTCGAAATTGCAATTTAGTATATTCCCAGTTTTCCCAATTGCTCAGCAATTTCATCGGTATTTTCTTCTGCCTTTGTTTTATATGTATTCCATTTCTTCTCATCCCAAATTTCCAAGCGATTGAAAAGTCCAGCCACAGTCACATTTTTATCCAAACCCGCATATTCTTTCAGATATTCTGGCAAAAGCACTCTTCCCTGACTATCCATATCTCCTTCAACTGCGCCTGCAAGCATCAAGCGAACAAAACTTCGTGTTGTCGACTCCCCCATCGGCAACGTTCCAAGTTTCTCCGCCAACTCTTTCCAAATTTTGGCAGGATACACAAACAAGCATTTATCCAATCCGCGAGTTACCACAACTTTATTTCCAAGCTCCTTACGAAACTTTGAAGGAAGCGCAAGCCGCTTTTTTGGATCAATATTATGTTGGTATTCTCCAATAAACATACGGGTAGGTTTTAGGTTTTAGGAAAATGCAAAAAAGTAATATCTTATCAAATTCCACACATCTCCCCACTCAGCCACACTGTAATGTAATATTACTCCACAGCGCTCCAACAGTCAACACGTTTTTAAACAACAAAAAAAGGCTTTTCTTAGCCTCTTTTTTGAGTTATGCACAGATCAAATTTTATTATTTGCCCAAATTTTTATCTTTCTTGGATATAGACAAAAAATTATTCCTGGAAACAATTGGTCTACCTAATTCTTTTTCTGTTTCTTTTCTAGCATTACCAGCAATAGAGCCACCACGACTTGCAACTTTTTTATTTTCTGGCATACCAACAGGTTTTTCTTGCTCGGAAATTTCAGTTGTCACTCTTTCACCCAACATCGTAAAAATCAACTCTAAATCCGTCATATTATCTCGCAAATTAATTTTTGATTTGCCTGGAATATTTTTAAATTTTCTATATTCACTTGGCGTCATTCCAAATGTAGCTTTTGAAATTTCCGCAGTAAGAATTGCAAAATCCATTTGACTGGTAATATTTCTCTCTTTCCATTCATCAGTCAGATTTTGACGAATTGCAATCCCACGCAATCTTTTATCAATCCAATCTTGAGGATAACCTTTTTGTTCATAAAGTTGTTTCATTCTGTCTTGTGCTAATTCTGGATTTTCAATTTCTTGAATTCTCTCATAACCAGTTTTTGCTAACCACAATTTAAATGGTTCAGCCTTGGGAGATGAAATAGATTGAATAATACGAAAAAGTCCTTCCGTATTAGCACAGTTAATTTTTTGCAAACCACCAGACGTGTTAATTGCAAGGGGGGTGGCAATTTGCCCCCACCCTTTTAATAATTCATTATCCCTACGACGCATATCTTTTAAATAGCCCCCTGGTTGAACAGAATCAGTTAATGCTGCAATAACATCCACAATTGCAAACCACCACTCCTCATTGTGCCACTTTTTTCTGATCTCCTTGTCCTCAAAAATTGCCAATGAATTTTTACTTTCTTTTTTCATAATATTTCTTACCCAGCCCGCCTAGACTTGACGTCTAGTCGAGGCTGGTTAAATTTCATTTAGAAATACTTAACTGGGATATTTTAATAATTTATAGTGATATTATATCATTATAAGCAAATCCAGTCTACTACTCCACTGTGGATAACTTTCATTTTTAATCATACATTCTTAAATATTTCATTTCTAACCCCATAAGCATCCCCGTGGCTCAACATTCCCAAATAAGAACTGAGGGATTCTTTTTCAAAATTTTTCCTAAGACGTTTAAACATTCTTCTTTTTGTTGAAGTCCTCAATGTCCTGTGATGTGAAAAATGTACCCAATACCAAAATCCTGTCCTTACGGACAGGATTCAAATTCAAGGGATCTCAGCCAAAGGCTGATCCGCCTGCTGGCGGAAAAAATTCAAAGGATCAAAATGCAAAGAAATACAAAAATACAAAGTTTTTAAGCTTCAAACTTGCGCAGGCGGAAGACGAAAGCACTGTGGCCACTCCAATGATCGCTCGGCCCAGCACAGTCCCACTTCAGCCTGCCGTCGCCACTAGTCAAGCTGAAAACATCCGGATCGCCGTCACAAATAATTTGTTTCATCGCAATTATCATCCCGTCTTTTATTTCACTTTGAAGTCGCATCTGTGGTCCAACTTCTGCAGGACAAAGTTCCAAACCAAAATCTTGAGCTTTTTGATAAATTTCATCCGTTGTTGCGCCATTTGGAAAACCGAGATCTTTAACAGTGAGTCGCACTAGATTTGCATTTTCAATATTTTTTGACGTAACAAAATCAGGACTGTTCATCAAATCTTTCGCCACATCATAAACATAAATATTTTGCTCTTTCATCTCTTGTTCAAGCTGCTCTTTGGTTTTTCCTCCAATTTCAATCTGATACTTTTCTAACTTTCCCTCGGGAAAAGATGTATAGATATGCTCAATATTTTTTTGAAAAATTCCTTCAAAAAGCGATCCGATATATGCTTTGGTATTTTCGCTAATTTCTTCTTTTTTTGTTGCAATTTGATTTGGCTCACATTCAAAAACAATCGGCGCATCTTCCGTGACAATTCTTTGTTTTCGAAGTTGTTCAACTCTTGGATCTTTATCATATCCAAAGCCTTCAATCTTGTTTTCAATTTCATACAAGAATATCAAATCCTCTTTTGAAAATTGTTCTCCTTTTTCTTGTTTTTTTGTAAGCTTTGTGAGTAATTTCATATCTTGAGCTTTTTTGTCGTATGTTTCTCCACCAGGCAAGATGTGATATTTTTCTTGAGCAATATCAACCAGTTCTGGTTCAAGTTCTTGCCTATGATTGACTCCGCGCACTTCTCCGACACTATCACCATACATTCTGATTGCCACACGTGGTTCTGAGTATGCACCATTTGAACCTTTGGAAAAATACACGTAAAAATCTCCACCTTCAAGATGCTGTTTTGCGCTGCCTTCAGCTGTGCACCAACCTGTTCCTTTACCTTTAAGTTCATTTTCTAAAATATGCCAATCACTGCCTTGATCATATTTTTTCCATTCTCCCTCAATCGTTTCGCGATTGAGTTTCCCAGCAGTTTCAACCAATGCAAAAGCGTAGAGTTTGGAAAAATCTTTGGCATTTATCAATTTTTCCAAGGTTTTTTGTTTTTCTTCTTCAAGATTTTCTTCAGTTTCTCCGCTGAGTTTTTTAAAAACCCAACCAAGTGCTTCTGAATTTAATTCTGGAAAAGGCGCCACGGTCATTTTGGCTCTTTTGGAATATTCAACATTTTCTTTGTCCAACATTCCCATTTTCTCAATGTTTCGCATCACAAAATATCGAAACCACATTGGATGTTGGGCATCGTTTTTCTTAAGATAATCCAACCAAGAAGAAAGTGTTTTTTCTTGAATTTCTGCTTTTTCTCTGACGAGAGGTTTGTAATGTTCGATGATTTCTTGAGTTGAACCAAGTTTTTGAATGTCGCCAGCTTGACCACGCTCAATTGCAATGCGTTTTTCAGATTCATACAGGCCATTTGCAATTCTTTCAAGCGTTTCGGGATTTTCAATGTTTAAAGTGAAACGATTAAGGATCTTTTGTTTGAGAAGTTCAAAGCCACGATCATTATCGATTATTTTTTCAATGCGCTTAATGTATGCGTCAACACGATCCTGTTTTGTTTCAGGACCTCTTTCTCTTTCTTCTTTTGGAAGTTTTTTGTTTTCTCTTAAATTTTTATCCACCGCGCGTTCAACTGGCTGACTGCCAGCCAAATCTGGATATTTTTGTGGAAGAAAATGTTTTTCCATATGATGGGATTATATCATAAAATATCCAATTTAAGAATACGTACTTATTGCTTGTCATTTTAATGATACTAATATCATCCACTACACACCAATTGCACAAAAATAGTATAAAAAAACCAAACAACATACGACCGCTAGTTGTTTGGTTTTTTTATTTTTGTTCGTTGTTGATCCAATAATCAACAATTGAATAGCTAATTAACTATTCAGCCTTTTCCATGTCTTGTCCGCAACATACTAATGTTCCACCGCCGACTTTTGTCACCTCAACTTCGTTTCCACAAACACTGCAGACATATTTGTCGCCAACATTTTCTACTGCCATAAAATTATTATTTTAAAAAAAAATTAATTACAATTATAACAATCCTCCATAAGCACTACTGATTGTGCTTATCATAAACGGCAAAGCAATCGCCAATATTATTAGCGGCGCCACCACTGTTACAATCGTTACGACAAGCGTCCAAAGAAAATATTTTCTGAGTTTTTCTACAGACACGTACATCGCGTCTATTTTTGTTTGTTGCTCTTCAAGTTTTTTCAAAATTTCTTCCATAAATTCTTACCCCGTTAAATTGCGGTACTCCGCACTATTTAACTGGGGTTAGTTTTGTTATATGTTATATGTTTTGTATTATATGTTTTTCGCGTAACATTTTCGCAATTGCCATACGAATTTTTTCATAACTTATTTCAGGTGGCAAAATATTTTTAAGCGGGCTTAATTTTTCAAAGCTTCCAATTTCCTCAATGGCTTGTAATATTTTATCCTCTTCATTTTTATTTAAAAAATCATCAATCACAAATTCTCCACCATTAATATACCATTCAGTTAGATGATTGAAAATAGTGCTCACACCGAGGCAGCGGATCTTGGCAATTTTTTCTGGAGAATATTTTTGTTTATACAGATTTGCAGTTTCTAAAATTGTGCCACCAAGAAAGCCTGGGGATTTTTTTATTCTTGTTTTTTTCTTGATGCCATCAACAGCAACCTCAGATTTTTCCCATTTGTAATTTAAGCATACGTCGCAACCTTTACAATTGCCAGAATGATTTTTAACTGTAGGATCGCCAAAATATTCAAGCAGTAAAAGCCTCCGACAGGAATCCAAATTAACGTATTGTTTCATCTTATCTAGCCGTGCATATTTAATATCAGTAACAACCTTCGCATCAGCCCAATTTTTTCCTTGCTGCGACATTTCACTTTTACCTGTCATAATGAAAAAATGATGAAGACTTGCATCACTTTTAGAATGAAGCAAAATGCAATATGCATTTTCTCCATCGCGCCCAGCCCTTCCAGCTTCTTGATAATATCCTTCTGGGCTTGATGGCATCCCGACGTGAATCACGTAGCGTATGTCAGCTTTGTCCACTCCCATCCCAAAAGCAATCGTCGCCACAATAACTTTAAACTTATTTTCCATAAAGTCATTTTGGATTTTGCTTCGCTTGTCTCCAGTCATACCTGCATGATAAGCTGCAGCCTTGATTCCGTTTTCCTTGAAAAATCTGACGACTTCTTCAGTTTCCTTACGCGTAATGGCATATATAATACCAGAACCTTCAATTGATTTTACGATTCGCAGAGCTTCTTCAATTCTTTCTTTTTTCTTAAGATTTGCGCGCACAAAAAATTTCAAATTTGGCCTGTCAAATCCACGTACAAAAACAGCTGGCTCGCTTAAAGCCAAACGTTCTATGATATCATCTTTTACTTCTGGAGTTGCTGTCGCAGTAAAAGCCGCCACAATTGGACGCTTTGGGAGCATCGCAATATATTGTTTCACTGCCAAATAATCTGGACGAAAATCATGACCCCACTGCGAAACACAATGTGCCTCATCAACTGCTAACAAATACACATCGAGATTTGAAAAAAGTGCTTGGAACTCTCGATTGCCGAATCTTTCAGGTGCAATATATACTATTTTGGTTTTACCATTTTTAATATCATCAAAACGCTCAGCAATTTCATATTGATCAAGTGAACTGTTTATATATGTCGCTGCAATTCCTCGCGCGTTAAGAGCATCAACTTGATC
>DNVR01000010.1 GCA_003507445.1 Candidatus Moraniibacteriota bacterium
TATCTTAATACTGAATATATTGACTTGGAAAGAATTTTGCTTAGCTTTGAAGTTCCGCTGATGGATATTATTGTGAATTTTCACGATGATCTCAAAAGCGTTTCCTCAGGTTATGCCTCAATGAGCTATGATATTATTGGATATCGAAAATCAGATTTGATTAAATTGGACATTCTTTTGGCTGGCGAAATTGTGGAAGCGCTTGGTCGCATTGTTCCTCGTGATCGTGCTCACAATGAAGGCAAGAGAATTGTGGAAAAATTAGCCCAGGCTATTCCTCGTCAAAACTTTGTGATTCCAGTGCAAGCCTCCATTGGCGCCAAGATTATTGCGCGTGAAACAATCAGACCTTTTCGTAAAGATGTTATTTCCGGATTATACGGTGGGGACGTGACACGAAAAAATAAACTTCTCGACAAGCAAAAGAAAGGGAAAAAGAAAATGCGCAACATCGGAAAAGTCCAAGTCCCATCCGAAGCCTACCTCGCAGTTCTCAAACGTTAGAAAAAATGTGTTGTGTTGTTGCTAATAATTTGGTAAAATAATATATATGAGTCATAAAAAAAGAAAAAGGTTTGCACATATTGTTTGGGTAGTTATTTCAGTTTTGGCGATCATTTCGATGGTTGGTTTTTCTGTTTCTTCTTTATTTATTGGACAGTAAAACAAGGATTTATCCTAGCAGTGAAAATCAAAATTTTTAAACACTACCAGCGATTTTAACTAAAAAAAGTTTATTTTAAATAAGTAATTTGAATTGGCTAAAAACCATTTGAATTTCTACTGCGGGATGAAAAAAAAGTTTTCATATGTGGTGTTTGTTTTTATCGCCGGGATTGTTCTTGCTGTTTTTATATCTGTCAGCGCTGTGCGAGAATCTTATCGCAGTAGAACGATTGAAAAAGAAGTTGAGACATTAAAACAGGAAGCTCAGCGAATTGAAAATGAAAATGAAGCTATGCGAGAACGTATTTCATATTTTGAAACAGCTGAATTTCAAGAAAAAATAGCCAAGGAAAAATTAAATTTGCAAAAACCTGATGAAAATGTGGTTGTAGTAAAGCAGCGAGTTGAAAAGCAGGTTCAAGAAAATGATGATCAAGGTGGTGTTGTCCAAGATGAAAAAGTTGATCCTAATTATCTTAAGTGGTGGAATTTTTTCTTTAAATACTAAAATTCACCCTGTTAAATAATTTTAAAAAATAATCATTTTTTAAAATTAAGATTTGGATTATAATCCATTGTATGGGGTGTTGTAATTAAACAATTAATCTAAATAAGTAAAGAAAGATTTTCTTTTAGAGATCCAAATCTTATTTAACAGGGTAAATGAAAAAAGAAAACGAAAAAAGAATAAAAGTGTCGACATTGGTATATGCCTTGTTGATTTTAATAATGATTGTTTTGAGCATAGGAAGCATTCTTGCTTATGGAACAAGAACTGAAATTGGCACAAAAATTGCAGCTGCAATATCAAAAGCAGTTCCTTTTCCCGCTGTCATCATCAATTGGAGTCACATCATTTATATAAATGATGTTCAAGATAATATGGCTTCAATAACAAGATTTTATCAAACACAAGATTTTGCAAAAGAAGGTTTGCGCATCGATTTCACAACTGAAGATGGGAAAAAACGCTTGAGAATTAAGGAACGCGAAATTATCGACAAAATGGTTGAGGACGAAATTATTGAGATTTTAGCCAAAGATGCGGGAATTTCTATTACTGATGAAGATGTGGAGAAGGTGGTAACACAAAAATTGAATGAATTTGGAACTGCGGATGATGTAAAAAATGACTTGTTGAAATCTTATGGATGGACTATGGATGATTTCAAAAAGCGGGTAGTCTTGCCAAGTCTTTATGCTGAAGCTTTGGCTCAAAATGTTGCAGCTGAAGGAGTTACTGATAATAACAAAGCAAAGAATAAAATTTCTCAGGCTCAAAAAGAACTTGAAAGCGGAAAAGATTTTGTTGATGTTGTGCGTAGTTATTCTGAGGGGCCATCCAGGGAAAAAGGTGGGGAGCTTGGCTGGGCAAAAAAAGATCAAGTTGTGCCAGAGCTTCAAGAAATTTTATTTGGAAAAGAGGTGCCAGTGAAAAACAGTATCGTTGAAAGTTCAATAGGTTTTCACATTGTGGAAATTGAAAATAGAAAAAAGGAAAACAACGAGGACATTTTGCAATTGAGACAAATATTCGTTGCAAAAAACACTTTTGCTGATTGGTTGGAAGACAAGAAGAAACAAATGAAAGTTTCAGTTCCATTGGCTGATTTTACTTGGAATGCTGAAAATGGCTCTATTGATTTTGAAGATGAGGATATGCGAGTTTTTGAAAAACAAGAGCGAGCAAAAGTTCAGGGCGACGCATCAATATTATTTTAAGGTCTACGAACGTACGAAAATGTACAAAAGTACAAAAATTTGATATTTTTAATTTATTAATTAATTTTTTCTGCAAACTACAAAAATCTTTCAAATTTATTGATATATAAAAAATGCGTTTTTTGTATATTTGTATTTTTGTAATAATTTGTAATTTTGTAGAACTATAATAATATGACAAAACCAGTAGTAAACGAAGACTTGTGCATTGGGTGTGGAACTTGTGAATCATTGTGTCCAACAGCGTTTAAAATGGAAAATGGAAAATCACACGTTATTGTTGAACAATGTGGAGATTGTGATTGCCAAGAAACAGTTGACAGCTGTCCTGTGAATGCAATATCTCTAGAGGAATAATTGTGCTGGCACTCAGGGTTTTAACCGACCCTGAGTGCCATACCTTTTAATTTTTGCGTAGGGTATAAAAAATTGTTTCTGATTGTTGTTTTTGTTCGGAAATAAAATGGCATTAAGCATTTTGTTTCCATCACTCACTCGGAAATGCTCGTCTGCTGACGAATCATTTCGCTCGTTTCGTTCGGAAATAATACTTTTTTCCTCTTGTATGAATTATAGAAAGCCCACAAGGCCCAGTGCTATGCTCGGAGTTTCTTTTGGGCGAATGGTTTTGAATATTGAATAATATGCTTAATTTTTGTTTGCCTATTTCCTTTTTGAGCACGTTTTTGACCCAAGACTATGGTCAAAAACTCAAAGAATTGCTGTCGCAATAATTGGCCAAAAAGAAAACAGGCAAACAAAAATTTCAAAGCTTTATTAATTCAATTGATACATTAATTAATAGTAAATTTTTAATTATATGGAAAATATTCAAAAAGAAGAAGTGATTTCTGAAAAAGTAGATAACAAAAAAAATTCTCGCGTTTATTTGTCAAAAACAATGTTGGCGGGGTTGGTTTTGATGACGATGCTCCTCTCGTCTTTGTTTGGAGCAGTTTTTGGTCTTATGTCGGCGGGCGTAGTGAATATTTTTTCTCTTAAAATTGGTCAAAAAATAGGGCAATATTTTCCAAAAGTTGATTTGCATAAAATAAACCCTGAGGTCAGCAGGCAACAGGTTATTGTGGAGGATTCAGCTGTGATTGATGTTGTGGAAAAAGTTTCTCCAGCAGTGGTTAATATTGTTATTTCCAAAAACATTCCAAATACTACAAATAGCTTTAATGATCCTTGGGGCTTCTTTGATCCCTTCTTCAGCGAACCTTTTGGTGGCAGCAATGGGGACACTCAAACAGATCAAGGAACACAAAAAAGGACAATTGGTGGCGGCAGTGGATTTTTTATAACATCAGATGGATATATTTTGACAAACCGTCATGTGCTTGAAGATCAGCAAGCTGATTATACTGTCGTTACTAATGATGGTAAGGAATATGTTGCAAAAGTGTTGGCACGTGATCCTGTGCGCGACGTGGCAGTGATTAAGATTGAAGGTAACAATTTTCCAGTAGCGACACTGGGTGATTCTGATGTGCTGAAGATTGGTCAAACCGTTGTTGCTATTGGAAATTCTTTGGGAGAATTTTCTAACTCTGTTAGTCGAGGAATAGTTTCGGGATTAAAAAGAAATCTTAGTGCCGGTAGTGGTTTTGGCGATAGTGAAAGATTGACCGACATCATCCAAACAGATGCCGCTATAAATCCTGGAAATTCCGGTGGTCCACTTTTGGATATTAATGGTAATGTTATTGGAATCAATGTTGCTGTGGCTCAAGGGGCACAGAATGTTGGTTTTGCTTTGCCGGTCAATCAAGCCAAAAGAATAATCGATCAAGTTAAAAATGGTACCAAGATTTCAGTTCCATATTTGGGTGTAAGATATGTTATGATAGACCAAGCAATTCAAGAAGAAACACAGCTTCCTTTCAATTATGGCGTGTTGGTGCTGCGAGGAACAAAAATGACTGACCTGGCTGTTATTCCTGGGTCTCCTGCTGATAAAGCTGGCATCGTGGAAAATGATATAATTTTAGAAATCGATGGTCAGAAAATTAATCAGAAAAATCAACTTGGTGATATGATTTTGAAATATAATTCAGGAGATGTTGTTACTTTAAAGATTTGGCACAAAGGCGAAACAAAAGACATTCAAGTAAAACTGGAAGAACGTAAGAGCTAATTTGATTACAAATTAAATTACTAATTTCTGATATCTAATTTTTAATAAAAACACAAATTTCCAATGCAAGAATGCAAAAATTGGGATTTTAGGAATTGGAAATTAATTAGAAATTAGGAATTGGGTATTAGAAATTTTTTACAACTATGGATATAAATAAACTTACAATAAAAAGTCAGGAATTGCTTAGGAAGTCGCAAGAATATGCACTTTCTCTTGGGCAACAACAAATCGATATTTTTCATTTGCTGTTCTCATTGATTTCTCAAGGTGGATCAATTGTTCCTGTTATTTTCAAAAAAATAGGAGTTGATATTGAAAAAATAAAAAATGAGGTGACGCAAGAAGTTAAGAAATATCCAAAAACAGAAGTTGGCGCGCTTGGTCAAGTTTTCATTACGCCAGCCTTGGTTCAAATTTTGGAACAAGCAGAAAAAGAAATGGCACACATTGGCGATGATTTTGTTTCCACGGAACATTTGCTGTTGGCATTTCTTTCAATCAATTCTCCTGCCAAAAAGATGCTTGAAGACAATGGAGTTTTTTATGATATGGTTTTGCAAATTCTTTCTCAAATTCGTGGAGCGCAAAGAGTTGATAATCCTGAACCGGAAGGAAAGTTTCAGGTTATTGAAAAATATACCATCAACCTTACTGAGCTTGCACGCCAAGACAAGCTTGATCCTGTGATTGGACGTGATGAGGAAATTCGTCGTGTGATGCAGGTCTTAAGTCGTCGTAGAAAAAATAATCCTGTTTTGATTGGAGAAGCAGGGACAGGAAAAACCGCTATTGCTGAAGGACTTGCGCAGCGAATTGCTTCGGGCGACGTTCCAGAGACGCTTAAGGACAAAGAATTGATTTCACTGGATCTTGGTTCAATGTTGGCTGGTGCAAAATTTCGTGGAGAATTTGAAGACAGATTAAAAGCAATTTTAAAAGAAACAGAGCACGCGGATGGAAAGTATATTATGTTTATTGATGAATTGCATACTTTGGTTGGAGCAGGTGCAACAGAGGGTTCGCTTGATGCTTCAAATATGCTCAAGCCCGCGCTTGCTCGTGGAAAATTGAAAACAATTGGCGCCACAACCACCAAGGAATATCAAAAATATATTGAAAAAGATGCAGCGCTCGAGAGAAGATTCCAGCCAGTTTTGGTTTCAGAACCTTCAGCATTGGATTCGCTGGCAATACTTCGAGGGATAAAAGAAAAATATGAATTACACCACGGCATTAAGATTACGGATGGTGCTCTTTCTGCTGCAGTAAAATTGTCATCCCGCTATATTTCAGACAGGTTTTTGCCGGATAAGGCTGTTGATTTGATTGATGAAGCAGCTTCGGCACTTCGAATGGAAATAGATTCAATGCCAATTGAAATCGATCAGATGCAGCGAAAAATTCGCCAATTTGAAATTGAAAAGAAAGCGATCCAGCGGGACAAAGCCAAGGATTCGCGTGGCAAAATTTTGCAAATAAACAAACAGCTTGCGGAACTCAAAGAAAAATCCAACAGTCTGACTTTGCAATGGAAAACAGAAAAAGATCTCATTACTGCAACTCGTCAACACAAAAAAGATATTGATAAGCTTAAATCAGAAGCTGAAATTGCTGAAAGAAACGGCGAGTTGGACAAGGTTGCCGAGATTCGTTATGGAAAAATTCCATTTTTAGAAAAGAAGGTTAAAGATGAAGAGCGAAAATTAAGCAAAATTCAAAAGGAAAACTCTATTTTGAAAGAGGAAATTACTGAAGAGGAAATTGCCAGAGTGGTTTCGCGTTGGACTGGAATTCCTGTTTCAAAGATGCTGGAAAGTGAACTTGAAAAACTTGCCTATATGGAAAAAGAACTGGGCGAGCGAGTTATTGGTCAAGATGAGGCGATTAAAGCAGTCTCAAATGCCATCAGAAGGTCGCGCGCTGGCATTTCAGAAGAGAATCGTCCAATTGGTTCATTTATTTTTCTTGGTCCAACAGGAGTGGGCAAAACTGAATTGGCAAAAACATTGGCAGAATTCTTGTTCAATGATCCAAAATCAATGGTGCGCTTGGATATGAGTGAATATATGGAACCACATTCAACTGCGAAAATGATTGGTTCGCCCCCTGGTTATGTGGGATATGATGAAGGCGGACAGCTCACAGAAATTGTGCGCAAGCGGCCGTATAGTGTGATTTTGTTTGATGAAATTGAAAAAGCTCATCCGCAAGTTTTCAACATCCTGCTTCAAATTTTGGACGATGGGCGATTGACTGATTCTAAGGGACGCATCGTTAATTTTAAAAATACGGTTATCGTAATGACCTCAAATGTTGGCAGTGAGATTATTTATAAAATGGAATCATTTGGTTTTCAAAGTGAACGCAAAGAAGACACTGTGAGTGAAAATGAGATGCGCGCCAAGGTGCAAGCAAGTCTGCGGGAACAATTCAAGCCAGAGTTTCTCAATAGAATTGATGAGCTGATTATTTTTCATCCACTCAACAAAAAAATACTTTTGCAAATTACCAATTTGCAATTGGCTTTGGTGCAAAAACGACTTGATGAGAAAAATATCAAGTTGAAAGTCTCCAATGATGTCAAGGCATATTTGACGCAAAAAGGTTTTGATCCAGTCTATGGAGCACGTCCGCTCAAGCGCATCATCCAAAACGAAATTCTCGACGAACTTGCCTTGGAAATTATCGAAAAGAAAATTGTCGATGGCGACACAGTCAAAGTCCAACTTGAAAAAGAAAAAATTGTTTTCATTAAATAGTTTTAAAACAAAATTTGCATAAGCTCATATGGTTTGACTATATGAGCTTATTTTGATACCTTTATCAAAAGTTCTTTTTAGCATTTACGGACTTTGTTCGTAAAATCATAGAGTGAAAGGGAGGAAGTATGAGTAAAAAAGAGGGCATGACTTATGCCGGAACTGGTGTGAACTATGATGAGATGGATCCTTTCAAGATTGCGGCACAGCTTGCAGCAGGAAAAACGGCTAGCAATATTGAACGCTTTGGTTTTTCGGAGTTAGTATCAAGTCGTGGCGAAAGCGCATACATAGTTGAAATGATTAACTTTTATATGGCATTCGTCGAAGAAGGTCTTGGTACTAAAAACCTCGTTGCCGACGCGATGTATACACTGACTGGTAAGACCTACTATGATCAGATTGCGCAGTGCACGATTGCTATGATCGTGAACGATCTGATCACTGTTGGTGCACTTCCGGTTTCGGTAGCGATGCACCTGGCTGTCGGCGATTCTGCCTGGTTTTCAGACACAAAGCGTACCGATGATCTCATTGCAGGGTGGAAGAAAGGCTGTGATCTGGCGCGCTGCACTTGGGGAGGTGGCGAAACTCCTACTCTCAAAGGAGTTGTTGTTCCCGAAGCGGTAGTCCTCAGTGGGTCGTCTGTTGGGATGATAAGGTCTGATCGCGAAATGCTTTCTGGCGAAAAAATCCAGGACGGCGACGTGATCGTGATTATCGAAAGTTCCGGCATCCATGCTAATGGCCTTACGCTTGCGCGCAAGATTGCTGACAAACTTCCCGAAGGTTATCTGACAAAGATGCCCAGCGGAAGAGCATATGGCGAAGCATTGCTTGATCCCACGATCATTTATGTTCCTCTTGTCGACGAATGTCAGAAGGAAGGAATCGAGCTCCACTACGGGATTAACATTACTGGTCACGGCCTGCGTAAATTGATGCGCGCTCAGCAGAAGTTTTCCTATGTTGTCGATAAAATTCCGCAGGTTCCTGAGGTTCTCACCTTCATGCAGATGCATGGGCCTGTCAGCGATGAAGAAGCATATGGCAACCTGAACATGGGCGCAGGGTTCGCTCTCATTGTTCCGCCCAAAAGCAGCGCAAAGGTCATAACAAAGGCCAATAACCTGGAGATGAAAGCGTTCGCTGGCGGTCGCGTTCACAAGAGCGACGAGCGCAGTGTTCATATCAAACCCAAAAATCTTGTCTATAGCGAATCATCACTCAAAGTTCGCTAAAATATTACCCAGCAAGGGTCAACTCGCTAAGTCGAGTCGGCCCTTGTTTTTTTGTTGCATAAATATAAATACCTGTTATTATAAAGAACTGCTTTTTAGGCAGTTCTGTAGCTTAAAAATTGAATGAAATTAGGTATTTATTTGAGAATAAAAAACTTGAAAGGAGACATTTCGTGAAGTTATTGCCTGCGTACTTGAGATTAACCAAAAACAGAAAAAGGGGAGGTAAGTCATGGGAATGATGCATTTGTATTATCGGCAAAGTGAGGCGATGGAATTGCATTTCAACATCCAAACATCAGAGATCATCGAAGGGGAAAACCTGGAGAAACTGCTGTGGCTCATCAAGCAGCCGGGAAGCCAGTATCAACCAAAATTTGAAACTGCGCTTTCTGGGGAAATTGTGGAAATCGGACCGCTGATGCATTTTGAAACCACGTTTTCCAGCAAGGCAGTGAACATCTGTCGTGAAGCTGGGCTCGATTGCGTTTCACGCGTCGAATATTTCACGCGCTATATGCTTCCAGCTGGAACCGATCGCAAGGACTTTGTTGCAAAAAACTGCGACCGCATGATTGAAGGTGTTTATGATAATTTGCTGGAGACTTTTGAAACTGGAATTTTGCCAGAGCCAACACAAATCATAGCGCTATTAGAAAGCGGACGAGTCCCGCTCGAAGAAATCAGTAAAAAGATGGGACTTGGTTTTAATCTGTCGAAACTGGATTTTTTGTATGATTACTATGTGAATTATGAAAAAAGAAATCCGACAGATGTGGAATTGTTTGCAGCTGCTCAAGCACTGAGCGAGCATTGTCGACATGGATTTTTTGGAGCGCAACTTTATATTGATCATGAAGGTGAGAGAAAAAAAATGGCGGAAACGCTTTTTCAAATCATCAAATCAATTCGCGCTGCAAATCCTGGCAACAGTAATCGCGCATTTTGTGATAATGCTAGTTCGATCGATGGATATGAAGTGAGAGTTTTGGAAAGTGCATTTCCATACAAATCAGCAGAAATGATCGAAAGAACACATCTTGTTCACGTCACAAATACTGCCGAAACACACAATTATCCCTCCAGCATTTCGGCTTTTGCCGGTGCAATAACTGGCATTGTTGGAATGTTGCGTGACGATGATGCCGAAGGTTGTGGTTCACAGGGATTGTTTTGCTATGGTGGATATTTTGTTGCAGCTCTGCATATGCTCGGTTATCACATAGCTGGAGAATTGGATTTGCAACTCGCTGCAAGATTGGAAACTCCACTAAATATACTTATCAAGGGGAGTAATGGTGTTGTGGATGGGGCAAATAAATATGGTCAGCCTGTAACTTGTGGTGTCTGCCGTTCGGTCGACATTCTTTTGCCTGATGGTGAACGACGCGCCTATTTGAAGCCAATTCTTTATGTTGGCGGAGTCGGGACAATTAAGGATATTCATCTGGAAAAAGATGAGCCGAAAATTGGCATGAAAATCGTTCAAATTGGCGGTCCAGCTTTTCGCATTGGCAAGGGAGGTGGAGCTCGTTCAAGCGTGCTTAGCACTAGCGCTGAAGATCACGCACTTGATTTTGATGGTGTGCAACGTGGCGATCCGGAAATGCAAAATGGAGTTCATCGTGTGACGAGAGCCTGCACAGAGATGAATAAAGATAATCCAATTGCAGTTGTGCATGACCAAGGTGCAGGTGGCCCTGGCAATGTTCTTTTGGAAATTGTTGGGCAGTCTGGTGGACGCATTGATATTCGCAATATTAGAGTCGCTGACAAGACAATGTCAGTCCTGGAAATCATCGGCTGCGAATATCAAGAGCGCATGGCATATTTGATTTATCCTGAGCGTTTTGAGATGTTTAAGAGGATTTGTTTGCGAGAAGGTGTGCATTGTGAAGATTTGGGTGAGATCACTGGTGACGGACGCATTGTTTTCTTTGATGAAGATGAAGGCACGACCCCAGTAAATCTCAACCTGGAAAAGTTTATGATTGATTTGCCACAGGAAGAATATGAATTGGTGCGGGTTGATCATAGACTTAAGCCTTTGGAAATTCCGGAAGATCTGACGGTTGAGCAGGCTTTTGAAATGGTCTGCCAACAACTCTCAGTTTGCTCCAAGGGTTTTCTGGTGCATAAGGGAGATCAAAGTGTTGGTGGCTTGGTTGCACAGCAGCAATGTTGTGGCCCAATGCAAATTCCCGTTTCTGATGTGGCTGTTTCTGCAATAAGCTATTTGGAGAATTGCGGCGCCGCTGAAGGACTTGGAGAAGCACCTTTGACAATACTGATTAGTCCTGAGGCAGGAGCACGCATGATCATCGCCGAAGCCCTACTGAATATTTTCGCAGCTCAAGTGACTTCAGTTCACGACATCACATATCGTGCAAACTGGATGGCTGCTGCAAAGTTGCCAGGTGAAGGCGTGGTGATTCATGATGCAATTGTTTCACTTCGTGATCTTTCGATTTTTTTCAAAATCAAACCTGACGGCGGAAAAGATAGCCTGACAATGGCGGAGATGATTGAAAATGTTTTTGTCAAAGCTCCGGCTACACTTATTCTTTCTGCTTATTGCACTGTTGACGATGTCAAAAAAGTTGTGACGCCAGACATTAAACGTCCTGGGAAAAGCGTGCTTATTTTGCTTGATCCAGCGAAAGGCAAATGTCGTCTGGGTGGCAGCGCACTGGCACAAGCTCTGGGTGGACAAATTGGAGATGAATGTCCAGATGTGGATAATTCTGAATTGTTCCTTAACACGTTGTTTGCAATTCTGGAGCTGCATGAAAAAGACTTAATGCTGGCATATCATGACCGCGTCGGTGACGGCGGCCTCATTGTCACATTGGCGGAAATGGCCATGGCAAAAAATTGCGGTATGCTCGTTACGCTCGAAAAAAGAAAAGACCGCAGTGCAATCGAAACTCTCTTTAACCAGGAAGCAGGTGTTGTAATTGAATGCGCAATTGAACAAGTTGCTGAAATTTCAGGAGTTCTCAATTTTTACGGAGTACCTCATGGAATTATTGCATCAACCTGGGAAAATCCGCGCATGACAATATGCGAAGGTGATGAAATAATATTCAACAAGTCAATCGGTGCCATGCGGCAAACATGGGAAAGGACATCATATGAAATCGAAAAACTTCAGATGCCCAATCCTGAATGCGCCGAGCAGGAGTTCGCTTCATATGAAAACAAAGAAACTCCAAAATGTATCCTTTCTTTCGAACCCAAACCGACACTTCCTGAAATTCTGATGCTTGGCCAGGCGAGACCAAAAGTTGCAATACTTCGAGCACATGGAACCAACAGTGATCGTGAGATGGCTGCAGCGTTCCACCTGGCTGGGTTTGCAACTCAAGATGTGAACATGTTTGATTTGAAATCTGGGGCAGTGACGCTAGATGGATTTCACGGGCTAGCACCTTCTGGAGGTTTTGCAGACGCAGATGTTTTTGGCAGTGCCAAGGGCTGGGCAGCTTCAGTACTGTTTGATGAAAAGTTGCTGGAAATGTTTGAAAAATTCCGTAATTCTCCGAACAGGTTTTCCTTCTGGGAATGTAATGGCTGCCAGTTCGGAACTTTGCTGAACTGGATTCTTGGAGATGTCTTTCAGGAAGATTATCAGCCACGCATGGTGCATAACATCTCCGGCAGATTTGAACATCGCTGGCCGATGGTTGAAATTCAAAAAAGTCCCTCGGTAATGCTTTCTGGTATGGAGTGCTCCAGGCTTGTAGTTCCTTCCGCACATGGTGAAGGTAGATTTTATTTTCCAAACCAGGAAGTTCTCAATTATGTTTTGGAGAACAATCTTGCTCCTGTGCGCTATATTGATCCTGCTGGAAATCCAACGGAGCACTATCCTTATAATCCGAATGGATCTCCAAATGGCATTGCTGCACTTTGTTCGCCTGATGGCAGACATCTTGTCATGATGCCACATCCAACTAGGGCATTCTTGCTGAAACAATGTAGATCCTGGATGCCTGAAGACTGGAAGAAAAACTTGCAGGCCTCTCCATGGCTGCAAATGTTTCAGAATGCTCGTAAGTATGTTTAACAGATAAGGCCAACGCGCCATCTAATGTAATTTGCCCCTCTCGTCAAAAGCGAGTAGGGGCTTTTTTTATATGCCTTTTTTGACATATTTGCCACAAAATGCGAAAATCAGTAGTAGGGGAGAAAGGTTTTAAAAATAGGATAGATTCTCTCTGATTTTTTTAAAATTTTTGCGCAAATTCATTATATGTTTTTTCATTTTCATATCTTTTTGTATAGTTTGGTCTTCTTCTTTATTTTGGAATTCATTGCTGGCGACGTAATCAGTTCTAGACTCGCTGATGTTTCTGGCACTGGTGGTGGTATTTGGCTTGCAGTTCTCGCTTTTTTGCTATTGTTTGTATACTTTTATCAAATTACCAAGCGTGTTTCTCAGCGAATCAGCATGACGCCAATTCCGCTGCTGCTTGTTGTTTCAACACTTGGTCTTTTGTATTTTGTGCAATCCATCAAGCAAGAACAATTGCTTATTTTGCTCAGTGCTTTTGCATATTATTTTTTGCATATCGCATTGTATCGCTTGCGCAGCTACGAAAAAGATCAAACCGCCAGGGGAATAATCGCTGCAGGAAGCGTGGCGACAATCTTTCTTTTTAATGCAACGGCATATGGAATATATTTAAACTTTGCAATTTCACTTTGGATTTTAATGACAATGCTTATGGCTATAACCGTTTTGGTAAGCTTTCAATATTTCTGGCTTATTAATGATAATAAAAAAAATGTGCTTAACTATAGCCTTGTTTTGGGCTTTGTGATGGCTGAAATTGTTTGGGTTTTGAATTTTTGGCCTTTTGGATACTTGACAACAGGCGTTATTAGTCTTATTTTCTACTATGTGTTCTGGGACCTTGTTCAATGTCATTTTTTAAACACACTCTCAAAAAAACGCGTTATCACAAATATGTTTTTCTTTGGAGTGTTGATGGCATTGGTTCTTTCCAGCACACGTTGGCTGCCTGTCTTGTAAAAATGTTTAAATTTTTTAATAAAAGCTAGAATATATATAATGAGTAAAAAATCAGATATAGTAAAAAGTGTTGCAAAAATAAGCGCGGTGTTGTTTATAATTTTTAGTGTTGGTGGAATTGGTGGTGTGTATTTTGATCAGCAAGTACTGCCTTTTATTCGTACAAATAAATATTTATCTGGCATAAATTTTCTTAAACATTCTGCTGAGAATGTCACAGTTATAAACAAAACAGAACAAGTGACAATCAAGGAAGATGACTCTATTAATGAAGTTGCATCGCAGGCCTCAAACGCTGTGGTTAACATTATCTCACTTGGCTCTCAAAAAGATGTAATAACAAAACTAACAACAAACACTGATCAAAGCGGAACAGGAATTATTGTTACCAGCGATGGCTTGATTGCAACTTATCGATCTGCAATCATTGAAAAAAATGCTGCTTACAAAGTGCTTCTTTTTAACGGTGCCAATTATGACGCTAAATTGTTGGGAATTGATGAATTTTCTGACTTGGCATTTCTTAAGATTGAAGCTTCGAATTTGACAGCGATTTCTTTTGGCGATTCAAGCAAGGTTTATCCGGGAAAAAAATTAGTAGCAATCGGAAATTCTTTCGGCGAATATCAAAATCGTTATGCTTCTGGTTTGCTTAGTAATCTCGCCAAGACTTATAACTTGGCAGGAAAAACAGTTTCTTCCTCTGAAAAGCTCGAGGGTGTTCTTGAAAGCGATTTCAACAATCAAAAAGGATATATTGGTGGACCTGTTATTGGTTATAGTGGCGACTTGGTTGGAATCAGCGGCGCTATTGTTGTTGATGGGCAAAATCAATATTTTCAAATTCCTTCTAACATAGCTCAAAAGGCTTTGAGCTTGGCACTTTCCGGTGAACTTGAAAAACGTCCATTTTTGGGAGCGTATTATGTTTCGATCACGAAAGAATATGCCATCGCGCATAATTTGAATCGTGATCGTGGAGCGCTCATCTTTTCTCCTTCAGGCAAACAAGGTCTTGCAATAATTGCACTTTCTCCAGCTGAAAAAGCAGGGCTAAGAATCAATGACATTGTTTTGGCCGTGAATGATCAGAGTATTAATTTGGACAACCCACTTTCAAACTTGGTTAATCAATATAAAAAAGGGGACAAAATAGAATTACTTGTTGAACGTGACAGCAAGGAAATAAAAATTTCCGTGGAATTGTAAGTATACAATCATTACAAACAAACCAAAAAGGAAGGATAAAACCTTCTTTTTTTGTGTCTTTTCAATAGAAAGTGTATGATTAGTATATGGATAAAGCACTTGCAAGCGTGTTAATATTTTTTCTGGCAGTGAATGTGCTGGCGTTTTTGATTATGTTTTTGGATAAACGCAAATCAAAAAAAGCTTCAGCAGAAAGAATTTCAGAAGGAATGCTATTTTTCATAGCAACGGCTTTTGGCAGTGTCGGGGTGTATGCTGGGATGTTTGTTTTTCATCACAAAACTCAAAAGTGGTATTTCTTGCTTGGAATCCCGCTGCTTATTCTCCAAAATGCTGCGCTGCTATATTTTATAAAAGAAAATATTGGTGCATTTTGATTGTATGATAAAGTATGATGCTTATTTCTTCTGAAATTAGCCCTATTGACAGAAAATTGAATTTATGCTAGGCTAATAAGTCCCAGTAAATAAGTTATTAATTAATCAAATTTATAAACGTATGATGAAAAAAATTGCAGTACTAGCAATAGTACTAAGCGCAACTGTGTTTGCGGTTAATTTGGTATCAGCTGACATTACTATCAAAAATAGTAACAGTTTCAGTGGAACTCAAACTGTTACTGCTAATCCAACAGCTACAGCATCTGTTTCTGATGTTAGCGCTTCAGCAACCGGCGGTAGTGCATATGCTACTGGTGGAAACGCTATTGTTTTAAACAGTGGAAATTCAAGCGGATATGTTAGCGCCTCTACTGGTGGTGCTGGCACGAATGGAACAACAGGAACTATAATTGCAGCAAGTGGAACAACAGGTGGAACAACAGCTGCAACTGGCGGAACTTCATCTTCAACAGGTGGAACATCAACTGCAAATGCAGGAACAAGTACTGCAACTGCCTCTGGTAATACCTCTGTTAGCCAAAGTGGAGAATTTGATTCAGATTCAAAAATAGTTATAGATAAAGATGGAAGTTATACAAAAAAAGATAAACACGGACGATCTCATCGCTATGATAAAAATGGTAGAGAAATTGCCTTCAAAAAATTGCCAGCGAGTGGAAGTGGAACAGTTGGCTTAATTGCAATCGCGATTCTTTCATTGTTTGCTACCGCATTTGGTGTAAAAAAATATGCAACTCAAATAAGATAATTTTCGAGCAGTTTGCGTGTAGACACTTGATGTGAATATAAGCATCAAGTGTCCATCACTTAAATTGAATGAACGTCATAAAAATATTTCGATGTTTAATATATCTGACAAAACAAAATTTCAATTAAAAAAGGTTGCTGCGTTAAGCATCCTTTTTTTGGCATTGTTTGCATTGGGATTTTATGTGGTAAACCTGCTTGATTTTAGACCTGTTGTGAAAACAACGCCGAAACCAGTGCCTGTTATTGATTTACAAAAAGATGAAAATCTAATAAAAAGAACAGGAACTGATGGAATCAATCTGGAAGAATTTGCAGCTTGGGCAAAAGCAAACAATATTGTTAGCAAGGATGTGTATGACAATGATTCTGACGGCGATGGATTGCTTAACTATCAAGAATATATTCACGGAACAAATCCTAATAATATTGACAGTGACGGCGACAAATTTTCTGACAAGCAAGAAATTGTTAATGGATATGATCCCGACGCCCCTGGAGATGCCAAACCTTTGGTATATGTAAAGATTGAAAAAATAGGAGTTGATGCTCCAATGATTTGGTCACAAAGCGAAGATGCAAAAAAAGCTCTCAAAGATTTGGAAAGCGGTCTTTCTCATTTTCCAAAATCAGCAGCTCCAGGAGAAAAAGGCAATGTGATAATCTCAGGACATTCTAGCAACTATGTCTGGGCCAAAGGTGATTTCAATTATATCTTTAAAAACCTTAATGATTTGGAAGTGGGGGATATTGTTAATATAAAAACCATTCAACAAAACGGTAAGATTATTTTTTACAAATATAAGATAAGTGAAAAATTTGTTACTGCTCCCGATGATGAAAAAATATTCGCCAATCCTGATGCTCCAGTGCTGACCCTGTCTACTTGTTGGCCACTTGGCACAAACTTCAAAAGACTCATTGTTAAGGCTGAACTTATTAAATCATAGAACATATAGCCCCAGTTAAATATTTTGGAGTACCAAAATTTAACGGGGTAAGCATATAGCATATAGCAAAAATCCGCTTACTTGAGCGGGTTTTTGCTATCTAAAAAAATTATGCACTTTTAGACTTGACAAGAGTGCTATTTTCTGCTAGACTGTATAGTTCTAGAAAAAGCATCTATTTTTGAATCGGAACTCATCTCATTAGGGAAGTATTCCAGAAATGAGGTCCGTTAAATAATAAATGTCAGTTGTTTTGACAAGTTAATAGGATTTTTATATCGCAATTTCGCGAAACTCACACTTTTATGGAAAAAAGGAGAAGAGAATGAAAACTTCAAGAATGATGTTTCTGGCAATGATGTTGGTTGTGCTCACCGCGGGCGTCGCGGTTGCCGCTGATGATGTCATTATTGACAACAGCAATGGCTTTACTGGATCACAAGCTGTCACTGCTAATCCCAATGCTACAGCAACAGTAACAGGTGTTACTGCAACTGCTGGTGGCGGAACAGGTATTGGCACTGGCGGAACTGCTATTATAGATAGCAGCGGCAATTCCCGTAATGATGTTAAAGTCAATGTTGATACGGCTGGCGGTGAAGGTGGAAAAGGTGGTGACGCCAGTATGAAAGATTCTGGCAATGGCACTGGTACTGCGGTAGTTAATGACAGACTGCAGTTTCCAGGTACACCGGGATTTAATGGCTACATTACTCCAGGTGTAACGGTTGATGGTACGCAATGGGATATCTTTTGTCCCAAGATTTACCGGAAACTTTCCTTCAAGAACCAGGTTGATGAGATGGCCTTTGGGTTTCATTTCTCAGACCTCTGGTTCACAAATTGGGGTGGAAGAGTTCAATTTACTCCAATGGGACCAAGTCTCCCTAAAAGCGAGGGAGACATGATGATGTGCACCAATTATTGGCCACTTGATGATGCTAATGACGACGACGTTGTTGTCGGCAGAGGCGAAGTGGTTGGCAAGGAAAACTGGTCGGTCGAAGCGTTTGTCGCTGAGGCCTACAAATCTTGCCGGATAGAAAAAAATTCCAACAGGGTTGCAATCTTGGTTTCGCAGGACAAAAACCAAGTAACATCTTCGCAGTCACTCAACCTGAGTGCCTCGATTGTGAATGTTGCCGGTAGCAATACTGGCGTAGGCGGTGCTACAGGATTTGGAATTGGTAAGAGCACTACACGCTTGGACAAGGTTGATAAGATAAAGTATGCCTGTCTCAATGATGGGCATGCTAACATCATTAAAACCTATGCCACATATCAACCTCCCGCATCTCAGCCGCCTCCTGCACCTCCGGTTTTACAACCGGAGCCTGCACCACAACCTTCTGTATGTGACCAGTCAATATATCTCAAGCTTATTGCGGATATTGATGCTAAGCTTTTCGACTGCAAACCTTACAGCCACAATAATCTGGATCTGCAGCTGAAGGCTATGAAAGCTAATATCAGCGAGTGGGTGTGTGGAGGCAAGCGAGAAGTGAAATATCTCAATGATGCAATCCAGCACGGCTATATGGCCGAACTGAATTACATCAAAGGCCGCGACATTTCCAAGTTCGGCGATTCTGAGAAGCTAATAAGCGACGTCGATTATTATCTGGCTAGTGCATTTTTTGCTAGGGATGGTTCGACAGCTGGTTATTGGAAAGTACCTGAAAAGGTACGGCACGTAAACAAAAAGACTGGGAAGTATGAGTGGAGACCAGTTACAAAAGACGAAGGGAATAAAATGCTGAATCTTCGTCACAACATGGAGAATTACTCCACGGACCTGGTTCTTAACTGATAACTCGGCGGGCTTCTCGATAAAAAGAAGCCCGCCTACAAAATATTTCCTCAAATGAAAGGGGTTTTCCATGAAAAAGATATTCTCTATAGTTATGTTTCTTGTTTTAAGCATATCAGCGATTTCTTATGCTGATCTTGGTTCAAACAACGATGCAAAGCTTAACCCGCCACAGAATCCTGTTCCCTCAACCGGCATCGACCAGCGAGTTATAAATCAGCTCGTGAATGAAGCCAGGGAGATAAAAAAAGAGGCAAAGAAAATGGCTGATGAAAGCAAGGCAGCCAAGCTGGCACATGATGATGCAGTCAATAATTACGCTACCGCATTAAGGGACAGCGTGGAAACAGACAGAAGCTTACTTGGAGAAGTGAAAAGCTCCAATGGTAAAATTGATGCCTCCCGCGAGGATAATGCCAAGATTATTCCATATGTCTCTGGCGAATTCCACAAAGCTGGTGAGCAGGTTGAAAATAGCTTACTAGCAGTTGGCTTGGGCCTCGCAGCCCTGATCATTGTTGCAGTACTCGTGATACTGGCCCGCACAAAGGGTCAGGTTCGCGAGGCAGTTGAGCCGGCCGTGAACCGCCTTAATACAGTGACTGAAGAAGTAAAAACTGAAGTTACAAGTGTTAATGCTACAATCGGCAGCGCCAAAGATGAAATCCTTGCGGCGATTCAATCTTCCAAAGAGGAAATCATTAAAGTGGTACCGGCCGAAACTGCTAGTATCAACGAACTGCAGAGACCGTTCGTCCTAAAGGATATTCATGGAAAAAACTATCAAATCAACCCGGTCATAATCGACGGTAAGGTTCGCACATTGAAACTCGTCAAAGATTTCGATGAAGATGATTATGATAGTCCGTCAGAATATCCGCGGACTCCCGCAAAATCTCTCAGGCATCTTACGGCGACAAATGCTCAGATGCTTAACATATACTTTGATCCCAGCCTGAAATGCTCTGCTTTACTAAAAGCGGTCATAGACAACGCCATAGCTATTGGCGAGGTTGTGGAAGTATAAAAACATATCGGGAGCCTGGAATTTTAACAAATCCAGGCTCCCACAACTCGTTTTGTTGTATATATGATGGAATGCTCCCTTGAGATTCCAGTTATCTTGCTCCTAGCAGATAACAAAGAAGTACGGATTTTCTCCTTAGAGATCCGAATATTACTCTGGGCCACCCTTGTGGGCAGATAATATTGTGTAGCAGACCTGCTGTAAATCTTACAAGCAGTGACCCAAATTTGAAAACAACCCTTTCACTCTGATGGCAGAGAAAAGGTGAACGTATAAAGCAATGTCGGCCACTATTCCAATCTTGGAGTATGTGGTCTTTTTGTTTGTCAAAATTAACTCTTGTCATGCTGAACTTGTTTCAGCATCTCACTAGGCTTAGCGGCTTTTCTAGATCCTGAAACAAGTTCAGGATGACACAATGTGGTTTATTGGTGCAGTTTTTGTTGATTTTATGGCCTTGACAAATTATGCAATATTTGATAAACTAACAAGTCAACTATTTTGATATTTTGAATTTAAATATGATTGCAAAAGAAAAAAATATTGGACCAAAACATAATATCTCCGAGTTGGGATTGCGTAGCAAGAGATATTTGTTGTTTGTTGGAAGCTTGACCAAGCGCGAAGGTGCTCATTATTTGATTGAGGCTTTCAAGCAGTTGGAAGACACAGCAAAGACACCCAACAATTTCAAATTGGCAATTGCAGCAAATGGGGATGAAGTTGATGATGAGGATTATGTGAAATATTTGAAAACGATTAGCGAAAGAAGGGACAACATAATCTTTTTCTGTGCTCGAAAGAAAAGCACGATCAAACAATTGTTTTCATCAGCATATCTTTATGTGCAGCCCGCTGAAATAGTTTTGTCGCAAGATACTTTGATGGAAGCAATGGGATATGGACTTGCTTCACTGGTAAGTGACGCAAAGGAGAACGTTAAGGTTGTCGGTAGTAACGGTTTTTTCTTTAAAGCAAAATCAGTTTTGAATCTTCGTGACCGCTTGGCATATTTGCTCAGTCGCAGCGAAGAAGTTTCTGCGATGAGTGAGCGATCAAAAAAACGTGCACAAAAATATTTGGAGAAAAAAGCAGTATTAAACAGTAAGGCAGTTGTTGAAAAGGAAATAATTTTAGAAAAAAATATATGGAAATGGAAAAACTTATTGAAAAAAAATTAGCCAATCGCGTAGGCTTATCGTCGCGAGTGTTTGTGGTGGGAATAATCCTTTCCGCTGTTTTTTTCTTGCTGCTGATTGATTCGTTTAAAACATATCAAAGTGAAATTTCAATTTTGATAAGCGCCAAATCCCAGGTTGCTGCCAAACAGCAAGCTCAGATTGTTAGTAATATTTCAGAGCTTCCAAAAACATTGGCTTTTTATGATAGGATGCTCAAAAACAATTCCGATATGCGAGATGTCACTGAGGGACTTTCTCCACAAAAAAGAAAAGACAAATGGAATGAGATGCTAACAGTTGAGCGAGCTAGTTTTGATGCTTCTGTTGTTAAGATTGCAATCACAACCTCTCATAAAACTGATTCTGAGCAACTTGCAATCAAGACTGCCCGCACACTTTTTGATACTTCAGCTTTTTATTATAATATAAAGAAGGATGTTGATTTGAGAATTGTGGATGGTCCAATTACTAGAGTTTATATTTCAAATTGGTTTTGGCTTCTTATCTTCAGTATTATTGCTGGCTTCTCAATTTCTGGTCTTTTGCAATATTTGGTTTTTGAAAGTAAAAAGTTTTCAATTAAAAAACCTGAGTTTTTGAAAATGGGTTCATTTTTTGAATTCAAAAAAAATCCAAACATTCCCGTTGAAGAAGAATTGGAAATGCTTAATAATCTTTATAAAAACCAGCAAGCTGAGCAAGCATTTGATTTTGAACAAGAAAAAAAAGAAGAGTTTGGAAATTTGAAATATGCGAAAAAGTTTCAAGAAATGAAAAAAATAACCAAAAGTCTTGAACCGGACAAATATCCTAATTTTCCCGAAATGCCCGTCAGTCACAAAGTTGAATCTAGTGCGCCAGCCAATCTTCCAGTCGCTGACGATTCATTTTTCATTCAAAATGAAGCGCCAACAGAATCTTCACCATCACAATCAGTAGAAAGTGAGCGGGATTCAATTGCTAGCGAAACAAGAGAACCAACTCCCGAAGAGTTAAAGAAGCGCTTGAACGAACTCTTGAAAGGGAAAATATAAATCATAGAGCATATAACATGAAACATTGGAATGCGCATGTATTTTTGCTCCATGCTCTATGTTCCATGATTCATGATATGAAAAAATACTCCTTAAAATTCTGGGTTATTTTCTGGAGTGTCTCTGGTCTTTTTTTGCTAGGTTGGTATTTTTATTGGAATACTCAAAACAGGGGGATGGCTTCGAGCGTGGAAAACGTTTTGTCTTTTTTGCCAATAAATAATTCTCAAAAAAAGGAATATCGAGCTCTAACAAAAGTTGGAGATTTTTTGCTTAAAAGTGATGACAAAGAAAAAAATCTATTGGTACTGTTTCAAAACAATATGGAGATCCGGCCGGGTGGTGGTTTTATCGGCGCATTTGGAATTGTGAAATTAAAAAATGGAAAAATTATTTCTTTGGAAACTCACGATCTTTCTAATTTTGATGTCAAAATTCCCAACACAATGATTCCGCCATATCCACTTAGGGAAATGGGTGTGGCTGATTTTTGGAAACTGCGAGACTCCAATTTTTCTCCTGATTTTGCAATAAACGCCAAGAAAACTGAAGAATTTTATCAGCTGGGAGGAGGAGAGGAAAAGCTTGATGGAGTGATTGGAATTACGGCAAATGTCTTGTCTTCCATTTTGAAAATAACAGGTCCAATATCCGTCGAGGGATATCCTGGGACATATAACAGTGACAATGCAATTTTATCATTGGAGTATCAAGTGGAAAAAGCTTTCGAGGAGCAGGGGATTGATCGGGATGAGAGAAAATTGGTAATGTCTGATTTGGCCAAAGAAATTGAAAAAAGAGTCTTTTCTTTTAATCTTTCGCAAAAAATTGAATTGGCGAAAATTCTTTTGGCTGATTTGAACAAAAAAGACATCCAGCTTAATTTTGAAAATGAAAAATTGCAAAAAGAAATCAAGGCTGCCAATTGGGCTGGCGAAGTTGATCAAAATTGGAGCAAGGATTATTTAATGACAGTTGATGCAAACATCGGTGCGTTTAAGAGTGATTATTACGTGAAACGATCAATTGATTATACAGTTGATCTTTCCAAGCAATTGCCTGTTGCAAAATTAAAAATAACATACGAGCATACTGCCAAGCAGAAAGATTGGATGACCAGAGATTATAGAGATTACTTGCGGGTATATGTTCCAGAAAATTCTGAGCTGATTGATCAGAAAAATTTTGATGATACAAAATTTGGCAGCGAATTTGGCAAAAAATATTTTGGAGCAATTGTGCGAGTGCCAATTGGAACTTCAAAAACCGTTGAGATAAATTATGCAATGCCACAAGAAATAAAAAACGATTACAATTTAAAGATTCAAAAACAAGCAGGATTAAATGATGTGCCAATAGTTTTTCATCTTATAAAGGAGGATGGAACAACAGAGGAATTTTCAAGAGTTATGAATAGTGACCTAGTTCTTAGTGACTTAAAATAGTCACAAACAATCAAACAAGGGGGGGTAATGATTATGACGATAACGCAGATAACGTTTGCAAATGAGTCTTTACTCGAAAGAGTTTGCCAAGTTATTTCGGCCGTAGGTGGTTTTACAGTAATGGGCTTTGTTAAAAGTAACTGTTTGGAGATGAATGAAATTGAAATTTATCACAAAGATGGACTTGGCTCTGCAAAAAAGATAGCTGATATCTGTTTAATATTGGGCATACATGTCAGCCTTAAGATTTATGAAGAATAGTAAAAATGTTGCAAAATTTAAGCACACAAAGGGGTTGCCAAATGGCTGCCCTTTTTCTTTTCTTTAAAATATATTATGATTAAGGGGTTGGAGATACCCCAGTTAAATACAAGATTTGAACAGCTAGTATATTTGGCGGGGTAAATAATAATACGTAATTTAATAAATAAGCTTTGTATTTTTTTGAAAAGTTCAAATCTTATTTAACGGGGTAAATGGAAATTGAAAAAACAAAATTTGAAGGGGCATATTTGATAAAGCCAAAGGTTTTTGATGATGAGAGAGGATTTTTTATGGAATCGTATTCAAAGAAAAGATTGAAGGATCTTGGCATTGAAGCTGATTTTGTGTTGGATTGTCATTCCAAATCAGTCACTAAGGGAGTTTTGCGTGGCCTTCATTTCCAAAATCCTCCTTACACGCAAGCCAAATTGGTGCGCGTGACAAAAGGTGCTGTGTACGATGTGATTGTCGATTTGCGCAAGGATTCGCCAACTTTTGGACAATGGGAAGGTTTTGAACTCACTGATAATAATTTTTATCAGCTTTTTGTGCCACGTGGTTTTGCGCACGGATTTTGCACATTGGTTGATGACACTGAATTTCAATACAAATGCGACAATGAATACACTCCATCTGCTGAAGGTGCAATTATCTGGAATGATCAGGATTTAAAAATATTTTGGCCGATAGAAAATCCAATCTTGTCAGACAAAGATGCAAAAGCACAGGAGTTTAAAAATTTTGTTTCCCCATTTTAAAAAACATATAACATACAACATATAACATATAACAAAAATGCGTTAGGATTTCTTTGTATTTCAAATGCTACATGTTAAATGCTATATGCTACATGATTCATGAAGCTATTAGTTACAGGTGGTGCTGGTTTTATTGGCAGCAATTTTGTCCATTACATTCTCAAGACGTATCCTGATTATGAGGTTGTTAATTTGGATGCGCTGACATATGCTGGCAACTTGGAAAATTTGAAGGAATTGGAAGGCAATCCTCGCCACAAATTTGTGAAGGGGGATATTTGCGATGCTGATTTGGTGGATAAATTGGCCAAGGAGGTTGATATTATCGTGCATTTTGCTGCAGAATCGCACGTAGACCGCTCTATTTTGGACTCAGCGGCCTTTGTGCGCACAAATGTGATAGGAACGCATACCTTACTCGAAGCTGCCAAAAAGGCAGGGAATTTGCGCTTCCATCACGTTTCCACAGATGAGGTTTTTGGGTCCCTGGGGGCTCAAGACGCACCTTTTAGTGAAACTACGCCGTATGATCCCAGATCGCCATATTCAGCCTCTAAAGCTGGTTCAGATCACTTGGTGAGGGCATATTATCACACTCATAATCTTCCAGTCACGATTTCTAATTGCTCCAATAATTACGGCCCGTATCATTTTCCTGAAAAATTGATTCCTCTGGTAATTACAAATTTAATGGAGGGCAAAAAAATTCCTGTTTATGGGGATGGCTTGCAGGTTCGCGATTGGCTTCACGTCGAAGATCATTGCAGAGCAATTGATACGATTATTCACAAGGGTAAGATTGGAGAAACTTATTGTGTTGGCGGTAATGGTGAAAAAACAAATATTGAAATTGTTAAAACTATTTTGGGACTTCTTTGCCGTGATGAAAGCTGGATTGAATATGTTGAGGACAGGAAAGGACATGACAAACGTTATGCAATAAACTTTGATAAAATTAAAAACGAACTTGGCTGGCAGCCGCAAATAACTTTTGAAGAGGGAATCGAAAAAACAGTAGCTTGGTTTCAAGCAAACGAATCTTGGTGGAAAAACATCAAAAGCGGAGAGTATGAAAAATATTATCAAAAGCAATACAAGAAATAATGGGGAGCAATCATGAAATTTTGTTAGGACTTACTACCACGCCCAAGTCTGATTGGCTAGGAAAAGTGGAAGAAATGAAAAAATTCGGAATCAAAAAGATCGCGCTTTTTCCGACATTTCTTAAAATTAATGATCGCAAAGAATTGTATCGATTACTGGAGGATATTGAAGGTTTGGAAATCCCGCACGTGCACTTGAGACATCAGGACATGGAATTCTGGGAAGTCGAGCTGTTTAAAAATAAATACAAAACTCAATATTTCAATATTCATCCAAACATAAAACTTAATGCCCGGCTGGAACAATACGCAGGAGAAATTTATGTGGAAAATATGTTTTGTGAATTTGAGGTTGAAAATTTGAAAAGATTTGCAGGAATTTGTTTGGACACTGAACATTTAAATAGGGTAGAAAAAATTGCACCAAAAACTCATGCGCAAACAATAGAATTATTGAATACACTTAAGATCGGTTGCTGTCATATTTCCCCCAAACGCAAGTTGAAAAACATTATAAAACGTGTTTTTCTTAATGCGTGGCGACACTATTTTCTTAGCTTGGATGAATTTGACTATATTGGACAATATCGGCAATATTTGCCATACTATATCAGCCTGGAATTGGAAAATTCATTTGAAGAGCAGCTTGAGACAAAAAAATATCTGGAAAATATTTTGAGCATATAATTTTGAAATTTAAATAAAATCTTAATTTTTAAACATTTGTAATTGAGACATTGGAAATTTATTGGAAATTGTTAATTGGGAATTGGAAATTTGGATATAATAAATTATAAATAAATTTATACATGAATAACAAAACAATAAAAAATAAAGTGCTAGTAATAGGATCCCGCGGTATGCTTGGACAAGAATTGGTTGAGGTTTTTAAAAAAGATTTGGATTACAAAGTGACGGCTTGGGATTTTGATCAAATTGATATCACTGATGAAAATCAAGTGAAAGAAAAAATTTCCAAACTTGCGCCAAACATAATTTTGAATGCTGCAGCATATAACGCGGTGGATGCTTGTGAAAAAGACAAAACTGAATTTGCCAAAGCAAAAATGCTAAATGGCAAAGCTCCGGGATATCTTGCAAAAATTGCTAAAAAATTGGATGCGACACTGGTTCAATATTCCACGGACTATGTTTTTTCTGGTTATCCTGATATTCCAGAACCAGCTGGTTGTAGTGGTTCTTGCGGTTCTTGTTCGCTGCATGAAAATTTTGCTCCGCAAATTGGATTTGATGAAAATGCAATTGCGCAGCCGCTGCAGAATTATGGAAAAAGCAAATTGATGGGCGAAGATGCTGTTGAAAAAAATGGCGAGAAATATTATATCATCAGACTTTCAAAACTTTTTGGTAAACCCGCCAAAGCGAAAACTGGCAAGAAAAGTTTTTTTGATGTGATGTTGGAAGCGGGCAGAAAAAATTCTGAGGTTAAAGTGGTGGACGAAGAAACAAGTCTTTTCACATATGCGCCAGACTTGGCCAAAAAAACCAAGGAGATTATTGAGGCTGAAAAACCTTTTGGAATTTATCACGTCGCCAACGAGGGTCCTTGCACTTGGTACGAAGCAGTTGTAGAATTATATAAGATGGCTAAGATCAAGACTAAGGTGGTGCCTGTAAGTTCAGATGAGTTTCCTCGGCCCGCTGCTCGGCCATATGTTTCAACCTTGATTAACACAAAATTGAATCCACTGCGAAGTTACAAATTAGCACTGCGAGAATATTTAAAAAGTATAAAATAATTTTAAAAAAATGGCTTTTGAAATAATAAAAAAACAGGATAAACAAGTTTTTGATGCTATCAGTGGCGAAATGAAGCGCCAACAAGAGGGAATGGAATTGATTGCGTCTGAAAATTATGTTTCCAAGGCTGTGCTTGAAGCATTGGGATCTGTTTTCACGAACAAATATTCCGAAGGATATCCAGGAAAGCGATATTATGGTGGACAGCAATACACTGATGTTATTGAATCTTTGGCAATTGAGCGTGCAAAAAAACTTTTTGGCGCTGAGCACGTCAATGTGCAACCTCATTCAGGAGCGCCTGCCAATATGATTGCATATAACGCAATTTTAAAACCAGGAGACACTGTGCTCGGAATGGATCTCTCTCACGGCGGACATTTGACACACGGACACCCACTAACACTGTCTGCACAAATCTATAATTTTATTGGATATAAAACAGGTAAGGATGGGCTTATTGATTATAAGGAATTAGAAAAGATGGCCATTAAGCATAAGCCAAAATTAATTCTAGCTGGATTTTCTGCATACACAAGGCAAGTCGATTACAAAAAATTTGCGGCAATTGCAAAAAAGGTTGGTGCAATTTCAATGTTTGACATTGCGCACATCGCCGGACTTATTGCAGGAAAAGCAATCGAAAATCCTGTGCCATTTTTTGACATTGTGACCACCACCACACACAAAACACTTCGTGGACCGCGCGGAGGAATGATTATGTGCAAAGCCGAGTTTGCCAAAGCGATTGATAAATCAGCTTTCCCAGGCTTTCAAGGTGGACCACATATGAATAATATTGCAGCCAAAGCTATTGCTTTTGGAGAAGCGCTTAAACCTGCGTTTAAAGTGTATGCAAAACAAGTAATCAAGAATGCCAAGATTTTAGAAAAAGAATTAACAAAGCGTGGATATAAAATTATGTTTGGCGGTACAGATTATCATATGGTGCTTATTGATGTGATGGGCAGCAAAGAAGTTACAGGAAAAGAAGCAGAGCGCGCACTTGATGAGGCCGGAATTACGGTCAACAAAAATATGATTCCGGATGACCCAAGAAGCCCAATGGATCCAAGCGGAATTCGAGTTGGCGTGCAAGCAATAACCTCTCGCGGGATGAAAGAAAAAGAGATTAAAATGATTGTCGAGTGGATTGATGCGATCATTACAGCGCATAATGATAAAAAAACTCTCGCGGAAATAAAAAAAGATGTGACAAAATTTTGTAAACGTTTTCCAATATATCCAAAAGTTTAGTAATAAAAAAATTAAAGGTGTCATCCTGAACTTGTTTCAGGATCTCTCGAAGCAGAAAGGTTGGTGCGTTAAAATTCGGGATTCCGGATCAAGTCCGGAATGACAGATAAATTTATGATGGATCAACAATGTAAACCAAAAAAGCGAAAAATGAAGGGAATTGTGTTGGCTGGCGGAACAGCGACAAGGCTTTTTCCAATGACAGCAACCACCAGCAAGCAACTTTTGCCAGTATACGACAGGCAAATGATTTTTTATCCACTTAACACTTTGATTAAGGCTGGTATTAAGGATATTTTGGTTATTGTGGCACCAGAACATTCTGGACAATTTTTAAATCTACTTGGATCGCTATTGAAAAAACATGGGATTCATATTACATTTGAAGTGCAATCCTCGCCGCGAGGACTTGCTGAAGCACTGACACTTGGCGAAAATCATATTGGAGAGGACAACGTGGCTCTTATTTTGGGAGATAACATCTTTGAAGATGATTTCGCTTCACAAATAAAAGCTTTCCGAGGTGGAGGGCACGTCTTTGCCAAAAAAGTTTCTGACCCTGAAAGATTTGGGGTTGTGAAATTTAACAAAAACAATAAAGCGATTGAAATTGTAGAAAAACCAGTTGAATGGATTAGTGATTACGCTGTGACCGGACTTTATCTATATGACAACAATTGTGTTGAGATTGCTAAGAATATGAAACCATCGGATCGTGGAGAAATTGAAATAACAGATGTTAACAAAGCATATCTCAAGAAAAAACAATTGGAAGTTACATTGTTTGATGGGCAGTGGCTTGATGCTGGAACTCCCGATTCTCTTTTGGAAGCAAGTATTATTGTTAAGGAAAAAGGAATCAGCAGAAATTTTCATCCAATTCTAGATGAAGCAATCAAAGAATTCAACGAGGAATTGAAAATTCGCAGCAAAAAACGTTTACAGTAAAACCTGTGTCATTCCCGCGGAGGCGGGAATCCAGGATAGTAAAATAAAATAGTTGATTTATAATTATTACTATAGAAACATTTCGCGCTAAACCGTGGACTGCGGCTCAAGCTCGGAATGACACGAAAAAAATGCAAAAAATTAAAAAAGCTATTATTGCAGTTGCGGGTAGTGGAACACGTCTTTTGCCAGCGACAAAATCTATGCCAAAAGAAATGCTGCCTATTGTAGATAAACCAATTATACAATTAGTAGTTGAAGAATTGGTTGAGGCTGGCATAGAAGACATCATTTTTGTTACTCGTTGGGATAAAAAACCACTGGAAGATCATTTTGATCATAGCAGTGCATTGGAAGATGATTTAAGAAAAAATGGAAAAGTTGCTTATGCTGATGAAATTGAACGTATAGCTGAAATGGCAAATTTCATTCATGTTCGTCAAAAAGGTCCTTATGGCAATGGCACACCAGTTCTTTCAGCGGCAAGCTTGGTTGATAATGAGCCTTTTGTTTTTGTCTGGGGAGATGATTTGGTTAAATCAAGAGTTTCTTTTACCAAACAAATGATAGAAGATTATGAAAAACATGGTCATCTTATGATTGGCGTGCAAGAAGTTTTACCTGAAGTTGTAAATCGTTATGGAATTGTGAAGCTTAGAGAAGGTACAAATGAAATTGAAGATATAATAGAAAAACCATCAATCGAAGAAGCTCCATCATGCCTAGCTGATTTTGGACGAATGATTTTGGATCAAGATTTTATAAATATACTCAGAAAAACTGCACTTGGAAAAGGTAATGAGCTTTGGATTGTTGATGCAATTAAAACATATGTACAGCAAGGTGGAATATTTATAGCTAAAGAACTTAAGGATGGACAATGGCTTACAACTGGAGATCCATTGAATTATCTGAAAGCCATTATGGCGTATGCTGTAGATCGAGAAGACTTAAATGGAGAACTGAAAGAATACATTACCCAGCTTTACTCCCAAAAATCATAGAAAAAATCCCGCTCAAAAGGCGGGATTTTTTATGATTTTTTATAGAGAAGAAAAAAATTTGATTGACCCCGTTAGAAATTTCACAAGTATGTATTCTTAAGATATTGCGAATTGAAAAATAAAGCCTAAATATTGGTTAAAAATAAATTTTTGAAATTTCTAACGGGGTTGACACAAATCAAGCAATATGCCACAATAATTAACCATCTTTTAAAAGGCAACGGGGATATGTATTGGATATACCTGACCATATTTACCTTTATAGTTTTTGTTCCAACCTTCGTGCGAAAGGGCTTTTATACTTTTGATGTGACTCAGACTCAAGAATTTGTGATTTTATTGCTTGGCTCCATCGCTATGGCAATGTATTTGTTTTTGGATAGAAAAATGAAAAAGAATGTTGCTGAAAAAGGCACCATTCAAATTCAAGCTAGTCGAATGAAAAAAGATTTGCAACAATCTTATTCATATATTGGAGAAATTAATCGTAAACTGGATATTTTAGAAAATATAGCTCTTGGATATCCTGAAAGTTCTAAATTGACACACAGAAATGAGAGTGAGCTGTACGAATCTATTATGGATGCCATCGCACTTTTTGGAAAATCAAAACAATTTGCACTGCGTTTTGTTTCCGCAATAGATTTTACCATATTTAAAGAAATTAAAAGTATCCCAAAAAATAAATTGGATTTTTCATTAAAAAATCGTAAGGTTGAAATAAATTATTTTGAATCGGAGGATTTTATTGTGGTAACGTCACCTAAAGCAATCGATAACATTTTTTCGTATATTGTAATAAAAAAAGAAATACCAAACCAGAAACTTGAGGATGTTGAAATGATGAAAACTCTTGCCGCACAGGCGCTGTTTATTTTTATGTTTATGCGTCACAAAAAACAAATCAAATGTGTGATTTGACCCTGCCATAAGGAATGGTTATACTTAGATAGTTAGCTGTATTTAAAAACTTTACGAACTACTCTATATGCAAGTAATATTCTTACAAGATGTTAAAAATGTTGGCAAAAAGGGACAAATAAAAAATGTTCCGGACGGTTATGCTCGCAATTTTCTTTTGGCTCGCAAATTGGCAACAGTAGCAACGCCAGCAAGTTTGGCGAGTGTTAAACAAGAAGAGGACAAGAAGAAGCTCCAGACAGCCTTGGAAAAACAAACTGCTGCAAAATTAGCGACAGCTATCGAAGGCAAGAAATTTGTCATCAAGGCGCGGGCAAAAGATGGAAAACTTTTTGGTTCAATCACTGCTAAGGACATAAACAAAGAAATCAAAAAGGCTGGTTTTGATATTCCAGAAAAAGCTATTGCTGCTGATCATATTAAGGATTTAGGTGAAAAAAAGGTAATCATCAGCCTTGATTTTGGGATAAAAACAGAAATAATCCTAATGGTTGAACAAGCTTAAAAAAAGGTATATACTAGAAAATAAGGGGTTGGACTTTTTAGCAATAAAACAGGGGTCGCATTTAAGCGACTTTTTGCATATCCATAATATCTTAATTAATTAGGGGATAAAACAAAATGGAAAATCGAAAATACATCTTTGTGATGGGGGGAGTGATGAGCGGTGTGGGAAAGGGGATTACAACATCTTCAATCGGTGCAATTTTGAAAGCTCGAGGATACAAAGTAACAGCGCTTAAAATTGATCCGTATGTGAATGTTGATGCCGGAACAATGAACCCAACTGAGCATGGAGAAGTTTTCGTGTTGGATGATGGCGATGAAACTGATCAGGATATGGGAAATTATGAGCGTTTTATGGACATCACACTTTCTCGCGATAATTATATGACAACTGGTCGCGTGTATGAATCAGTGATTCATCGTGAGCGCAATTTGGAATATGCCGGAAAGTGTGTGCAGGTTGTGCCGCACATTCCATTGGAAGTTATCGACCGCATCGTGCACGCGTCAAACAAGGACAAATCTGAAATAACACTGATCGAAATTGGTGGAACTGTCGGCGAATATGAAAACATCCTGTTTATGGAGGCCATTCGTATGATGAAAATCAAGCATCCAGAAGATGTGCTTTCCGTGATGGTAAGTTACGTTCCTTGTCCTAATATGGTGGGAGAAATGAAAACCAAACCAACACAACACGCCGTGCGAACGGTAAACGCTGCTGGTGTTCAACCAGACATCATTGTGGCTCGCTCTGAAATGCCGATGGATGCCAAGCGCAAAGAAAAGATTTCAAATTTCTGCTCTGTGGCTGAAGAATGTGTGATCAGTGCTCCTGACGCCAAAAGTGTATATGAAGTTATTACTAATTTCGAACGTGACAACTTGAGCAAAATTATTCTTAAGAAACTTCGACTTAAACCAAAAAAATCAGATTTGAAAGAGTGGGAAGATTTAATCAAGCGCGTAAAAGGTCTTGATGGTAAAGTTAAGATTGGAATAGTTGGAAAATATTTTGGCACAGGAGACTTTGTTTTGTCTGATGCATATATCAGTGTGATTGAAGCAATTAAACACGCTGGGTATAAAGTTGGCGTGAAAACAGAGATGGATTGGATAAACTCTGAAATTTTCGAAAAGGATCCAGAAAAAATAGAAGAACTTTCTGAGTATGACGGAATCCTGGTTCCAGGGGGATTTGGTGGACGCGGAATTGAAGGAAAAATCAAAGCTATCAAATATTGTCGAGAAAATTTAATTCCATATTTTGGAATTTGCTATGGAATGCAGCTTCAAGTCATTGAATATGCTCGCAATGTTCTTGGTCTTGGAGAAGCGCATACAACTGAAATAAACCGCGACACAAAACATCCCGTGATTGATATTATGCCTGAACAAAAAAAGAATCTGGAAGATGGAAACTATGGGGCAACAATGAGACTTGGCGCATATGATGCAGTGTTGGAAAAAGGCACTCTTGCATATGATGGATACAAAAAAACAAAAATTTCCGAACGTCACAGACATCGTTGGGAAGTTAATCCAAAATATATCAAACAAATTGAAAAAGCAGGACTTGTTTTCTCTGGAAAATCTCCAGATGGAAAATTGATGGAAATTGCCGAGCTTCCAAAATCTCAGCATCCATTTTTCCTCGGCGCACAATTCCACCCAGAGTTCAAATCTTCTCCACTCAAATCACATCCACTTTTCTTTGAATTTGTAAAAGCATCCAAAACAAGAAGCGGAAAGAAGTAAAAAGTTATAAAGTCAAAAGTTTAAAGTTTATAAAGCAAATTTCTTGTCATTCCCGTGAAAACGAGAATCTAGATTTTGAGTCTTTTAATATGTCCAAAGAATATCTTGATATTGTCGATGAAAAAGGAAATCTTACTGGAGAAAAAGAGCTCCGCAGTGTTTGTCATGAAAAAGGTCTTTGGCACAGAACGGTGCATATCTATTGCTATCGTTTTGCAAACAATGAATTAGAATTCATTGTTCATCTTAGAGCTAAAAATAAACAACAAAATCCTGATAAGTGGACAACTCGTTTTGGAGGTCATGTTGAATCTGGACACACATTGGAAGAAACAGTGACCAAGGAATTATTCGAAGAAGCAGGAATAAAAGCTGAGTCAAAAAATATGATAAGTGGAATTAGGAGAATATTCGATGGATTTGCAGATTATAGTGATCCGCAGAAAAATAGAGAGATAACTCAAGCCTATTATTACAATTATGATAAGCCCGTAGAGACACTTGAATTTAATGATGGAGAAGTACAGGAAGCCAAATGGATGTCAGTGAAAGAAATAAAAAAAGAAATTTCAACCAAAGACAATTGGGTTCCCACAATACATGGTGTTGAATCTATAGTAAATGATCTTCTCTCGAAAATAACTCGATAAAAAAAGAAACCTCCTGCGAGGTTTCTTTTTTATGTGCGTGCATTTTATACGAAATACTACATACAAGATACGAGATACTTATTTTGCTTTCTTTGTTTCTCTCGCAACCAAATGCTTTCTTGTTGTCTTTCTCATATTTGGTTTTCTTGCAACTTTCCAAGCTCCTTTTTTCTTGCCAGCTTCATTGGTCTTAAGATTAACGCGAAGTTTTGCTCCAGCTTTCTTAGCACCAGTTTTCTTAGGTTTGATTTCAATCGGTGTTTCAGATTTTTCAACTGCAACATAACGACGAGTTACCAACACTCCTGTAAAGTTTCGAACTTTCTTTGAAGTGAATTTTACAATTCCATCAACGAGAGCCATCAATGTGTCGTCATTGCAACGCATCACATTTTTTCCTGCGTGATATTTTGTTCCACGTTGTCGAACGATGATGTTTCCAGTTTTTACTTTTTGATTTCCAAAGATCTTAACACCAAGTCTTTTCGAGATCGAATCTCGTCCGAGTTGGGTAGACCCACCGGCCTTACGATGCGCCATACAAAAGTTAAAAGTTGAAAGTGAAAAGTTAAAAGCAAAATGCCTTCACAATTCAAATTAAACTTACTAATTTATATTTTTTAAAAAATAATTCCACAAGTATTTTTTGCAGTTACACAATATCCATAAATATTATATAATGCTAGAAAGGATGTGGGGTTCAAATGTGACAAGTAAATTTCGTTTGGATTCATTTTGGCCTGCCTACCGGTAGGTAGACAATGAAATGCGCCCAGCGCGGGAGCCCAAAGAGAACTTATTGTCACTCAGTGTTACAGGATTTATTCTAACAGAAATAATGATTATGTCAATCCTGTCGCTCACGAGCGACGGGATCAACCTCCTTATATGTCAAAAATAAAAGACTTTTTTATAAAAAATGAGACTAAAATTGTACTTTTTGTCGGTTTTTGCCTGATTAGCGCTATTTCCTTTGAATTTGGGGTGTTGCAAGGTCAAAAATGGCAGCAAAAGCCCCTAGTAATCGAGAAGCCTTCTGACACACGAGAAGGGCAGCAAACTGCAACTCAGGGCAATTTAGAAGCCTCTAGCGCGACTAAAACCATCACAACACCCCAAATAGCTGTCCAAGGAGCCGCAACAACTAACACCTCGTCTTGTGCCTATGTTGGCAGCAAAAATTCCGACAAATTTTACCTCCCAACCTGTTCCTACGCCAAACGCGTCAAGCCTGAAAACCTTGTCTGTTTTAAGACCGCAGAAGAGGCGCTCAGCCAAGGTCGCACCGAAAGCAAATGCGGCGCCAGCACCAAATAACAATCAACAACAAAATGGCAAGCACTATCATACTCGATAGCGTGATAGTGCTTGCCGAAAATATATAAACAAAAAAATAATATGGCAAAATATTATTCAAAATTATCCAAAAAAGAAATAGACAAAATTTTGTACCAACTTTGTCTGGCAATTGCTGAAATCAAAGATCCTAACGAGGCTGCGGAACTTTTGCGCGACCTACTTTCCTATAGGGAATCGGAAATGATTGCCAAGCGTCTTAAAATTGCAGAACTGCTTATTAAAGATTTGACTTATCAAGAAATAGAGGAAACTTTGAAAGTCAGTGCAACAACCATCGCTCGTGTGCATGAATGGCTTCAAATTTCAGGGGATGGATATCAAAAAGCAATCGCGAGAACTAAAGGTAAAATTTCAAAACAAGATAATGCTGATGTAAATTTTGAAAATTGGAGCTCTCTTAAAAAGAAATTTCCCGCCTATTATTGGCCAGATATTTTGTTGGAGAACATCGTGACAAATGCCAACAAGAAGCAAAGAGCCCAAATGCAAGTTGTTATCGAAAAGTTAGATAAGGCCAAAGAAAAACCAGCGATTTACAAAAAATTGAAGCGCTTAATCCTAGCAAGCAATCATATCCAAAAACAATGACGGCACAAACCAAAAATGGCAAGCACTATCACACTCGATAGTGTGATAGTGCTTGCTTAAATTGTTTCGATAGTGTGTGTTTGAAAGATATTTGAAAATCGGGTATGCTTTAAAGGTACCCAAGTGCAACTTTGCAAGGAAATACATGTAAGTCATAAGCTAAAAAAATATATGCGAGACGTTACCATGTTTGAAGCCTTAAGAAATATGAAGAGTGCGGAAAGTAATTTTAAAGATATATCAAAAATAAAAGGTTGGATAACTTTTGTTGATTCTTATTTAAAAATTTCTGATCAGGGTATAAATTATTATTTACAAATCAAACAAAAAAGTAATAACGACAAATATATCTTAATTCCAATTGTATACAATTTAAAGCATTCTTTGGAATTAATATTGAAGACACTTGAAAAGTTGCAAAGTAACAAGGGAAATTCTTGTGTAACAAAATCACACAACTTACACGCAATATTGAAAAACTTATCCAAAAAAGATCCAGAAATTAAGGACATTTGTGAAAAATTGGAGGGGATTATTTGGCAATATTATTCTTTAAAAATTCTGCCTTTCTTTTATAATCAGCAGGGTGTACCACCAATTTCATTTGAAGATCGCGCAAATACATTTTTTAAATACCCCGAACTTGAAACAGAAAAAGACAACGAGAGGGATTTTTCCGTTTTTATTGATTTCGACTTTATTATGCAGAATATTGATGATAACACATTCCTAAGTATACAAGCCGATCTCAATGAAATAAGAAGAATTTTCGGCGATGTTCTTAATCAAATATCTAAAACACGTAGATAGTTAATATTATAAAAAAATACTAAAAAATTAAACGGTATGGAAAATAAACAGGTTAAAACATTTGAGGAAATTGAGGAGCATTTGAAGACCAATTTGATGCAGATTGGGATGGAGATTGCGGAGATTGAGAATTTTTTGAAGTTGGGAGAAGAGCTTTTGGAAAAAGAAAGGAAGTTGCAAGATGGAAGTCCGGTCAAAAATGAAGAAATTATTGAAAAATATAAAAATGATATTGAAAAGTTGCAAAAGGGTTTGGAGATGTTTTTGGGGATTAGAGATGAAATGCAAAACACTTTAGCCAAGCTTGCTGAGACAAAAGCCAAAGCCGATGAGCATATCAGATAAGTTATAAAGTTATAAAGTTATAAAGTTCATAAAGTAAGTCAGGCTCATATTTGCATCCCGCATTCCCTTTGCACCATATGAAGTACGTAGGCGAAAAACGAGTGATGAGCGTTAAAAAATTTTGAAACGTAGCGCCCGCTAGCAAGCGTAGGCGCGCAGTGTAAATTTTAGCGAAGAGCGAAATTTTTGCCACAGTATCTTCATCCGGTGCGAGCTTTTCTTTCCTCCAGGTTTCTTTTTGCGGGAAAAAGAAATGTGGAAATGAGCCCGTGCTATAATTAGTTAAATTAATTATCAAATATTACTATGAACAAAAAAACAATCGTTATTTCACTTGGAGGGTCGCTCATTGTGCCGGAAGAAATTGATTGGAAATTTGTGAAACAGTTTAAAAAGGTTATTGAAGATGGAATTACCAAGGGTTTTCGCTTCATCATCATTACCGGTGGAGGAAAAACCGCCAGAAAATATATTGAAGCTGGCGCAAAGGTAGGAAACATTGATGATGAGGACAAAGATTGGATTGGAATTCACGCCACCAGAATGAATGCGCATTTCATCCGAACTATTTTCAAAAAATATGCGCATCCGACGATTAACAAAAATCCATATGATTTGGAAAGTTTTTTGAAAGCCAAAGAATCAGTTTTGGTTGCTGCCGGATATAAACCGGGAAATTCAACGGATTACATTGCAGTGTTACTTGCTAAACATTTTGATGTTAAAAAAATTGCCAACCTTTCTAATATTGATTACGTTTGTGATAAAGATCCAAAGAAGCACAAAGACGCCAAAAGAATCAAGGAGATTGGTTGGGACGATTTTCAAAAAATAGTGGGCGATACTTGGGATCCTGGTTCCAATGTTCCATTTGACCCAATAGCTTCCAAGATGGCAGCCAAAGAGGGAATCGAAGTTGCAATCCTAAACGGCAAGAAAATGAATAATTTTCAAAAATATTTGGATGGGGAAAAGTTTGTTGGAACAACTATAAAATAGCTTACTAGGCATTAGCTCCTTAGCTTCTTAGAGAAACAACTCGAAAGGGTTGTTTTTTCTTATATATATATGCTCAGTTTGTATTCAGAAGTAAAAATCCCATTGCCCAAGGAGGCACAAAATGGAGACAACAAACCGCATGGACGGACTATCAAGAAAGGTGGCAAAAGTTTTTTTAAAATTGATTGGCATGTCACTTGAGGGAAAAGTGCGAACAAAATATCTTTTACGCATAAATGATTTTCTTGAAGAAAATAAGGCTTGACCAATAGGTTTTGTTGAGTAAAAAGAAAGGCGACACTGAGTTAAAACTCTTGTCGCCTTTATTATTTGATGAAAATTCATCCTACCCAAAAGTTTCAGTTACTCAATTGGCAACCAAAACAAGAATTCATGCTTCTCACGATTATACGTAATATCGCCGCCAAGCAGTCGCAGAATTTTTCTGTTAATACATAAGCCAACACCAGTTCCTTCTTTTGAAGTAGGGTCAGCTCGTTGAAACATTTCGAAAAGTCTGTTTTTCACAAATTCCTCATCAAGTGGATCGCCTGAATCAGAAACTGAAAAGTATCTTCTTTTTTCTTCCGCGTTAATATATGAATCCAGAATAATTTCGCAATCCTGTGGACCATATTTAACACTATTATTAAAGAGATTTCCAAACACTGCTGAAAGACAACTTCGGTTTGTTCTTAATGTTATTTTACTAAATTCAATTTTGTTTTCTACTCGTATGCCTTTCTCTTGTATTTTGTCAGAGTGTGCGTACAAAATTGGTTTTATGATAACTGCTTGAATATCAGTAATCACTTTTGCCAGACTTTCATCATCCTTAAAATCCAGCATTGCTATTTCAGTAAGAGATCTCATAATGTTCAATTCCATCGCAGAAAGTCCAATGTGTGCTTTTTGTAAATACATTTTTGCATCATCATTTAATAATTCACCGCATTTCTCATGAACAACTCTTCCAACAAAGCCCAGTGCAGCTGCTAATGGTTGCTTCATTTCATGTGTTATATTCATAAAGAAATCCTTGAAGGCCTCTTCATGTTCCCGCATTTTAATTGCCTTTTTTCTACTCATTATAACCGGAAATGCATTCTTGACAGTTTCAATAATTTTTGCGAAATTCATTTTGCACCTCTTTCTTATATGTATTTTATATTTTATTGTAAATGTGCGAAGGCTGTATTGTGACATATTATGTATTTTGTGTCAATACTTGTGCTGGCGCCCGTTAATTGCTATGTTTAAGCTATAAAAAGATTATGGGTAAATTAGTATTTGACATTGAAACAATTGGTGCTGATTTTAACTTGCTGGATGAAACTTCGCAGGAAGTGCTTACGCGTTGGATCAAAAAAGAGACAGCTTCCGATGAGGAATATGAAAAAGAATTAGCAGAAGTGAAAAATGGGCTTTGTTTTTCTCCTTTAACTGGCCAAATTGTGGCTATTGGAGTTTATGATGTTGAAAAAGATAAAGGCGCAGTATATTTCCAGGCCCCAGATGGCAGTGTTTCTGACTTTGAAGATGGCAATATAAAATTCAGAGTTTTGGGCGAAAAGGAAATGCTAGCACAATTTTGGAATTTGGCCGAAAAATATGATGAATTTGTCAGCTTTAACGGGCGCACATTTGATGTGCCTTTTTTATTTGTCAGAAGTGCAATTAGTGGAATTCGACCTTCAAAAAACCTGATGGCTAATCGTTATCTCTCAAGCCAACCGCAAAACGCCAAACATATTGACCTGCTTGATCAACTCACTTTTTATGGTGCAGTTCGTCGCAAAGGCAACTTGCATCTTTGGAGCAAAGCTTTTGGCATCAAGAGTCCCAAGGAAGAGGGGATTTCCGGAGACGACGTTGGTCAACTTTTCAAAGAAAAAAGATTCCTTGATATTGCAAAATATAATGTGGGGGATTTGCAAGCTACCAAGTCGCTGTATGAATATTGGGAAAAATTCTTGAAATTTTAATATTCTACAAAAATACAAATATACAAAAAAAATAAAGCCGGATCATCTGATGATGACCGGCTTTATTAAATCTCGTACGTATCAAGGTGTTGTTTCGGTTGTGGGTGTAGTGATTGGTTCATTGCCTTCAGTGTTTGATTGTTGATCTTGCAACCTTTTTTCACGCATACCAATTGCAAGAATCTTTACCATACAAACAAACGTTGACAAGGTTTCATCACAACTTTCTTTTCTACTCATAACGCATTACCTCCTTGGAAATTAGGTAAAGTCTTCACCCTGCAATCCAGCGCCAATCATTTTTCCTTCTTTATCAACGTAACCACACTTGCAAAGATCGTCTAAAAAAACTTTTGCTATTCCATCGAGTTCTTCATCAACAGGATCATATTCGTAGACAACAGGATCGTTTTTCATTTGCAATTCCTCCTCGGGTTTAGTTTTTAAAGAAGATTATACATCTTAAATCATTTTTTCTTGATGGTCAAACTTTTGCTTTCCTTGTCCAAAACGCGGGCGCGTTCAACGTCCTGCCGCGTGCTGACCGGCAACACACTCATAATATTTTTAAGTGCGATGCCATCAACTTTGAGGACTGATTCCCATTTGTCCAAAGGTTCCAAAATCTCACGAAGCTGTTTTTCATCATATTTATAAGTCTTGCGAAGCGTCTGAGCGATGATTCCTTCATCAGAAAAAACTCTCTCCACACCTTCTTGTTCCATATATTTTGTTATTTTTTCTTGCAATTGAGCAAATTGAGTTTTTGTTGAAGCAATTGCTGATTTGAGATTAATATAATCACCGATAGCAGCATTGATTTCTTCACTATCAATTTTTCTTTCATCTTTGAATTTGTGTTTCCACATCGGACAAATCTTTTGAAAACCACACCAATCACAAAGTGGAGTAACATTGGGCACGAAAATTCCTTTTTCAATTTCCGCAATAACGTCTAAAAACAATTGTTTGGCGGTATTGAGTTGCTCAAGTGAACGCTGCGAGCTCAATTTAACGCCGTGCTTGAGATAATAAAGACTAACGGTAATCTTGTCCAAATTTGCAACTTCCTTTGGATAGCGAGCCAAAAATGCATTCAAATAAACTGACAACTGCAAATCGTTGTCCACCTTGTCCTGAGAAGGCATTTTTTTGGTTGTTTTATAATCAATGATTTCATATCCATCTTCGGTTTTATCGATGCGGTCAATGATGCCAGAAATGATGTGATTTACCCCGTGAACTTTACCCGATAGTTCACTGGGGCCAGCTCCATTTTTTGGATCAGTTATTTCAATGGCAAAACGACTTTCCAAATCAATAATATTATAATCACTGATACTATTATTTTTGTAATATTGTTGAATCATTGCCACGCCCATTGAAAAAGCACTGCGCTCTTCCAATTCATCTTCGAAAACATCACTGTTCCAATTTTTAGAAAAATAATCCAAAGCATCCTCCATCTTTGGAGCAAGCAATGTTGGATTATGGATAAATTTCATTGTTGAATGAATCAAAGTTCCAAAAACAGCCTCTTTGCTCTTAGGCTCTTTAATTTTGTCGATATTTTGAAACTTATATTTCAAACTGCAGTTTTGAAATGTTTCAAGGGCTGAATATGATAAACGCATATAGAAAGGTTTTAGGAATTAGGTACTAGGTTTTAGGTAACAAATAATACAAAGCATACACCTAATACCTGATACCTAGAACCTAGTTTTTATTTATTCATTATACCAAACAAGGGGTTTTGAGCAAGAAAAAAAGGTTGCGTCGCTGCACAACCTTTTATTACCAAGTATAATACCGTACTCCATTGCAAACATCACAACGATGTATAGCATTAATGATAATAACATGCCCAGATTCTTTCAAGGGACAATTTTTCCGACGCTTCTCACCGCATCTGAAGCATTCATTACTGGGTACAGTTGAATCACTGCAACCAAGCACTCTAACAGCAGATTTCTCCGTACAACAATCAAAACAGAAAAAAATCTTCACATAACCTCTCCTTTTTGTTGTGATGTTAAAATACTCCGTACCATCATTTCATACTTTTATTGTACCAAACATGAGATTTTGAGCAAGAAAAGTTGGTGTTGACAAGTTCTTCTATTTTTATTATTATGAATGTATACTAATTTAGTAGGGATTATTAAAATATGAAATTTTCAACCAAAGCAGAATATGGACTTAAGGCTATGACTAATCTGGCGCAATGTTATCCAGTGCAAAAAACAATAGGCGAAATTGCAAAAGAAGAAAATGTTTCCCAAAAATATCTTGAAAGATTAATGGGAATCCTTCGAAATGGGGGAGTGGTGCAAAGTTCGAAAGGAAAGCAGGGTGGTTATGTGTTGTCGAAAGATCCAAAAAAAATTCCTGTTGGTGAAATTATAGAACTTTTGGATGGAGAAATTGCACCAATGCGCTGTGTGGGAAAATTCTGTTCCAGTGAGCATAAGTGTCCCTCTAGTGTTGTTTGGAACAAGCTGGGAGTGCAAATAAAAAAAACATTGTATTCAATAAAATTAGATTCATTAGTAAAATAAGAAATTTTATGAAAAAAATTTATTTAGACTACGCTGCAACCACTCCGGTTGATAATAAAGTACTTGAAAAAATGCTACCATATTTTTCGCAAAATTTTGGCAATGCAATGAGTGTGCATAGTTTTGGGCAAGAAGCTTTGGAAGCAGTTGATGAGGCTCGAGCAAAAGCCGCACTTTTTTTTCGTGCGAGTGCTTCTGAAATTATTTTTACCTCAGGAGCCACGGAAAGCAATAACCTTGTGGTAAAAGGAAGTTTACGTTCATATTATTCTGCTCCCAGAAGAGCTGGCGAAAAACCGCATATTATCACTACTAAATTTGAACATCATTGTGTACTAGATGCTTGCAAATTTGCAGAAAAAGATGGGCTTGCTGATGTGACATTTGTTGCACCTAATAAAGAAGGTTTAATTTCAATCAAAGACATCAAGGCAGCCATCAAACCCAACACAATTTTAATTTCCGTGATGTACGTTAATAATGAAATTGGCACAGTGCAGCCAATTGCTGAGATAGGGAAGTTGCTCAAAAAAATAAACGCTGAGCGATTGGAGAAAAAAATGCCGCACATAACATTCCATACTGACGCTACCCAAGCCATCAACTATTTTAATTGCGATGTGGATGAACTTGGTGTTGATTTGCTTTCAATGTCAGCACATAAAATTTATGGCCCGAAAGGTATTGGACTTTTGTATGTTAGAAAAGGCACTTTGATTAAACGCGTGCAAGATGGTGGCGATCAAGAATTCAGATTGCGAGCTGGAACACACAATGTTCCTGCCATAGTTGGACTTGGAGAAGCAATCAATATGATCAAAACTCCAGCCACGCAAAAAAATATTATTGAAATAACCAAACTGCGAGATTATCTTATCAAGCGCGTACTAAAAGAGATTCCCAAGTCATATCTTAATGGCTCATCTGAAAAAAGATCGCCTAATAATGCAAACTTTCGCTTTGATGATGTTGAAGGAGAAGGTTTAATACTTTCACTTGATTTGGATGGTATCGCAGCCTCCACTGGCTCAGCTTGCTCATCTGGAGCTCTTGATCCATCGCACGTCTTGCTTTCTTTGGGGCTTAAGCACGAGCAAGCTCACGGCAGTCTCAGATTAACCCTAGGAAAACACACCACCAAAAAAGAATTAGACATTGTCATTGAAAAAATAAAAGAAGTAGTAAAGCGTCTAAGAAAAATTTCCGGCAACGTCCTCGCCGACTTCCAATAAAAAACCTTTTCTGTCATTCCCGCGGAGGCGGGAATCCAGGATAATACAAAAAAGTTAATTAAATCACAACTATTTTTATAGAAAACATTGCGTGCTAAACCTGGATTCCGGGTCAAGCCCGGAATGACAAATGTTTATGCAAAAATATTCAAAAAAGGTTTTAGAACACTTTACCAAACCCCATAATCAGGGGAAAATTAAAAATGCAGACGGCGTTGGCACTGTTGGCAATCCAAAGTGTGGCGATATTATGCGCCTATACATCAAGGTTTCCAAAGATAAACAAGGTCAGGAAATAATCAAAGATGTAAAATTTGAAACATTGGGTTGCGGTGCAGCCATTTCAACCTCATCAATGACCACAGACTTAGCAAAAGGGAAAACCATCGAACAAGCCCTAGAAATAACCAACAAGAGCGTAGCAGAAGAACTAGGAGGTCTTCCTTCAGCCAAAATGCATTGCTCAAATCTGGCTGCTGATGCACTGCACGCTGCTATTAAAAATTATAAAACCAAGAAATAAAGCACTGAAAAATTTTATTTTTCAATATTTTTTTAATTAATTTATTAAATATTAAATAAAAAACTATGCCAAATTTAAGAGAATTAAAAGTGGGGGATGCAGAAAAATTAAAACCACTATTTAAGATACTTACAGGCAATGAAGTTTCTATAGATGAAACCGCATTAATTAGCGATCCAAATTCTATCTGTTTGGTTTTTGAAGAAGGAAATGAATTGATCGGCTTTGGGTCCTTGATAATTCACAAAGTTCCGACGAAAGGGGAAGTGGCCAGACTCGAAGATATTGTTATTGGCGATAATAACCAAGGAAAAGGTCTTGGACGAGCATTGGTTTTAAGGTTAATTGAAATTGCAAAAGAGCGAAAAATAAAACAAATAAATCTTACAAGTAATCCGATGCGAGTTGCTGCGCAAAAGTTATATGAGTCAATTGGTTTCGTTAAATATAACACTGACACATTCAGAATGACTTTTTAGTTTAAAATTAAAAAAGGTAACATTACCTTAATTTGTACATATCTCTACATTTTGATATATAAATAGGGTAGAAGACACCTTATTTATAAATATATACAATGTCGCACATTATATCTTTTACGACATATAATACAAATATGGGCTTAGCGAGGCATCTACCATTAACTATTCATTATTCTCTTATATACTCGCATTTACTATTATTATCAACCCAATTAACCCATATTCCCCGCAACCATATTCTTTCATTTTTATATTCTCAACTTCTCCTCCTTGTCTTTTTAAGATATTTCAAGATAATATCTTATTTTTGACCTAATCGTAAAATAATGCCTAAGATAAGCCATATTAGGAGGTATACGTATACCACTTTTTACCCAAAGAGGCCTTACAGGTCAATTTTGAGCGTCGTTTTATGACTTAAACAAGCCATAATTTGGAGGTTATTTTAAGGTCTTTTCGGGGCATATTTTGACTGTTTTTGCCCTGGGATTGTATATTTTATTACTTCTAGTGTCTGTATATGGATTAATCAAATGCAAAGCTTCTAGAGTAAAATAAGAGGTCTTTTTGCGATCTCTGATATGCCAATCGCTAACATACATTTAAGTATTATTAGCTATAGAAAAAATTAAAAAAAATAAATTTTAAAATTTTTTGAAAAAATTACAAAAAACAATTTGAACAATAAGTTAAGCGCATATTGTCATCTTCGGCTTAACTGGGATCCAGAGTGATGCCTAGCCCTTGATTCCATTTTTCACGGGAATGACAGTGGAGGTAAATAACAATCCTCCACCAAGATTGGTCCACCCTTTTTAATGTCGCACAACCCCTTTGTATGTAAAAAAGAAAAACATATAAAAAAATACGGAATAATTTATATGTTTAATTTGGAAACAAAGAAATAAACTGTGTCCTTAATCTTTATACACAATCATTTGATCAAGATATGTGCCTGTATTTGTACCCATAGCACCAACCAGAGCGCGAGAAGTGTCCAAATATAAATTAGCACCAAAATATGGATCATGAACGACATACTTCCCTGTTTTGGATTCTTTCGTATGGATAACAACGTAGTGACCACCTTTTCCACCTGATTTTCCAATATAAACAATCACGGGTTGTTTGTTTTTTACAAGTGAATCAATCGCTGTCCAACTCAAATTTCTATGCGAAGACCCATATGTATCCACCAGTGTTATTTTGGCATCTGACCATTCATTCATCTGCCACTTCATAAGATCAAATGAAAAAATCGGTTTTTTTGCCAATATTCCAGGGGTTATTTTACTGTCGCCATAAAATTTTGCAACCATTGCAACTGAAGTCACTGCGCATCCCCAGTTTTTCATATCACTAGTTGAGTTACCAATGTTCACATCAGCCCATTTTGGATCTTTCTGAGAAAAAAACCAACTGGTTGAAGCAAACACCGATGAAGGTGGCACATTTTTTTTAATATATTCATCCGCTGAAAGTCCACCAACACTGAAATTTCCACTCAAAAAGAGTTGGTCCATATTCAACAAATCTTGTTTTTGCTGTTCAACACGCTCAAGAAGTTGCGCATAGCGTGCTTCTTCGCCCTTGGTTTGTGCTAGCAAAGTCTCTTTTTGTTTTTTGGCAGACTCAAGAGTGGAACCCTGATTTTGCAATTTTTCTTTTGTTAGAACAAATTCTCCTTTTTTCTTATCAAGTTCTTTGCTTTGCACTTCAAGATCATCCCTAATTTCCTTAACGGAAACAACCAGGTCTTTGATTTTATCCCCAGTCTGCGAAAGCCTGTCTTTTTCAACAATAAAGGAAGCAATGTTACCACTAGTTAAATATGAAACGATTGGACTTGCCAAATTCACTTCATAATATGCTTGCATCAAATTTGCCAACATTTCTTTTTGTGACAAAATTGTTTCACTTTTTTCTTTAATCTGTGCTTCAATGCGTGTTATTTGACTGTTATAATCATCGATTTGTTGTTTGCTGACTTCTATTTGAGCTTGAACCTGCTGAATACTAGTGTCAGTTATAGCCAGCTGATTATTTAATGTTTCGCCTTGCTTCTTTTTAATATCAATAATCTCGCGATAGACATCCGCGCGTTTTTCCAATTCCTCTATTTTTTCCTGCGTTTCTTCTTGCGCCTCAGTAATCTCATTTTCAATGCTATCAGTTTCAGCTTTAATATTTTGCCAAAACAAAAA
>DNVR01000009.1 GCA_003507445.1 Candidatus Moraniibacteriota bacterium
GAAATGAATCCGAATCCTCGGTCTGTCAAACGTTTGATTGTTCCTTGGTTCATTGTGTTGTTTGATAGTTTTAGTTAAATGCACGTTTGGGCTGCGCCTATTAAAGCTCGACTAGGCTATTGCGAAGTACCTACTATTGCCTTTTAATGATAGCATTTCTTAAGCAAAAAGTCAACCCCGTTAGAAAAATACTAGGAAAAACACCTTTGTTTGGAGGTCTTTAAATCTTAATACTATATATCATAACAAATAGTTTTTTATTTTTCTAACGGGGTCAATAGACAGCAATATTCCCTACTTTTCCAAATCCAAAATTTCATCGATTCTGATTTGTTCGACAAATTCTGGGACGTGGGAAACAAGGACCATAGCACCTTCATATTTACTAAGCGCCTCAGCGATTATTGGAAGATGACGGAAATTGATGTGATTGGTTGGCTCATCCAAAATGAGAAGTCCTGGTTCTTGCAGAACCAAACGTGCAAAGGCCACCAAGCCCTTTTGTCCTTCTGAAAGAGTGCCGACTTTTGTGTTCATTATTTTTTTGTCGAGCAAAAATCCAGAAGCCACGCTTCTAAGCTTGTGTTCGTCTGATCCACCCATCACACTTGCCAAAGATTCATATACAGTGTCTTCAAAATCAAGAGTTGAAAAATCTTGACGATAATATCCCACTCGCACTCCTTCAGCAATCTTGGCACCAGCAGCTTTTCCAACAGCCAACGATTCCAATAGTGTGCTTTTGCCAATTCCATTTGGACCAGCAAGCAGCAAATGCTGATTTTTTTTGAGTGAGACGTTTGCTTCTTTCGGATATGGATGATGGTTTATAACCACAGTAAGCGAAGAAATTTTCAAGAGATCACCAGAAAGTTCCGGCTGCGAAGGAATTGTAAACGCCCTGATTGCCTGATCTTCTTTTCGCACATCCACCTTAGCCGCTTCCATTTCTTCAGCTTTTTCACGCATTCTACGTGCTACCAAACGCATCTTACCTCCCTTATTTGCAAAAAAGTTTGCCTTTTCCTTGTTGGCGATAATTTCTTTTTCATATTGAGCATTTTTCATTTCCTCTTTTTCAATGCGCGCAGCAATTTCAGCCACCACCACGTAATAATCTCCGAGATATTGATCAACTTTTTTTGTGAAAACATCAAGATACAAAACTCCGTCAGTAAAAGAATTCAAAAAGTCAGCATCATGCGAAATCACGATGCAAGTTTTTTGATAACTGATCAAAAAAGAAGTCAAATGAGCAATCCCAGCCTTGTCCAAGTTGTTTGTCGGTTCATCCAAAATCAAAAGATCTGGATTCTGAATTAACGCTGACGCCAAAAGCAAGCGTGCCTGTTGCCCACCGGAAAAAGCTCGAATAATTTTATCGTGCGGCGCGGTCAAATTGACCACCTCCAAAACAGCATCAATCTTCGGATCAATATTATAAATCTTCTCATCAAAACATTTTTCAAAAAATTCCTTAACTGTCAAATCAAGATCCTCGCGTGGAATAACTTGTTTGGCATATGCAATCTTGAGACGCTCATCGACAAAAATTGAACCATCATCAGCTTTAAGAGCACCCGTAATAAGATTAAAAATAGTACTTTTACCGGCACCATTTTGCCCCATTAAAGTCATTTTTGTTCCTCTTCGCAGCGAAAAAGAAGCCTCTTCCAAAATAGGTTTGTCGTGTGAATATTCAAAAGAAACTTTATTAAATCTAACTGCAACATCATTGTTTGCCATAAAATAGTTTTACACATTATTACTCCTTCTCCCTCTCTGGGAGAGGGTTGGGGTGAGGGCTCCCTGGTTATGCTCGGTTTTCCCTCATCCGCCCTACGGGCACCTTCTCCCAAAGGGAGAAGGAATAGTTGAAGAAAACCTCTCGAGGCACTGAGCTCATATTCTAGCGCATATTTTTAAAAAAGCCAAGTCCCTTCGCCTTTACTTTTTATAAAATCATATTATACTAAGCAAAGTTCATTATTCCAGCGAAAAGGAGTCTTTTATGGCCCAAGCCAAGAAGAAACAAAATGTGAGTCTCAAGGTGTTGCTTTCAACACTTGGACTCAAGATGTTGGCGCTTATTTCGAAAGTGCTAACGATCCGGAATTTGGCAATCGTAATTAGTGCTCTTGTACTTTTTATCGTAAGCCACCTCTTCAAGCAACAGCAACTCTTGGAGAAAGCAAAATGGGAAAGTTATCATACCAAAAAGAAAAAGGTTGCTGAAGCCAAGAGAACAATGTTTTGGGTTTCCAAAACATCCTTGCGCGGAAACACTGACACAAGTCTTTGGTTAAAAACCAAAATGCAATTTAGCATCAACAAGGAACTTGCCGTTCCAGATGCAGAGGACTCTGAAAATTTTTATTTCAGAGCAGAAAGATTTCTAGAGTATTACGAGTATAGCATTTATGATGTTTACGGTAGTGAACTCTTACTGCGACCACCACCAAAATCAAACAAACCCGACTCCAAGGAGTCGGGTTTACTTTTTTATCTCAAAAAAATATTATTCCACAATAACAAATTTTTCTCTTGGTGCGCCGCATACCGGACAAACTTCAGGAGCTTCGCCCAATTCCAATTGACCGCACACTTGGCAGACAAAATATTTTTGCTCAGCAAGATCTTGACCAGCTTCAATTTCACTTAGAGCTGAAACAAATTCCTTTTGATGTTTTTTTTCAACTTCATTGGCCCAAGTAAATCCTTTTTCAGAAATTTTTTCTTCATCCTTTTGAGCGTCGCTAATAAACTCAGGATACATTGTTTCAATTTCATATGTTTCGCCAGCAATTGCACTTTTCACATTTTCAGCTGAGTTTTTGATCTCGCCCAGATTGGCCAAATGTTTTAAGGCATGAATTGTTTCGCCTTCAGCAACGGCGCGAAAAAGTTTAGCCAGATTATTTTTTCCCTCTTTTTCTGCAGCTTTAGCGAAAGCCAAATATTTTCGATTAGCTTGCGATTCTCCTGCAAATGCTGCTTTCAGATCTTCTTGTGTTTTAGACATTTACCCTGTTAAATAAAATTGGATCTTATCACTAAGAAACAAATCCTATTTGTATTAATTATTACATTACCTATCATCCCGTTAATTAAATCAAGTAGATCCAATTTTAATTCTAAATTTTTTACTAAAAATTTAGAATTATTTAACAGGGTGAATTTTTTAGTTACTAATTACTTTTTAATTATACAACAAACATTAATTTAAGTCCCAGTTTTGTTCGAAGAAATTTCAGAAATAGTACTGTTTATGCTTTTTCCTGCCAAAATATTGTTGATAGCATCTTCATCCTTGCAAGAATACGAATTATCCGGAGAATAAAATTTCTTCTTAGGACCGCGACAACCTCCATTATCTTTATAAAGCACTCCGAAATATGGCATCATAAAACCCATTTTTTGAGCAGAGAATTTTTTGTATAAAGAGTCCAGAGTTCGCGCTCTTTTTTCCTGATCCATTCGAGCAAAAATATCCAAGTCATCGCTTGGAATTCCAGTCCAATCAAGATGAAGCAAAACGTTTTTTGCTTTAGCTGAAAAATTCTTGTGCCACAAAAGCGCCCAACAACTTCCTCTGCCGGAATAACAAGGTCCATCTTCAACGCTGCCATCGGAAGCAAGCCCAACACCTCCTTCAATATAATCGAAGAGTTTCAAATAGTTTTCATCTGAAATAGAACCGGTCTGCGCTCCAATTACAATGTCGACATCTTTTTCCTTTGCATATGCTCTCATCTTGGAAACAATCTTGGGGGCATAATCTTTTTTTGCATCTTCTTGCATATAAATCTGACCAAATGTGAAACTTTGCACGCCAGCATCAACAGCTTTTTGCGTTATATATTGAACATAATCTCGATATTCTTGACTAGCAAAAGTTGGTTTGCAAGTTCCTTCTCCCCAGACATTCTCACTTCCCTCTCGACACATATCTCGAAAAGCAAACTCCTCATTTTTGATCTCATTAAAATAATGCGCTCTGAAGTTTATCGCTTCGGCAATAAACATTCCGTATACCAAATCTTTTTTTTCAATTTGATTCATCACATATCCCACTGTTTCAAAATCAGGAGGTTTTAGCCACGTTTCAATTGCACGATGAAGATAATAACAATTCGATCTATTGATAAGCGCAACAAAATTTTCATTTTCCGGATTATATTCAGACAAGAGACCATCAGCCACGCAACCTTGAGCCTTAAGTTTTTCCATTGATACAGGCTGTGGCTTTGGACGTTTAGTAATATTAACAGGCAAAATTTTGTGTTGTTTTTTGGTAGCAATCACTATCTCCGGTTCTTCAAATTTAATATTCTTTATGTATAAAACAAAATTTGCACCAGCGAGAAAAGCCACTGCTGCAATAACAGCAACAGCATAAGAAGTTTTTATCTCCTGTTTTAGGTTTATTTTCATTTTTTTGCGCTTACTTTTAGCAATGCAAATGTTAATACGCTTAATACAAGAATGTATTGCAAAATATTAAGTAACTTTAACCATAAATCTCACAATATCCTCCACCACGTTTCTTGTCTTGCCGTGCGTTGGATTGTAATGGATGTATAGATCTGGTTTTCCGTTTATTTCAATGATATGAAAAGATTGCTCGGTTGGTTTTTTTGAGATGTCATCGCACATAACATCGATGCCGACAAGATATTTTCCAACCACCTTGGATGCTGCCACGCAAATTTTTTCAATATCGCCGTGAACGATATCAGTCACATCGCTTGTTTCTCCACCTTCCGCCAAGCAAGAACTTTTTTTAATATATGCTATTTCATTTTTTGTCATCACACTTTCCAACGTGAAATTTTGTTCCTTCAAAATCTGAACTAATTTTTCATCGAATTTGGTTCTCTTTTCAGTTGAATTCTGCTTTTCTTCAATAATCTTACGCAAAGTGGAAACTCCATCGCCAACAGCATATGGAGGGATCATTTCAAGCGCTCCGACGACTTTTTCATCCAAGACAAGCAATCTATATTCTTTTCCAAAAACCATTTCCTGTGCAATCATACTGCGATAATGTGGCAATTCCTCCTCAAGCAAAATCATTGCGTCGCGCAGATTTCCAATAAGAGGAAAAATTCCCCTACTATTGGAACCTTGAGCATCTTTCAAGATAATTGGATATTTTAAGTTATTCAACTGCTTTTCAGCTTCTTGCTTTATAAAACTTTTTTTGTAAAAACATTCGCTTTGAGGAGATGGCAGATTATGAGCAAGCAAAAGTTTATGTGTAATATCCTTACATCTCGTCAATTGTCCACTAACAAAGGATTGGCGTGTGATAGAAATTTTGCGCTCTAGCAAAATGCGTTTACCCAAAACATTAATATAAAAACAGCCCCTTTCAGGGACAAATTCTTCAATGGTACCGCCCATATTCAAAATTGCATTTTTGATGATCAATGGATTTTTTTTCATTTTCTTCTATTCGATAATTATTATTTCCAGTCAAGCAATTAATAATACAATATTTTTCAAAAAATGTCAACTTGGGAAAATTAGCCCGGACACACACTGGTAGAGCCGGTGGATTTTTCTTGCATTTTAAAAAGCTCCGATGTTAATTGCGACATTGGAGCAAGAAACAAACTCAGTTAAATTTGTTTAATATTATTTTAAATTTATTTTTTCTGTCAGAACCAATTCCCCATCTTGTTGCTGCAAAACATATTTTTTGTGGCATTTTTTGCAATCAAAATGATGATGTTGCTTATAATCAACAGATAAAATGCTATTACAACAGTTCGGGCATGTTAAGGTTAATATTATTTTCAACACATCATGTGGGTCTGCTGGCTTATGCAAAATATCAACAAATGGTTCTGAAATATCAATAATGCTGTTTGGAGGAATTGCAGTTAACGCTATTATTGGAGTTGTTATCTTAAGTTGTTTTTTAGCTACATTTGCAACAGTATGCCCATCCAATTTTGGAATTAATATATCAGTTATGATTAAATCTGGTTTATTTGGATTTTGTGGAGCAAGCTGTTTTAAAAGTTCAATTCCGTCTCCAACTTCAATAACCTCATAACCAACTTTTTTAAGACTTTTTGCAATTTCTTGCCTTACCTCAACCTCATCATCAGCAAATAAAATTCTCATTCTGCACGTCCTTTCTGTTGATTTTATAATCAACATTATTATTAAAGTTTATTCTGAGTATTTTTAAACAAATTGTTAAAAAACTAGGTAAATTATAATACGAAAATTTTTTCGTTTTATTTCTTAAAACATCTTTAAAGGAAATAGGTGGTGCAAAAGCTGCAATGGCCTTGTTTAAATCAATCCCACACTTAGAGAAATTTACAAGCGCTTTTATAAAACAAATTTGAGAAATTAAAAAAGGCGACTCTGTTAAGAGTCGCCTTTAAAATATTATCTTTACTTTCTAGACGAGGTTAAGATTCGGACCTTCATCCTCGAGAAGGAAGCGAGGTGCAATATCAAGAGGTGTAAATGCACCTTCTCCACCATTGCTGGAAAGACGAATGGTTGCGCGCGCATAAGCCAGAAGAATGTACGCTGTTGCGAGCGGATTGGAATCCCAGGAATTGCGGTATTCCATGGCACCAAATGGTGCTGCGCCGAGAACTAAGCCATCATGGAACATACCCTGGTGTTTTTCATCAAGCTCCTCCTGGCTGATAAAACGAACGGTTGTTTTTATGCCCTTGAAATATTCAGGCATGTTGACGATTGTCTCGCGGACAGATTCTTCATCAGCGCCTTCTTCGAGCACAACGATACACTCTCGCCAGTGCATCTGATCCTTGGTCGCCGAAGTGATTTCACCTTTACGCAATTTGTCGATTGTTTCATGAATAGCATGTGTGTATTGCCTGGCATCTTTCACGCCGACTACATTACGCAAAGCATCCGAATGCCCCATACTGAGACCACCGCTTTCGCCGAGACCGTAGAAGCCGAAACTGTCACAATTGCCGAGACAGGATTTGAATACTGCCCTCATTACTGAGAAGATGCCGGGATCCCAACCCTGGCAAACTGTTGCCACATGTCCATAGGTACATGCCATCGCATTCATCATTTGGAAATAGCCGAGTTGTGGCTGACCTTTTTCATTGAACCAGTTGTCAATGTGGCCATGCGTATCAAATGAGCACACAGTGTTGAAAAACTGCTGAAAATAAGGTCCTTGCACCGGTAGATCATCCTTGCTTCCACCACACAAAATGGCAACGTCGGCATCAAGCTTTTGCCATTCTAGGTCGCGGATCTCGTAAACAGAAAGGCCTTCATGTTGGTCTTCCTCAATAACCCGCTTGCGGCTCCTGGTAATTATCCCAACCACTTCCATATCAGGAAAATCAACGATTGCCTTGAGCACGCCTTTGCCAATGTTTCCGAATCCAACAATTACGACTTTTTTCATTTTATTACCTCCCGTGAGTTTTTGCGTATCATTTATACGCATTTATGAGCACAATGCTCAAGCCGTATTTTCTTAAGAATTCTTTGCTACATTTTCAAGTTACAAAAACTGCCAAAAAGCAGTTCTTTATAATAACAGATATTCATATTTATGCAATACAGGGGGGGTACTCTGAATTGTTGAATTTATTTTTGAAATAAGAGGTTCGAACATCCAGTTCAGAGCGTCAAATGTTAGAACCACTTTAATAGCGAAAAGGGGCCTTTATTAGGCTCTTTTGTAATGCGACTACCCCTACTGAACAAACTTAGAACTTTTGAATGGAGAGAATTTCAAAATATATTTGAAGAACTTGAATTCAATTGGATATGAAAAGAGCCGCGGACATTTGCCAGCGACTCTCTTTTTATTCATATTAAAACTATTTGTGAAACTCCTCTTTGCATTCCTCTGTGAATTGCTTTTCTTTGCTTATTGCAGACCAGTAAGTGGCAGTGTTATTAACTGGCAATGCTTCGCATCCTATGTTTGCTTTTGGAAAAAGCCTTCTTACGGCAAGTCCAACTGCTGCTGCAAGCTCAGCACGTTTAAGCGGAGTACAAGATGACGGAACCTGTGTGATTTCGATGCTGATTTCATTTCCGAGGCCATAGCTCATCATATCCGTGGGAAAAAGATTGAGCATCATGCTTTCATCTTTTACGCCAGTTTCTGGGACAGATATTACTGCGGCTACGATTGCGTTATGCAGATTATTTAAATCCTCCTCGGACAAACCTGCAGGCAAACACCATGTTTTTATGGTTAGCATCTTTCAATCCTCCATTATTGTTTGATTTTGGACAAACCCAGGTATAAAAGGAAGCTCTTTGTTCTCTATACCTGTTATTTGTGTGGCAGTGTACACCAAGCCTCCACCATGAGCTACCAGTGTCTGTTCTTTAGTGTAGTGACCGAAAACGATGAGATACTCAGGATACTTTGGATGTTGGCTTACTTCGGTTATCAGACCATCTGCAAGTCTTGATACTTCGCAGGATTGCCAAGTGCCACCCTTACGATACAATACAGTCATTTTTACTTTGCACCGATTTTCTTCGATTTGCATCGCCATTAAGTTCATGTGCTGCCTCCTTTTCTTTTACTAAATTTAATTTCTAACTAATTTTTATATGATTTCCAGTTGTTTCATGGAAATATTTCTTAAATTGCAATATATAAACTTATAATAAAATTCAAATCTTGTCAAGACTAGACAGCAAAAAGAGGCTAGAATAAGCCTCTTTTTATATTTGCTCCGGCGGTAGGATTCGAACCTACGACCAATTGATTAACAGTCAACTGCGCTACCGCTGCGCTACGCCGGAATATATTAGAAATAATGCCTTTTCAAGGCAACAAAAATAGTATAACAAATAAAAAATATCCTGACAAGGGCTCAATAAGCCCCCTTTCGGGGGCATTATTGAAATTTATCTTTTTCCTAGTAATCCTTAAGCTTACTAATAGAGCCGTGTTGGCGAATTTTGTCGAGGGCTTTGGCTTCAATCTGACGAATACGTTCGCGAGTTACTCCAAATTCCTTTCCAACTTCTTCCAAAGTATGTGTCACACCATCTTCCAAACCAAAACGAATTTTAAGAATTTTTTGTTCGCGCGGAGTAAGGTCGTGCAAAACTTCGCCGACGTGATTTTTGAGAAGTTTTCGTGAAGCGACTTGATGAGGCATCACTGTTTCAGTGTCTTCAATGAAATCTCCAAGCACACTGTCATCATCAGAGTCCCCAACTGAAGTTTCAAGCGAAACTGTTTCTTGCGAAATTTTTTGAATGTGACGAATCTTGTCTACTTCCAAATTCATTTCAGCTGCAATTTCTTCCGGCAAAGGTTCGCGTCCCAATTCCTGCACCAATCTTCGAGTAATCTGCGTATATTTATTAATCGTTTCCACCATATGCACGGGAATACGAATTGTGCGCGACTGATCAGCCAAAGCTCTGGTAATTGCTTGACGAATCCACCAAGTTGCATAGGTTGAAAATTTGAAACCTTTTCGATAATCAAATTTTTCCACAGCGCGAAAAAGTCCGATGTTTCCTTCTTGAATCAAATCCAAAAGTGAAAGATTGTGCGAACGTCCAACATATTTTTTTGCAATACTAACCACCAAACGAAGATTTGCTTCAGTCAGTTTTTGTTTGGATGCCAAATCCCCTTTTTCATTGGCTTTGGCAAGTTTAATTTCTTCTTCAGATTTAAGAAGTGGCACGCGTCCAATTTCACGAAGATACATTTGTACCAAATCAGAAGAGCTGTCTTCTATTCCATCCAACAAATTTGAATCTGCATTTTTATCTTTTTTACTTTTTTCATATATCTCAGCTTCCTTGTCTGAATCAATCTTAAGCATATCATCAGAAACAACAATCTTCACACCTGCGGTTTCCAATTGTTCATACAGATTTTCAAGTTCATCAAGTTCTTCTTCAACTTCCGGAATAAGGTGAATGATTTCATCTTCAGTCACAAAACCACGTTGTTTTCCACGTGCAATAAGTTCTGCAATAATATTAACCTTATTTTCTCCTTCTTCTTGCGAAGCTGCTACTGCTTTTTTCTTTGGCTGAGGAGCTTTTTCAACGATTTTCTTGGGCTTAACAACAGTTTTTGCAGCTGCTTGCTTGTTTGATGTTGCAACCTTTTTGGGCGCAACCTTTTTAACTGGTTGCACTTTTTTCACAACAACTTTTTTGGTTGCTATTTTTTTTGCTGCAACAATCTTTTTTGCAACAACTTTTTTCTGTACGATTTTCTTGTTTTTTTTCTGCACGATTTTTTTTGCTTTAATAAATTTTACAACTTTTTTAGGCTTAGATTTCACCCCGCCTGCAGCCTTATGCGCAGTATTTCGGGCAGACTTTTTTGAAGAGACTGTTTTCTTCACACTTTTTAACTTTGTTTTAACAGTCTTTTTTATCGTTTTTTTTACTGCAACCTGCCTGCCGGTAGGCATGGCTTTTTTAATCTTCTTTTTCGTTGTTTTCATCTCAAATAAATATTTCGCCGAGTAAACACTCAGACAAAATGTTATAAAAAAAATAAAACCCTTCACTAAGCAACTAAGCATGGAGCCTTTTGGAAAATATTTTTCGTCGCGAAATTTTAAAATTTTAAGCGAAAGACTTGAAGGTTGAGGAGTGCTACATAAAATGTAACACGACGAGACCTGAAAGTTTTGCAGCCAAAATTTTGGAATTGCAGCAGAAAATATATTTTCCAAACAAGCTCTTAGTAAAACACCAAAAACCGGGGCATCCCAGTCCTTGTTTAAGATTGCATTTCTTGAGAAAGCTTTGTGAACTCGCTCATAAGTTTGGCGAGGGTCTCTTTGTCCCCTTTTTGTTCAGCATTCTCGATTTGCTTGATGATATCATAAAGTCTTTCTTTTTGCAATTCCTTGATGTATTTAGATATATATTCATCAACAAGCTTTCGCAATTCTTCTGTGGAATATTCCACAACGCCCTCTCGAGTAAAAAGGTATTTGGCATTAAAATATATTTTTCGCAGACTTTCAATCGCTCGTTCATCATCAATGTTGGTCAGAAGATTATCAAAAGAAAAACCTGACTCTGCTCCATTTTTCAAAACAAACTGCACCAACGAATCATCTTTTGCCCACTGACTTTCCAATTGTGTCTCAAAATTTTCTTTCCATATTTTTGCATCGCTCATAATAAGCCCGATCAGCGAATTTCTAACAGCGTCACTGCGCTTTTGAAATGATGCCTCTTGCTCAGTCAAGACACTTGAAGAAACAGGGTATTGGGCTTGGCTTTGCTGTCCAGCATTTGCGACGACTGTTTTTAATACGTCAGTCACGACCTTTTCTTCCACTTCAACCGTATGCGCAATTTTTTTTATCCAATGAGCTTTCTCAATCTGATTTTCAATGTTAGCCACGTGTGACAAAACCTCTTTTGCAATATGCATTTTTCCATCTGCTGTTTTTTTGTCATATTTTTTAAGCGCCTCATTGAAAAAATATTCCATCGCCAAAACCGATTTTTTAACTGCATTTAAAAGCAGCTCCGGATCCTTAGCCACCACATCAGCCGCATCTTTGCCATCCTCCAGTGTAACAATTTTCACGTTCACACTTTTTTGTAAACAAAGATCTGCGCTTTTTTGCGCTGCAGCTTGACCAGCACTATCCATATCAAAAAGCATTGCAATGTTTTCAGTGTAACGTTTGAGCATCGTGATTTGATCGCCTGTAAGCGCAGTGCCTGAAACAGCCACAGTGTTTGTAATGCCAGCTTGCACCGAAGCAATCACATCCATATTTCCCTCCACCAGCAACACATAATTTTTCTTCTTAATCTCGCTCTTTGCATATGAAAGACCATACAGCACCTTGCCTTTGTGATATACCAATGTTTCCGGAGTGTTCACATATTTAGCCTGCGATTCATCTCCCCCAGGGGCCACGCGCGCGGAATATCCAACCACATTTCCCATCGCATCGGTAATCGGAAACATAATGCGATCGCGAAAACGATCATAATATCCTGAACCATTTTCTTTTTTTACCAACAAGCCAGTCTTCTCAATCTCATCCATACCATATCCACGACTAACAAGGAATTTTATAATATTGTCCCAACCATTTGGCGCATAGCCTAATCTAAAATTTTGAATACTCTTATCATTCAATCCCCTTGTGTGCAAATATTGCATAATTCCTTCTTTGCCAACACCTTTCCAAAGTTGAGTTTCATAAAATTTGGTAGCCAATTCCAAGGCCTCCAAAATTCTTTTCTTGTTATCAGTAACTTGCCCACCTTTATATTCCTCCAATTGCACGCCAGCTTTTTCAGCCAAAATCTTGAGCACCTCACGAAATTCCATACTTTCGATTTCTTGCACAAAAGAAAAAACGTCTCCACCCTTAGCACAGCCAAAACAATGAAAGATTTGTTTTTCTTCATTGACCATAAAGGATGGGCTTTTTTCATTATGAAAAGGACACAGCCCCTTCCAATGAGAGCCCGCCTTTGTCAGCCGCACATACTCGCCCACAATATCCACGATATTAAGCCGAGATTTGATTTCCTCAACGTTATTGTTCATATAACTTCAGACTAAAGAACTTTGACTAAAAAAGCAACCAGAGGCGCAAAATGAAATATTCAAACCCTTGCTGCCCTTTCAGATATGCCACCTTTGTTCAGTTTCAAAGCGGAGAGAACAGGATTCGAACCTGCGTGGAGTTGCCCCCAACACGCTTTCCAAGCGTGCGCCTTCAACCACTCGGCCATCTCTCCGCTTTGAAACTGATTATAATGAGTGGTGCACTCAAAAATTCAAAATTTCATATCTCGTCCGCCAGCTGGCGGACTCGAGCAAAAAACTGATTTGAATTTTTGCCGGGGTTTCTTTTGAAACCCGCCGAATGCTCGTATTCCTCGCATCCGGCCCACTATGCGACCCCTCCAGTTCCGTATTTTATATTTAGTATTTCGTATCTTGTATTTTTGAATTCATACTAAATACCAAATACCATATACAAAATACTTGTATTCTAAATCTCCTTAATCCCCACCAATTGAATATGTTCTCCATCTGGAGTTCGGCCTAAAATCAAAACGACCTTGTCTCCAGTTTCAAGCACACCATTTTTCTTGGCATCGGAAATAAGCCAATCGATGTCCTCTCGAAAAACTTCTCCTCGTTCATAAAGTTTTGCATTGATTCCCCACACCAATGAAAGCTGATAATATGTTTTTTTATTATGAGTCACGACCAACATTGTTTGCTCTGGACGAAAATGCGAAAAAAGTCGAGCCGTAAAACCGCTAGCCGATCCAAGCACCACAGCTTTGGCGCTACTGCTCTTGGCTAGTTCGTATGCGCTCTTGATCACTTTTTTAAAATCTCCTTCACCGTTCAAAGCAAGCAAGTGTGTCACATCATCAAAAGGAGAGGCTTCGGTGTTTTCAATAATATCCTTCATTGTGCGAACACTCTCCACTGGATATTTTCCAGAAGCACTTTCCCCCGAAAGCATCACAGCATCAGCATGATCAACAACCGCATTGGTCACATCAGAAACTTCAGCTCGTGTTGGACGTGGATTTACAATCATAGAATCAAGCATTTGTGTTGCGACAATAACGGGCTTCATTGCTTGCAAACTTTTCTTTACAATTTCTTTTTGCAAAATCGCAACTTTTGTTCCCTCAATTTCAATACCAAGATCTCCGCGCGCGACCATAATAGCGTCAGTATGTTCAATAATATCATCCAGATTTTTGATAGCTTCTTTGCGTTCAATCTTGGCGATAATTTGTGGAAGATTATCCTCACGTCCAAGAATATTTTTCATTTTGTCTCGCAAAGTTTCAATGTTAGCACCAGTGGAAACAAATGACATCGCCACAAAATCAACATCTTGCGAAAGCACGAAAGCTAAATCTTTTTCATCCTTTTCTGTGATCGGACTGATTTGCAATTTTGCATCAGGAATATTGACACCTTTATGATTCTTCACTGTTCCGCCATCAATAACTTCGCAAAGCAAAACTCCTTCATTTTTTTCCTTAACAACAATTTTCATCAACCCATCCTCAATCAAAATTTCATTCCCCACTTCCACATCATCAATAATTTTTTCAACATCGAGTGAAAATTTTCTGTCATTTGAAATTTGATCATTTGAAATTGATTGGAAATTGGAAATTGGAAATTGGAAATTAGGCGCATAAAAAATATCACTGACCAACACAAATTCTCCTGGTTTCATTTCCACGTTTTCCACAACAACCGTCCTTATTCTCGGTCCTTGAAGATCAGCCAAAATTCCAACAGCTATGTCCAATTCTTGCGACAATTCTCGAATAATTTTAATCACATTTCCATGCCATTCATGTGAGCCATGAGAAAAATTAAGTCTGGCCACATTCATGCCATTTTCAATCATTTGTTTCAAAACTTCTTTACTATCAGAAACCAATCCGAGAGTTGCCACTATTTTTGTCTTCTTTGCCATATATTTATTCTATTTTTTAACATTAATACCTTTATATATTCGCATAATAAACAAAAACGGGCAACCTCGAAAGGTCGCCCATTGTTAAAACCAAGTAAAAACTATTTTATAATCTCATATCCACCAATCATAGGAAGTTTTTTCATTTCTCCCTTAACGGCGTTGATGATTCCCATAATTGCTAGCACAAAAACAGCAATTGTTCCAAGTGGCAAAATAATAAACCAACCCAAAACCGGTATTACTGTTCCAACCACATTAACAGCTATAGCAGCCAAAAGTAGCAACAATTGTTGATTTGCGTGAAATTTAGCAAATGGGCTGTTTTTTGCTTCTGAAATAAGTGGAACAAAAAACAAGATTGGAATAACATATCCTACAATCGCCATCACTTTGTTCTTTTCAACATCGTCATTTTGAGGTGCTTTTGGAGCTTCCACACCTTCCTGCCCCGTTGTGTTTTCTTCCATATTTTTTAGATTAAAATTAATTATACTACTTATAATGATACAATATTCATCTACTTTTATTTTACCATATCTTAGTATTATTGACAATCCAGTCAATAAAACCCCTTGATTATTGCAAGCCTATTTCCTCAAGCTCTCGCAAAATATCCTCCGGAATTGGATTATTCTTCGGACTTACACCAGGATAACGCCAAGCAGAAATGATGGTCAGCTTTTTAGTCCGCCAGCTGGCGGATTCCATTAGCTTCTTAGCTTTTTCACTTGTTTCAAATTTTTTAAATTGTTTTTGCAACTTAGCATCTTCTGAATCATTGCTTGTGCTTTTTGCTCTATGTTTTGCATTTTGTGATGTCGTTTGATAAAGCACCCAGATTTCCTGATTCCAACTCTCCTCTTTCTTTTTTTCCTCAGATATTTCCTCTTCACTATGCGCATTTGCAAAAACTGGTTTGCCCCATCTTGGTTTTGCAATTCCCTTTGTGATATTCCCAACAGGAATCATCACTGCGACTGTGTTTTCCACAATACTACTTTCAATTCTTTTTGGATTTCGAATCACACCCAAAACTTTCTGTTCAGACAGACCATAATAATGCATCTTTTCCGTCACGTGCGCCGTCCAGAAATATTTATCACTGTTTTTTGGCTTCTTCCATTGCATACAATTATTTCATTCCTCTCAGCAATGCAATCCGCTCCTCAATTGGTGGGTGGGTGGAAAAAAGTTTGGAAACTTTGTTGCCTTTGAAGGGATTTGAGATGTATAGATGTGCGGTAGCGCGGTTGGCGGCTTCAAGGGGTTCTTGGTCGGAAGAAATCTTTTCAAGGGCGCTAGCAAGCCCTTCAGGATATCGCGTTAGAAGTGAAGCGCTGGCATCAGCCAAAAATTCTCGCTTTCGGGAAATTGCCATTTGCATCATTATTGCAGCAAGTGGAGCAAGCAATGAAAGCAAAATTCCCACGATCATCAAAACTGGATTTTTGTTATCACTGTCATCCCCACCGCCAAGAAATGACCAGTGCCTGAACCAATCCGCTATCAAAGCCACAAAACCAACCAAAACAACCACCACGGTGGAAAGCAAAATGTCGCGGTTTCCAATATGCGAAAGTTCGTGAGCAATCACACCTTCCAATTCAATTTTTTCGAGTTTATCCAAGAGCCCAGTAGTCACACAAATCACGCCGTGAGCTGGATCGCGGCCTGTAGCAAAGGCATTTGGAGCACTGTCTTCAATAATATAAATCTTGGGAGTTGGGAGTCCAGCAGTTATGCACAGGTTTTCCACAAGGTGGTATAACTCCATATTTCCCTCATGAGTGACCTCTTTTGCGCCGCTCATAGCCAAAACAATCTTATCGCTCCACCAATATGAGCCAAAACTCATAACTATCGAGAAAGCAACTGCAATATACAAAATCGTGCTATTCCCCATTGCTCCCGCAAAAACATACCCGACTCCAATCACAAAGGCTAAAAAGCCCGCGATATAAATCCAGGTTAAACGTGTATTTTTGTCAGCTTCAGTGTATAAAGTAGCCATTTTTGATAAATTTACAAAAGTTACGCGTTTCGAAATACGTAAGTCCTAATTTAAATAAATTTAAATTCTGAAATTACATTTTTGAAAATATTTTCAAATTCAGTTGATTTGTCAGTATAATAAGTAGCTTCTAGATAAAAAACCTTTCCCTCTTCTTCATTTTTCCAAAAAATAACATCCCGTATAAGTCCTTCGGCTGTTTTGACTTTTCCAGTTCTCACTCCCATACGTCCGTTTATCATTTCTTCTTTCCAATTAGGATCCCATTTGATGCTCTTTTTTCCCGCAGCAGCTTCGCAGTTTTCATTTTCTCCAAGAGAAATGCTGCCAACCTCAATAGCGGATGCCAACGAGCTATTTCTAGACCTGATATCCGTATATTTCTTTACAAGAAAAAAACTATTCGCATTGTTTTGAACTTCCCAATCATTAGGATGCTTAATTTCAAAGCCGTTTGTTTCATCGGTATTAATTATCCAATCCTTAATTCCTCTGGAAGAATCGCTATACAAATTTCCTTTAAGTCCATCCACTGCAAGAACCAAGCTTTTCGTGATATGCACACCAGCAACATTTGAGGACGGCATCGCATCCACAAAAAGATATATTGCATAGCCTATTCCCATTACGATGAAAAAAACTAGACTGATAAGGGTCAGCAAACAAATATAATGTGACTTGTTGTGATCATCATATTTTTTATGAGCGTCGTGATGCCTATATTTGAACATTGTGATTCGATTCGATTAAAATTGGACTTTGACATTTTCTTTTTCTGCCTCATCAGCCGCAAAGAATTCTCTTTTGGTAAAATTTAACATTCCAGCAACGATGTTACTTGGAAAAGTTTCAATCTTAATGTTGAAATCTCGGACATTACCATTGTAAAATCTTCGTGAAGCTTGAATTTTGTCTTCAGTGTCAGTCAATTCTCTTTGAAGTTCAAGAAAGTTTTGATTTGCTTTCAAATCTGGATAGTTTTCAGAAACTGCAAACAATGATTTCAATGTTCCGGAAAGCATATTTTCTGCATCTTGTTTTTCTGCAGGGCTTCCGGCACTCATTGCAGCTGTTCGGGCTGCTGTTACTCTTTCAAACAATTCTTTTTCGTGAGTGGCATAGCCCTTCACCGTGTTAATCAAATTCGGAATCAAATCATATCTTCGCTTGAGTTGCACATCAATATCACTCCAAGCCTCATCAACTCTGTTTTTCAAAGTTACCAAGCTGTTGTAAATGCCAATTCCAAAAACAAGAAACAATCCCAGAACAACCAACGCGATTAATAAAATACTCATAAAAAAATTTAACCGACTGTTTGCCGTAAAGATTACTGCAAAAGCGATTTTTTTAATTAGACTTTGTAATATAATTATACATCAATTTTACGAATTTCCCAATTTAGCAACTTTAACTTGAATAATGTGCTATAATTAAGCAAGATTAATATAATCAACAGTTACGCGTTTCGAAACATTTCTTTTTTGGCCAATAGCCTGCCTGCCGGTAGACAGGTTGGCGACAGCAACTCTTTGAGCTTTTGGATACTCGCCCCGTCAAATTGTTCACAGTAGTGAACACCAGCTTTGCTGGATTTGACGGGGTAAATATTCATCCAAAAGTGTGCCCAATAAGAAATTGTTGAGAAAATGCGTAAGTCCTAATAATACACAAGTCCTATGGAATTTATTACGTCTTATGCAGTGTTTCTCATTCCAATTACAGTTGGAATTATCGTGCAAGCCATCAAGTTTGTGCTTTACAGTTTAAAACATGGTTGGGACATTCGCTACGTCCTCACTCACGGTCATATGCCAAGCGCGCACACAGCTTTTGCTTTTTCGTTGGTTACATCCATTGGCTTTTATGAAGGAGTTCACACTGGGACATTTGCCGTTGCCATTGCGCTTGCTTTTCTTATTATCGATGATGCAACTCGTCTTCGAATGACTTTGGGCGACCAAGGAAAATATCTCAATATGCTCATTGGTCAACTTAATATAAATGAAGAGAAATATCCTAGACTCAAAGAACGTATGGGTCACAAAGTAAGCGAAGTTATTGTCGGCGCCATGGTGGGCTTAATCCTCACTGCGCTGTTTATAAAGCTTTTTTCTTAATGTCTTAGAAAATTATTTTGCACACAAAAAAAGAGACCCTCGAGTCTCTTTTTTCTTTTGCATTTCACTGAGAAGCTAAAAAGCTAACGCCTGAAAAGCTATCTACGAAGTTCTTCTTCGATAACTTTTCTGTCATTCCAAGGAATCTTTTTGTCGCCCACTACCATCGTTTCAAAATTACCCATACCTGTAATGCAAATAATATCCACAGCTTGAGCAATCTCAAGAGCTTTTTTTATCGCTTCCCGCCTGTCTATAATTTTCCAAAAATTTTGCCCTTCTGTTTTATTTTTAATCCCAACAGCAATTTCTTCAATAATTTGCTCGGGTTTTTCGTGATATGGCTCATCATTTGTAAGAATGACAACATCGGCATATTTCGAAACAACTTCGCCCATAATAGGTCGTTTTCCCCTGTCTCTGTCTCCGCAAGATCCAAAAATCGCGATGATTTTGGAATTAGGATTTTTAGCTTGAAAAAGCGTGCTATAAAGCCTTTCTAAGGCATTTGGCGTTAAAGCAAAATCAACCAAAATATGCAGTCCTAGATCGTTTTCTACGGCCTCCATTCTCCCCGCCACGCCCTTTATTTTTGCCAGCGCCTCTTTGATCGTTTCCAGCTCAATCTCTTCACTAAGGCCCACGCACGTTGCAGCAAGGGCGTTTTCCACATTAAACATTCCGGGAATGTTTAATGTGAATTTCGAATTTCGAATTTCGAATTTCGAAAAATTGATTCCCAGCTCAATATTTTCTGCTTGAATAATTTCAATATCTTTTTTGTCATTCCCGCGGAGGCGGGAATCCAGGTCCGCATTTTTTTCTAAATTTGTTGTATACGCAAATTTTTTATCAACATTAAAATCCAAAAACTCTTCTGGTTTTTCCATATCAGCATTAACAATAATAGTGCCATTGTTTTTTGCACTAATTTCAAAAAGCTTTTTCTTGGCAGCTCGATATTTTTCCATTGTCTTGTGATAATCCAAATGTTCGCGCGTGATGTTTGTGATAACTGCAGTCTTATACTCAACGCCCCACACGCGATATTGATCCAATGAATGAGACGACGTTTCCAACACCAAATATTCGCAACCTTCTTTGACTGCTTTTTTAATAAACTTTTGAATAGCAAATGAAGATTCGGTTGTGAAATGAGAAAGATTTTTTTCCTCAACTCCATTAATTTTGAAATTAATCGTTGAAGCCATCGCAACTTTTCGTGCCCCGTGGCCTCCTGGCTCTACGGGGTTCCCAGCCTCTTCCAAAATTTTTGTGATCATCTGCACAGTTGTTGTTTTTCCATCTGTTCCCGTCACACCAATCACTTTTATTTTTTTGCTAGGAAAACCAAACCAAACATTAGCCACAATTGCTTGAGCCAAATGGTAAAGGTTTTTGATAGATTGAGGTATTAGTTGTTTTAATTTGTGCATAAATTTTTTAATATTACCTTGTCATTCCCGCGGAGGCAGGAATCCAGGTTATCGCAATACGATCATAAATATTATTATAAAATTGTTATTATACCAGGCATTATGCGTTAAATCCTGGATTCCGGATCAAGTCCGGAATGACACAAAAAATACTATCTCCTAAATCTTACTGCAAATGCTTTAGCTCTCTGCAACCCTCTATACACTGCATATTTCCTAGGGTTAATAATGATATCATAACTTCCAGGAAACTCAATGGGTTTGGTATTCGGCGAAAAACCCAATTTGAAATTAGTAATCCCCTCCCAGTTGTTTGTTGTTTGTCGTGAGTTGTTTGTTATTCTTACTCCCCCGAAATCATAACGTGTGCACCCACTTTCTTTTGCATCCAAAATTGCTTGCCATTGCAATAAAAACGGTGCCATCACATTTCTATTTTCATTTGATGATGCCCCGTGCAAATATGTCGCAGTGTTTTCAAAAAACAAAACCAGATTTGCTGCAATTATTTTCCCTTCAAACTCAGCCACATAAATCTTGAGCATTTCCTCTGGCAAAGTCTCAATCATTTTTCGATAATACTGCTCCGGATGAGCCACAATCCCCTGCCTCGCCGCCATTTCTTTTGTTAATTCCAAAAAAGCCTCAATGTATTTCACGTTTTGCGCTCCACGATCCACGTTTTGCGAAATAATAACTCCTTTTTTCTTAGCTAAATTGATATTATACCGAGTTTTACTTTTCATTTCCGCTAACAATTGCTCTTCGGTTTTTGAAGTATCCAACACAAAAATTTCTTTCGGCTGCATATTGTGCGGAGCTTTGAAAACTTTTTCTGAAATATTTTCTTTTATTGTTTCTAAAATCTGATCACTTTCCGGTTCAATCCGAATCCACCCCGCATTTTCTCTCTTCGCCAAGTCAATCAGCTCAGCAAAAAAACTTTCGACTTTCGACTTTCGACTTTCGACTTTTAAAACAGGCCCTTTCGGACTGTACATATATTTCCCAACTATCGGCAGACTATGTTCCACAATGCTCGCTGAAAAGTCGTCATTTTCAACAAAATGCGTCTTTCTGCCCACAGCCTCCTGAAACTTTCGCCACTGCTGCGATTGTAGAATTTCTTTATTTTCCATATTCAAAGTATATCAGGAAAACAAATAACAAAAAAGAGTCCCGAATAAATCGGGACTCTTAAATTAATTAAAAAAGAAAGATATCACATCTGTAATCCCAATCCTACCAAGGAGTTCCCTGTCCAGACCAACTGGTCCCACCATTAGTAGTGGCTTTACAAGCAGTTGCGCCCGTCTCATTATCCGTTCTACAACAACTAAAATCACCAGCTGCACCAGTATAAAAACATGAAAGCGCATATCCACCACCTGCTGTTGCTGCCACTGCCACATTCACAGCTCTCACAGTGTTTTTATATGTTCCAACAGATTTAATGTTGGCAATTTCATTTTTATTAGCACCGCAAGCAAGTTGCGTTCCAGCGGCATTAAAAAAAGTGAGCTCATATGAAGAATCAGCTGGTCCAGCATTAGTATTAATAACTTTATCAGAAGAACAACCAGTTCCAAATCCCGTAAAAACTTCCGTGATTGTTCCAACTTCCCCATCCATTTTTTTCAAAGCCAATTGCACTCCGCTGTCCGCTGTTTGGAGTGATTGCATTGAAAATTCAGTGCCGCTTGCACCTTTTTTTTCAACAATAGCCACAACAGAAAGTGTTCCAGCAATTGCAATCATCACAGAAATCACAACCAAGGAATACGCCAGGATTGAACCCTGCCTCTTCGGCAGGCAAGCCTGTTTTTTTTCTTTGTTCATTTTTTTATTTACCCCGTGAAATTATTTTGTACTCAAAATACTATTCCACTGGGGTTATTTTATTTTTACTTGTTTTTATTATACCACACTTTTATTTTTTCCCAAGACTTTTAAGCGCAAGCTTCACTCTTTCGCCGACATCTTCAATATTGTTTGGAATCATTTTCAAGGCTTCGCGAGATTCTGAGACAGAATATCCCATTGCGACCAAGGCTTCGAAAGCGTCGCTGTCACTTTCAAGTTGAGCTTTTTCGCCGCTTGGCATATCAGTAATTTTGTTTTTCAGTTCCAAAATAACACGCTGCGCAATTTTCTTTCCAACGCCAGAAACTCTGGTCAAAATTGAAGGATCTTCATTAAGTACAGCCATTGAAATTGTTTTCGGATCTGCAATTGCCAAAATACCCATTGCAGCTTTTGGTCCGATTCCTGAAATAGAAATTAAAAGTTCAAACATTTCAAGTTCCGCAATTTCCAAAAAACCATAGAGTGCCAACGTGTCTTCTCGCACATAAGTATGAGTATAAAGTTCTATGTCAGATTTTCCAGCTACCATTCCAAAAGTATGCACGGTCACAAAAACTTTGTACCCAACACCACTAACATCAACAATGACATAATTGTCGTGCATCAAATCAATTTTACCTCGAAGCTTTGCTATCATCTCTTTATTGCAGAAATGTCATTCTGAATTCATTTCAGAATCTACTTTCTTTATTTCAGATTACTTACTGTGATCGAGATCCTGAAACAAGTTCAGGATGACAAATTTGTGAGTTTAACTAGACTGGGAGTGTAGACTGAATAATTGTTTCTTCCACAGGAACTTCATTAATAACTGGTTCCGGCTCTGGCTTGGGCTCTTCTTTCGGTTTGAAATATTCTTCCTTGCATTCCAAAGTTGGAATAGGATCAAGATCTTTGTTCTTTTTCTTATCCTTTTTAAACCAATCCTGCACACCCTTTTCCCAATTTTTGTATTGAGAATCATCGGATGGATCTTTTGGATAATCGCCTCGTGGATCATCTTTTTTCACATAATACAAAATACTGTGAACTTCTCCGAATGTTTTTTTGTCTGAAGTTCCATCAGGGCAAGAATCATTTGCCAAACAATAATCTCCTTTGTAATCCTTAGCATCCATTTCACACACTTTTACATCTTCTTTAATGTTCTGTTCGCCATTAAGAATTGGCTTGCCGGCATCTTCTTTTTCATATTTTGGAAATTGTTCAGCTGCGCTGTTTCCCAATGCAAAATTCATAAACGATCTCCAAATTGGAGCAGCCACATAAATTCCATCAGCCCCGGCTTTCATAGAAGAGTTGTCATTGTTTCCAGCCCAAACCCCAACCGCAATTGACGGCGTGTATCCCATTGCCCAACCATCGCGAAATTCATTGGTTGTTCCAGTCTTGGCCGCAACTTGGCGATCTGAAAATTTGAAAGGATTATTGTCTCCAAACACAGGTGCTCTGAGTTCATTGGTTGACATAATATAATCAAGCATAGCAACATATTTTTCTTCAACAATTCTTTGCCCAGCGCTTTGTTTGAATTCTTCCAAAACTGCTCCGTCCTTGTCTTGAATTTTCAAAATTGCAGTTTTGTCATAGTGAATTCCTCCTGTTGCCAAGCCGCCATAAGCATTAACGTGATCAAGCAATGTCACTTCTCCACCTCCAAGCACCAAGGACAGACCATAACGCTCAGGTTGATTAAGACCTTTTATTCCAAGACCTTTTGCAAGTTGGATTGAATCTTTCACTCCTGCCAAATACAAAGTTTTCACGGCAGGAATGTTGAGCGACATCGCCAATGCATTTTTCATTTGCAGTGGACCTTTGAATTTCCCATCATAATTTTGCGGTTTGTAATCTTTTCCTTCATCAGTACTGAAGTTTGTTGCCACGTCATATAGCAATGTTTCTGGAGTGTAACCTTTTGTAAAAGCGGTCAGATAAACATATGGTTTAAATGATGATCCCGGTTGGCGATCAGCCAAAGCCACATTAACTTGCCCATCAATTGATTTGTCAAAATAATTTTTTGATCCCACCATTGCCAAAATTTGTCCAGTTTTTGGATCCATTGCAACCAAGGCTGCGTTGCTGGCATTTTGAGCTTTGTTTTTTTCAGCTCCTTCAACCACTGCTTTCTCCGCAGCTTGTTGTTTGTCCCAATCAAGAGTGGTATAAACTTTCAATCCTCCTTGTTCCACTGCCTGTTCTCCATATTTTTGCTCCAAATATTCTTTCACATACATCACAAAATGAGGGGCTTGAATATTGTCCTGCTTGGGAGTTATTTCTGCAAAAATATCCACACTTTTCGCCTCATTCGCTTGATCCTGTGTGATATATCCCAAATCAGCCATCTTTTTAAGCGCTGAATTTTTTCTTCCAACCAACGCATCACGATGAGAACCAAATGGCGAATAATATGTCGGCGCATTCGGAAGTGAAGCCAAGAGCGCAGCCTCAGCAAGGCTTAAATCTTTGGCTGATTTTGAAAAAAAAGTTTGCGCTGCTGCTTCAATTCCATATGCACTTGAACCATATGGGATTTGATTAAGATACATTGCCAAAATTTCATCTTTTGAATATTTTTGTTCAAGCTCAATAGCGAGAATCACTTCTTTGATTTTTCGTGTGAATGTTTTCTCATCGCTAAGCAGAGATTTTTTGATAAACTGTTGCGTGATTGTGCTTCCTCCCTGAGCAGCGCCTCCTTTGATAATGTCTTTGAAAGCTGATCGTAAAATAGCTTTGGGGTTTACTCCATAATGAGAATAAAATTCCTGATCCTCCAGCGCGATTGTGGCATATTTTACATTATCAGGAATCTGCTCAAAAGGTATCACTGTTCTTTTTTCCTCCCCATGTACGTCATACAAAAGATGTTGACCAGAGCGATCATAAATTTTGGTTGATTGCGCAATAAGCTTTGCATCCACCGAATTTGCACTTGGCAAATCCTTGGCAAAAAAAAGAAAGATGCCAATTACAGACAAGATTCCCACACCAAAAAGATACAGGAAAATTTTACCTGCGAGCTTCCACCTTTCATTAGAAGACATTCCTCTAATGTTTTTAAAATTTTGTGAGACAAATATTGGTTTCATATTCACCCTGTTAAATAAGATTTGAGTCTCTTTTTGAGAAACATCTTACCATGATAAGTTTTTAAATATTTTTCCCTATGAGTTGCATCTTGTTGATTTAGACACGCCTCATAATAAATCAGCTTTAATGAGCGTCTTTCCTTAGTGCAAGGAACCATGCCTTTTGCATGTAACTCAAATCTTAATTTTAAATTTTTCGTATAACCTATATATCTGTCTTTATCTTTTTCGCTAACAAGCACATATACATAAAACATACGCAGTGTTAAAAAAATTTAAAATTATTTAACAGGGTAAATTTTGAACTATGAATATATTATATGCTTAAAGCAGCTTTTTTCAAAGCCGCTCTAGTATACACGAAACTGATTATTTATCAAGAGTTTGTACTAGATCATCATCGGAAATTCCAAGTTGCTCAAGTATCCAGATATGCCTGGGGTTTGCAGGATCATATTTCCCAACGGAAAATTTTAGTTCCTCACGATCATTACCTTTTATAACGATCCACGTATTAATGTTACCCTCCCTGTAAACTATATCCCGCGTAAGACAAGCTCCTTTTTCAGAACAATTTGTACCCCGAAATGTTCTGACACATCGGTTCCATGCTCCAACCTTCGCGTTTTCCCAGGATTTTTGCAGATCTTTGCTTTTGGAACGTATAAAGAAAAAATCTCTCAATATATTAAAAACATCCCTGAAATCCCTTTTATTTCCATCCAATCCGACCGCAAGCGAAATCGCCAAATGTCCATCAAATCCCGCAAAACTATCTGAGCCTCCAATACTCTGCTCCTCAAAAGCTGAAATTCCCTCTTCGCCCAAAAGATACCTGTCGAGACCCAATCCCAGTAATTTCAATTTCGATCTTTCTCCACTTTCACGACGAAGAACATGAGTTTTGATTTCATGTGCGATAAGTTTTTTCAATTCCAAACTTGTCAATTTCTTGTTTTCTGGAATTCTGACATTCTTTTTTTCTTGACTTACCGAGATCGCTTTTATGTTTTCATCAACAAGCACTTGCCATCCCTCCACTCCCAATTCATCCATAGCTTCGGAAAACTCATTTCTGATTTCTTGCGCATTATATTTTTTACTGGCTTCAAATGGATACTGCAATATTCTTTTTTTATGAGGAAGAAATTCTTTTTCAATACCAGAGGACTCACTCAAAGTGTCAAGATTCAAAGATTCTTTCAGTCTTCTTATCGCAAACAACACCCTAAAATCGTCAGAATTTTCCTTCTCCTTTATCGCTTCCGCTATCTCCTCCAAGTCAAATTGAAAGACATCTTTATCGGGCTCCCCATATATAAAACTTGAATATCGCGCAAAACTTCTAGGATCTCCATTTTTTGAGGCTTTCAACATTCTCACTTCAGCAATTTTTTGATTGATTTTCCATCGGTATGTCTTTTGAACGGTTTCGTTTGTCTCATTTTCCAATATATTTTTCTTAAGCTTCAGCAGCTCTTCTTCTCTCCCCTCAAGGTCGAACTTTTCTAATTTAGGATAATCAAGTTCAGGGTTTCTGACTTGTTCGTTTAGAAAAAGATTCTTTTGATTTTCTCTAAATTTCTTATCTCCTTCCAGATATTCAAAATCTTGGAAAGATCCTATTCTTTCAAACATATCAAACCACTGCTCATCCACGGCAGGTTGCCTCTCTTTTTTGTCCTGATTTGTTGGCAGTTCAAAAGACATACGTTCTTGTTGAAAACATTCATATTATGCTTATATTATAACACTTCTATCCATATCCATGTAGTGTTTTTTCTCACCGTTTTTATATTGACCGCAGATGCCACCATATTCAAACCCGAATTTCTCATAGAAATTTCGCAGATCGTTCGAGTCTCTGAAATGCAATTTTATTTTTTGGAAGCCATTGTTAATGAAAGATCTGTCGATAAATTTTTCCACCAAAATCTTTCCGTAGCCTTTCCCCTCCAATTCATCGCCGACAAGCAGAGCACTGAGAATAATACTGGAACGATCATTTTTGTTGATTCTTCCCATTATCAAAGCACTTATTTTCTCTTCTTTTTCAACAATAAAACAAACTCCGTTATTTTCCTTCATAAAAAAAGAATTTACTCCAGTCATGCTCCATTTAGATTTTGGAAAACTGATATTATAAAATTCCAGTAGTTCTTTCTTTTTTGAAAAACTCTGGTCAAGCAGTTCAATTATTTGAATTTTCTCCTTCATACTCATTTTGCTGTCAGTTATTTTTTCGCCAATATTTTTTCATATAATTTCAAGTATTTTTTCGCCATTACTGAACTGTCAAAATTTTCTTCAGCATATTTTCTACATGCAGCCCTATCAAACATTTCGGTCTTTTTCACAGCCTCCACCAGTTCATTGAAATCATCGGAAAGAAAAGCGACCTTTTCGTTTTGCAAAAGTTCCAATAATGGTCCAACTGTCGTTCCTATCACAGGCGTTCCGCAAGCCAATGCCTCAGCCACAACCATTGGGCAAACCTCTGGCCTTCTAATGGGAAAAAGTAATGCCGATGCTCCTCTCAAATATCTATAAATCTCATCGTGCTCAACCTCTCCTTTGTATAAAATATTTTCATTATCCAAAAATGGCTCTATTTTTTCAACAAAAAACTTTTTTCTTTCACTAGTATTTCCAATTCTTCCAAAGATTAACAATTTTTTTTCTGCTAAAAGAGCAATTTGAATTGCAGTATCTACACCTTTTTGATCATTGAGTCTGCCGACGAACATTAGATATTCTCCGCCTTGAAAAGAAAATTCGATATTTTTTACCGGCACACCATTATATATAACGGCAGATGTATGCAGCGCGCCTCTTTGCGTCTGACTGAGCGCTACAGTATGCAAACCAGAAGCGATTGAGTCATCAAAAACGTTCTGTGAGATCTTATTATGGAAGGACACCACACAAGGAATTTTCAGTTTTGAAGCGACAATGGGTGCTTCACGCTGACTGTTGAAATGGATGATGTCATAATCTTCCGCAGACTCTACAACCTTCATCTGACTTTCAAGTCTCAATCCTATAAGATCTGTTTTTTCAGCTTTGGGCATGTTTTGAATACTTTTTTCCAATGTGACAACATGTTTTGCTCGCGTGTTCCAATCTGCTGGAGCAAACAGCGTTACATCTTCGCCCATATCAAAAAGCGCGTCAGTCAAATTTTGAGCGACAACTTCAGGACCTCCTGTATCTCCGAATGGTGGTGCAATTATGGCAATGCGTATTTTTTTATCGCTCATTATAACAAGTCTGTTATAGATTCAAAATTCTCCTGTTTCGTCTTTTCATCTCCTAATAGCGTCACCAGATCTATCCCTGGCGTCGTATTCATCTCAACAAAATACGGCCTGCCATCGTTGTCAAAAATGAAATCAAGTGAATATTGCGCATTTTGAAATATTAAGATTTTTTTATTTATTTTTTCAGCCATATCATTGAGGCACTCTGGTATCATCTCCTTTGGGATCATCTTGCCTGCCGCACCTTGATGCAGATTCGTAAAAAGCGATCCGGATTTTGCAATCCTTGAAAGCGCATACGCCATTTTCCCTCCTTGATACACCATTCGCAAATCAGCAACTTCATCTTTTTGCGATATACCTGGGATACCTTTTTCACTTACGATAAATTCTTGCACCAAAACTGGATAAATATATTTTTCTGATAAAGCTTTCTTTTTTTCTCCAATAAAAATTCCGAAGCCACCAGAGCCATACAATGGTTTTATTACAATTTTTTGAGAAGGACTTTCCGTTATTGTTTTCTTTAATTCCTCTTTGTTATTTGCAATTTGTGAAAATGGCATAAATTCTCCAAACATTACATATTGGGAAAGTTTATTATTAAATGTTGCCCGAAAAAGTGGAGAATTAAAAAGCAAAGTTTTTTCGGCAATTTTTAACTTATATTCAAGCAGTGAATAATCATATTTACTCAAAACTTTGTCATAAATTAAGTCAGGACAAATATCGTTTTCGATTTTTTGCCAAGCACCTTCACGAAAAGTCCATGCTTTTGTGAAAACATTTTTTTCCAAGTCATACCACTTAATGCTTGCGCGATAAAGATTCACGCCAACTTTTTGAGCTCGATCCATCCAATCTTGGATTGCAAGTCTTGTTCCTTCATTACTAATTGGAACAATCTTTTCCCAATCATCACCAGCATATACGATAACGATGTTTTTCATATAAAATTTACTTATTTACGTCAATTAAAAATTTTCCCAAATTCCGCTTGCCTACAATGATTGAATACTGCAAGTGTGAACGATCAATAATTGTAACCCTGGCATTAATTTCGACTCCGTCCATATTCATACTAATCCTAACCATCGGACGATAAGTTGTTCCATGTGAAGAATGAATTATAGCAGTGTCGCAAACATCTGGATATTTTTTAAAAATATTTATTCTTTCTGATTTATTTAAACTTTTTATTTTTTCATATTCAACATTTTCGTGCTCAATAGCATCTACCACTTCATTAAAACCAAGCTTTCTAGCAAGCTCCAAATCAATAGAAGTAAAGCCGGCTCCGGTGTCTATCTTGGCTTCTATTTCAATCTCCACTGCATTTTTTCCAATCAATTTTACCTTTTCCATTGTTCCAATCACTTTTCGTCCGGAAATTTCCTCGACTTCTTCTTCCACTTCTCCTCCGAACAAATCCCTGCCCACACGCACACCGCGCACAGCTGTTTTTATTTTAAGACCTTTGATACGCTCAAGTCTTTCTTTAAGGCCACTAAGATTAGCAACTTGAATAGCAAGTCCAGGGCGAGCATTAATTTCCAAAAATACTGGTCCACGTTCACGATCAATTGCGACATCAGCTCCCAAAAATCCCATTCCGGAAACTTCTTGTGCTTTAACTGCCAACAATAAAATATCCTTCCAATATGGAATTCTGATTCCGGAAAGAAGCATTCTTGTTCCAGGGACATAGTCAATAATTTTTCCCTTGCCCAGAACTGCAGTTGTGGTCACACCTGAAGCCAAATCGATTCCCACTCCAATTCCTCCTTGCTGCAAGTTGGCTTTTCCGCCAGATTCTTTCGTTGGCAGACGAAGCATCGCCATTACTGGAGTATGATTAAAAACAATCACACGAATATCTGGAATTCCTTTGTATGCATACGGTTTAAAAAGTTTAAGCAAAGTTAAACGTTCTTCAAAAAAAGCAATGTCAGGCATATTAGCAAGCGAAAAAGCACCGTCCAAAATATTCAAAATGTGACTTTTAATGTCTTCTACCGTAACCTTACTACCATCTGCTTTTATCCAAACAGGCAATGGCATCTCGCTTTCATCGTCCACTAAAATTTTTCGATTATTTTTTTTCCTTCCATATACAACCATAATTCCACCACCGCCATATCCACGATTAGGCTTAAGCGCAAATGTGCTCGGCAAAGAAAACCAGTCGAAATTTTCCAATTCCTCGACTGTCCTAATTTTTGCAAGCAATTTTGGCACAGGAATACCACCCTTTTTAAGCATCCTCTTGCTTAAAATTTTGTCATCTGCCAATTTTTTTGCCTTTTTTCTATTGTATGGACGAATGTAATCAAGGTTGCGAGCATTCATTCCCAACAACTTTTTTCCATTCTTAAAAATTTCAAACATATTTTTTATAATAACCAAGAAACAAGCACCAATTTCCAAACAAATCACAAATTCAAACATACAATGACCAAAAAATACTTTGGATTTGGTTATTGATTATTGAAAATTATTTGTTTCTTGGAATTTGTTTCTTGGTTATTGAAAAATTTACTTTAAATTCTTCAGCACTTCCCTAAAACGAAAATATTCATTAAGTCTGAGTCCATCCCACTTTCCCAAGAAAATGTTAATTGGAATTGCAATTAAAATAAGCCACGGGAAAGCTACGATACCTTTTATCAAGGCTGGCCAACTTGCCAAATAATACCCAACAAGAGAAATTACCAATGTTTCCACGGCTAAAATGAGAGCTGCCTTATTTCCCTTTTCAATTTGCGCTGCCACAAATTTTTCCACAATCGTAATCATAATCAAAATTGGAAAAATTGAAACTGCAGCCAGACCAGTTCTTTGCATTGCGCCTCCGAAACTAAGCAAAAATAAAATTGAAAGTGCAATAATGCTAAGAGTAATAGCCACACGGGGCAAATACAAAATGCGAAGACCTTTCAATGCAAAGCGAAGTAGCATTCCAACCAAAATTACCACAATAAAAATAAGAACGCCGTAGCGAAGTTGTGGTACAGCCAAGAATGCAAATGTCACAATCGCAGGTGTATAAATACCAAAAGCCTTAATTCCGATTACCTGACGAAAAAAAGCGATCAACGTTACCACAATTGGCAACATTAAAAGCAAGATTACCGTGTCAAGCGGCACACCTTGCTGGATAAAGTATTTAATAAGAGGACTGATGTTTTCCATAATAAAATTTAAATCTAAAGGCTAAATTTTAAAGACTAATTCAAGTATAAATTCTAAATTACAAAATTTATACTTTTAACCTTAGATTTGATTTAGAAGTTAGTACTTAGACTTTAGACTTAATTCCACGCATTTTGCGGCTATTCAAATGACACAGTGCTATTGCAATTGCATCAGCGGTGTCATCTGGTTTGGGAATCTCTTTCAATTTCAAAATATTCTTTACCATCAGCTGTATTTGCTTCTTTTCTGCCCTACCATACCCAGTCAAAGCTTGCTTGACTTGCAGCGGTGTGTATTCAAATATGCTAACACAAAATCTCTCAAGTGTCAAGAGTATAGACCCCCTAGCTTGGCTTACTTTCATTACTGTTTTTACGTTCTTAAAAAAGAACAAATCTTCCACCGCAGCCTCATCAGGCTTATATTTTTCAATTATTTGTTCCAAGTCTTTCACAACCTCAAAAAGCCGCTCAGCTGTACTGTTTTTTGGCGAAGTTGTGATGTGACCATATGCAACAGATGTCACACATCCTTTCGTTTCATCCAAAATAGCCCACCCAACGATGGCAGTTCCTGGATCTATTCCCAAAACCCGTAGCGTTTTGACAGTATCTGGTATCTGGTATTTGGTATTTGGTATTTTCATTAAATAAATTTATTTAAAATTCCATTTTTTATCTATTTGTTTTAATTTTTGCATTTTATACTAAATACAAAATACTAAATACCATATACAACCCTAGGGGTTATCATAGATTTCCTGCACGTCGTCGTTCTCGTCTAATTTTTCTAAAAGTTTTTCGTAGTCAATTTTTGACTCAGGATCGAGCTGCGTTTTTTGAATCGGAGCATAGACAAGTTCGGCGCCTTCAACTGAAAGTCCGGCTTTGTCCAAATTTTCTTTAACTTTCTGCAAATCTTCTATTTTTGTATAAACAATCACAATATCATCTTCATACAAAGTGTCTTCTGCGCCAGCTTCAATGGCTGCCATTTCAACTTCATATGGATCCTTGTCGCCAACTGCAACCGCAATGTTGCCGACGAGTTTAAACATAAACTTCACGCCACCTTCAGAAGCAGGTTTGCCACCAGCTTTTGTCAAAATACTGCGAATCTCACTTCCGGTTCTATTTCTATTATCCGTAGCAGTCTTGATAAGCATTGCCACATTTCCAGGGCCATAACCTTCGTATACAATTTCTTCAATTTCAACTCCGTCTTTCAATTCTCCTGTACCTTTCTTGATGGCACGTTCAATTGTGTCTTTTGGCATATTTTCAAACCTTGCTCGATCAATTGCCATTTGCAATTTGAAATTCATCTCTGGTTTGCCACCACCTTCTTTGGCCGCAATCGTAATAAGACGCCCATATTTTGTAAAAACATTAGCCCTCTTGGCATCATTAACGCCTTTTCTTTGTTTTATTCCCGCCCAATGTGAATGTCCACTCATAATGTTCATGAAACATATAGCATAAAGCATGTAGCAAAATTCAAATTCACATATTAATGCCGCTCTTTATGTTACATGTTATATGTTACATGTTATATGGTTAAGTCTACCACCCTAAACCACTCATTTCAAGCCGCAACCTTTGACAATAACCCTTTTCCAAATTACGATGGACATATCAAACTTGTTATTAATATAAACTAAATACAAAGGGAGGTTCGCAATGTCTTTAAAATCATTTCTTTTGGGATTTTTAACACAAACGAGCTATGTCTGCAAAAGTGAACGTGGGGGTGAACGGTGTGGCAAAATTATTCTTGCCTACTTTAAACCCACCGAATGCCCTCGTTGCAAAGCTCCAAGCAGTTACCTTGAAGAATCTCCCACCAAGGTTCATCCTATAAAAAGAAGAAGTGTTTGAACTAAAAAATCTTATCCATTAGGCGCTGGAATCCTCCATCGCCTTTTTTATTTCTACGCTTTTTCATTTAACCTTAACCTCCGGTAGCAAATCCCAGATGAGTTGGAAAATGAGTTTCATTGTTTTGTGAATTTCTTCTCCTTCAATAATAAGTCCGATTTCTTCTTTGGCTGACATTAAGGCGACTTTTTGATGACCGTAAACATTAATTTCAATTGAAAAGGGATATTTTTTATGATCAATAACCTTGGTTATACGAAGTTGCTCCAAGTCCTTGGAAATAAAATTTTCTTTAAGCATTTCTGTCCCAGGAACAATACCTTTTGCCCAAATTCCATTCTTTTTTCTTTTTGCCAAATATTCCATCGCCCAATCCATCCCCAAAACTTTCATAATGTCATCAGAAGCAAACCCCAATATTTCTGTTTTATATTTCAAGGTGTCTTCATACACTTCTTTCAATCCTTCTTTTCCTTCATAAAATCTAATCTTTGGCTTTGCACCACGCACATTATGAATTGATTGCAATTGTGGCAAAATTTCCGAAAACAATCTTTCCTTGTTTTTCAAGTTTCTTTGAATCTTTTCCGGATCCTCTCCCACAAACAAACGCTTCTTTCCTTTGGAGGTTTCAGAAATCAAACCTTCTTTTTCCAAATCCATCAAAATGTCATAGCAAGTCGTCCTTTTGATGCCTGCTTTTTTCGAAATTTCAATCACACTCGAACTTCCCAACTCCAAAGCAGCCAGATACGCATCCGCCTTTTTCCCTTCCAGCCCCAATTGTTCCAATATTTGCCTTATATCCATACCTCTTAATGTGCCATCCTGAGCGAATCCGCCAGCAGGCGGAGAAGTCGAAGGATCCCGAACTAAATCTCGCTATCCGTAATTTTACGGGATTCTTCACTACGTTCAGAATGACGAATTTTAATATTGCTATATGCTTTATGTCTTATGCTATATGAAATTTGTCGACATTTATCGTCAACATATATAGTATACCATACTGACATTATTTGTCAATATTTGGCTTAATTTAAGCAATTTATTATTTTCTGCTCTCTGATGTTCTTGAATATTTGACGTTTATTATTGACATTTTACCATTTTTGGAATATCATACGTTGTTACGATGAATTACCAAGCAAGACATCACAACAAGTACTTTCAAAAAATTCACATGCAAAGGAGTTTACCCTCATGCAAGATCTCATTTACGAGTTTTTAAAAATTTCAGCTAAGAGAGCCTGTTTTTTTGTTTTACCTAGCGAGGAAGAAGGATCTGGATGCATAGAAGTATTTTCAGATTCCAAGACAGTAACTATAAAACCATTACAAATAATTCTGCAAACTAGCGAAGAGAACTCGGTGAGAAGTTACATACATCTCTTAGATGCTGGATTTGAAATTCTTCATCCAATTGTACTCCTAAACCTTTTGATGTTAAACCAAATGCCGAAGGAATGGCGTGATATGCACATAGATTTTATTGGTGCGTGGTTTTACAGGCCAAAATATGGTCTTCTGACTATATCAGTAGATTGGTTTATGAATGATTGGGTCATTCATTATGACAGGTTGAGCGACGATAGAAAAAATAGAGTGGTGGCAACTGCGACACTAACTAATTAATTTATGGCAAGGGAAAGAATCTTTTCCCTTGCCTCTCTCATTGAGCCCATCATTGTGGTGGATTCATAGGAGAAAAAGTTATTTTACAACAAAATATATAAAAGGAGATTGCTATGAAAATCTATAACGTACTAACACAAGTTGTCATTAGACAATTAGATGAAAAATCAGAAAAGTATTCGGAATGGGAGAGTTGTTTTATCCATATTCCAATACCTTTCATTCCTTATTTACTAGAAGGAAGGCATATGCATCTTTATCTTTGTGATTCCAGTGGCAAAGAAATTGAATTGCCTTTCACTCCGGAAGAAGTGAGCTGGACATCTAATGGTACTAAAGAGGGACTATGGAGTATGTATATGACTATGGATGTGCGCACTTATAAAGATGAGTGTAAATACCTTATAGGACTATTCAAAAATGATACCAGATATAAGAAAATTGCCTAACCATATAAAAAATTCGGGGCGTGTACTTCCTTTTGTGCATTTAACAATTCATCGACCATCGCAAACTTGCGATGGTCTTTTTTTATTTCTTTACATTATAAAGTAGCATGGTAAAAGAAGTTTAGAAGATTATTTAATTGCAAATTTAGGCCTGAAAAAATATTTTTCAAAAACACACTTGCGTAATGTTCTTTTTCTTGAATTTGCGGAGTGAAAAAATATATTCCATCAACTTCCCGCACAGTTCCAGAGCCAAGAACCCGAGGAGTGGTTTTCAATAATTCAATTTCTACATCCTCACCACCACTTACTAATAATTTATTTTCCTCCAAAGCTTTCTTCAAATTCCCCTTCTCCCCTTGGGAGAAGGTGCCCATGTAATCATGGGCGGATGAGGGCGCATTGTTTTGATTATTTGAATTTGTATCTTGATTATTATTTGTCTCTTGTTGCTTGGTTATTGTTTCTTGTCTGCCAGCTGTCGGATTGTTTGTATCTTGCCCGCCTCGCGTCGACCCGCTTCGACTTGATGAATTATCTTGTTGAATCGAGGCGAGCGAGCGATCGTCTTCTCGAGTCGAGGCGGGTTTTTTGATTATTGTATCTTGCTTGGGCTTCGCCCAAGCCCATCCTCCTTTAACTTTTTGATATACTTCTCCATCCGCAATAGATTTATTGGGATATTTGTATTTCACTTCGTGCGCAACTTTTCCGTCGGGATATCTGAGTTGAATTTTAGACTTGGTGTTGTTAAGTGTGAAACTTGAAACAACACTGGTAATTTCCTTGGATTTATTTTTCTTAATGATTACATCCTCCCTGATTGGATGATTGATAAAATCTTTCCAGCCAGTTGCGATGCTCCAACCATTTAAGTTAATTTTATTTTTTGATTTGTTTTGCACAGTAATATGTTCAACTCCTGTGTCAGCGCCAGCAGGATTTGCATTTATAGCAATGATTTTTACTTCCAGATGTGGAAATTTTTTAACTTCCACAACAAAATTTTGCAAAACATCTTCACTGCCATCAGACAATTTCACTGAGCCATTATATGTTCCAACATTTTCATATTTGTGTCTGGTTTTTGCCAAAGAACTCTTGTGTCCATCTCCAAAATCCCAACTTATTTTTATTTTATCGCCATCTCTGTCACCGCTTGAGACAGAAAAATCAGCATAAACATTAACAAAAACGTCTTCATCGATTTTTATTTTTCCATACGGCTGACTGTTAAAAACATTTTTCTTTCCTTCAGTCAAAAATTGACTCCAAGACCAGGCGCTTCCATTAAAATTATACGAACGTCCTTTTTTCGCGCTGCCTTCATAACTAACACTAGCAACAGGAACCGCATCAGTAGGGTTATATAGCCCAAGAAATTCTCCTTGTGTGTCATTAAGCGCCAATGTGCATTTTTTCTCAGCATTATTTTTTATAACCAAAAATTTTGAGATTACGGGATCAATAATTTCACCAGTCAAAGCGCAATTTTTTCCTGCTCTGTCTTTCAAATACCAACCTTCCAAATTTTCAATCTTATCACTTGAACTATACAGTTCCACAAATTCTTCCAGCCCAGAGTTTTTCAAAGGAGCAGGAAAAATTTCATTGATAATTATTTTATCTGAATATATTTCTGGTGTATCAATAATTTCATCCTCTTCATCCTCTTCTTCCTCATCTTCTTTTTTATTTTCTCTATTTGGAGTTTTTTCCATCCAATCCCAATCAGTTCCATTAAAACTGTACGAGTTACTTTTATTAGAACTTTTAATATATTCTTTTCTTTGAACTTCCAAATTATCTGCGTCGTATAATTTTACTAAATCTCCATCATCATTAAGGTATAAGTTCCCGCTGATAATCGCATATCCACCAGCTGTTATTTCAACATTTTCAAAATATTTTCGATGCTTATTACTATCGGCGCTACCTAACTCATCAGAAATGCTCCACTTATTCAAGCTACACTTTTTAATACCTGTGTTATAAAGCTCAACAAACTCCTCAGTAAAAGGAAAGATTTCTGATAAAATAACTTCATTTTTACATACCAGCACCACATCTTCCTGCCCTACAACCATTGCAGAAGGAACAAAAAGCACCACGAAGAGTAGCACTAATAGTGTTTTTATCCCCACACTTATTTTGGTTTTATTAAAAATTATAAAAAATAAACTTATTATAATTGATAAACAAAATAAAAAAACATCACACATAAGTGTGGGGGTGATTTTGAATGATTTTTTAATCCGTAACTGAAAAAAGTCACGGACTTTATGCTTGCCCTGTGAAATAATTTTGCTTTTGGCAAAATTCCTGGCACACAGGATTTCACAGGGTGAATGTTTTTGTTTCACCCGAATTTTGCCCCCCATCTTGAACAATAAAAACTATTCTTCTAATTTTTCCTTTAACATTTCTCCAAAATTTTCTGTTTTCTTGGTTTCAGCTTTTTTCTGGAGCTCCATAATAATATTTTTCACGTGATATGGATCTGACACTGTACGAAAAACAAATTCACTTTCTTCTCCAGCGGTTTGCACTCTTACATCACCATAATTGATAACTGTTGGCAAAAATCCAACCACTTCAGTAGTAATATCTTGAATTTTTGCAAATCTAAGCTCACTAACACTGCGAGTGAACATCCCTTTTTGCTCAATATTTATAATTCTTTCAGTTGTGATGATCCAAATGTCAAAATAATAATCCACCCAAATCAAAAAAGAATAGATCCAAAGAGCCAGGACAAAAAAGTTTTCCATAAACGCAACTACTGGCTTATATTGCCCCTTAAACATTTCTGGAAAAAATACTGGCGCCCAGGAAAGACCAGCCATAAAAATTCCACCAATTAAAAACACGAGAAAAAATTGCTGCAATAAATAAAACCAATTGCGATGAAGAACTTTCACGATAGACTCCGTGCCATTAAGATCTTTGAAATGATATTTTGAAAATCCATCCATAAAAAGTTTTCTTTTTTGGAATAATTATTTATTAAATGATCCCAGCAAAAAGCTGCTTTAAATTAATAGCAGTGAACAGCACAAAATTAGTAAACAAAAGCACGCCAACCACTGGCACAAATATTACAAGCATTAGCAATCGTGAAAGAAAAGAGTATGAATAAAAAACAATATGAAAAATAATAAAAATGCTCATCAAGAACATCGTGAAGAAAACGAGATAATACAAAATTTGAAAAATTGGAACTAGCATTTCTTTTAAATCATAATAAACTTCTGAAGAATAAAATTTTTAAAAAATACTTTTTGATTGAGTAAGCCTTTATTTTTTCTACAATTTTCCTGTGATTGTGTCGATTGAGGGAAAATTTTAGATAAAAAATAAAGAGCGTCGAGAGGATTTTTTCAAAAATTTTAATTCTGAAGATGTTTATCTATTTTTTTATTTTTATTTCTTATTTTTATTATACCACAAAAAAGTCTAAACCAATTTTCTTTGGCTGTCTTCTGGCATATCAATTCCCATATGAGCATAACCGTGCTCGGTTACCATTCTTCCGCGCGGAGTTCTTGTCAAAAAGCCTAATTGAATTAAAAATGGTTCGTACACATCTTCAATTGTTTCAACTTCTTCCGAAGTGGCAGCAGCAATAGTGGAAATTCCAACTGGTCCGCCATTAAATTTTTTGATAATGGTTTCCAAAATGAAACGATCTGTCGGTTCAAGCCCAAGCTGATCGACATCCATCATATCAAGCGCCTTCCTGGCAATTGCACTATCAATTGTCTGGTGGTCATTGATTTGAGCATAATCCCTAACACGCTTAATAATTCTGTTTCCGACGCGAGGAGTTTTTCTGCTTGAAACCGCAATTTCTTTTGCTCCACTGTCCTCAAGCGGTATCCCCAGAATTTTACCAGAGCGATGAATGATGCTTTTCATCTCGTCTTCATTATAAAATTCCAAACGATGAATTGCACCGAAACGATTTCGCAGCGGATTAGAAAGTGCTCCTAATCTTGTCGTAGCTCCAATAAGCGTGAATTTGGGCAAATCAAGTTGCAGTGTTCGAGCCGATGGCCCTTTTCCAATAATCACATCCAACTTATAATCTTCCATGGCAGGATACAAAACTTCTTCAATCAATTTGTTGAGCCTGTGAATTTCATCAATAAAAAGCACGTCGCCATCTTGCAGGTTGGTCAAAATTGAGCCAAGATCACCCACTCTTTCGATTGCAGGACCAGAAGTCACTTTAATATTAACACCCATCTCGTTTGCAATAATATGCGCCAAGGTTGTTTTTCCAAGCCCGGCTGGACCATACAAAAGCACGTGTTCGATTGATTCTCCTCGTTTTTTGGCAGCATCAATAAACATCTGCAAATTTTTGCGGATTTTTTGTTGGCCGACATATTCACTCAGACGCTGTGGTCTTAGTGTTACATCCAAAACAACGTCATCTTCTTGTTCTTCTGAGGTGGTAATCATTTCATGGAGCATGAAACATAAATCATGGAACAAAAATTCCACAAAATGTTCCTAAAAAATTCATTCTAAACCTTTTCATATATGTTAAGCCAAATTTATCAAAAAAGCTAGTGATATTAAAATGGAAAAACTGAAACAAATGGACCATTTCGGCGTATTATCTATTGCAAGCAGTAATGAGGCTTTTATTTTTTGTGCATTTATAAATATTTTGGCTTTTTTAGCTGTTTTGTGCCATATTTCTGTTTGTTTTCTAGTATCACTTGACCCCGTTAGAAATTTCAAAAGTAAAAACAATAATTTGTTGATTTAGAGCCACAAAATGTAAACTTTGGATTGATAATACTGGTGAAATTTCTAACGGGGTTGACAAGAAAACAAAGCTGTGCTAAGCTGAACAATCAAGTGAGAAAGTATTATTGTTTTCATTAACCTGTAGACAGTTGGTGACTTCTATCTTTTGTCATCAATATCGGTTGCTTTTTTGTCCAGATCTGGGTAGGGCGGTTTCGGCGGCCCTGCACCTCGACACTGCAACTTCCCCGGGGGATCTATCTCCCGGGATATGTCTACAGATTAATGAACACAAGTTGCACTTGTTACCGAAAAAAACCTTCAAGCTTAGCGCTAGAAGGTTTTTTTGTTGTTTATTTTTTGCATTTGTATTTTCTAGAACCTAGTACCTAAAACCTAAAACCTATTTAAATGACTCTCTCCACCTCCTCCAAACTTGTTTCTCCTTCGAGAACTTTAAGCATTCCGTCTTGCTCCATTGAGATCATCCCATTTTCCATTGCTTTGTCGCGAATTTGGGAAGATGAGGCGCTTTGAGTGATAAGCTCTTCGATGTCGCGATCAACCACCAACACTTCGCTGATTGTGGTTCGGCCTTTGTATCCGATATTATTACATTTGTCGCAACCCTTGGCTTCAAAAACTTTTTCTATATTTGGAACTTCAATGCCAGATTTTTCAGAAACGTTTCCTAATATTTTTTTCATTTTTGAAATTTCGCCTATAGTCAAATGTCTCTCGGTTTTGCAATCACAGAGCTTGCGCACAAGTCTTTGCGCCATCAGAGCGTTAACAGCTGTTGCAAGATCATCTGAGCGCACTCCCATATTGACCAAGCGCTGAACTCCGCCTGCTGCATCGTTTGTATGAAGCGTTGAAAGAATTGAATGTCCTGTTAGAGCTGCTTGAATGGCAATGTTGGCTGTTTCTTCATCGCGAATTTCGCCAATCATCATAATGTCAGGATTTTGACGAAGAAGTGCTCGCAGCGCTGTTGGAAAAGTGTATCCTTCTTTATCATCAACAGAGGTCTGCAAAATTCCATCCAACTGATATTCAATCGGATCTTCAACTGTAATAATTTTCACTTCAGGATTATTAAGAACTTTCAGTGCACTATACAAAGTTGTGGTTTTTCCGCTTCCCGTTGGTCCAGTTGTCAAAAAGACACCATTTGGCTTTTTAATTTCACTAATAATTTTTTCCAAATTTTGTTTCCTGATTCCCAATTTTTCCAAATCAAGAGCAATTGATGATTTGTTCAAAAGCCTCATCACCACAGTTTCGCCATAGCCGCCCAAGATTATCGAAACACGCACATCAACTTTCGTGTCTGTGATATTTCCAAATGGTTTGTCCAAAGAAATTGAAAAACGAGAATCCATAACACCGCCGCGCACTTCCGTTGAAAAACCACTCAAAAATTTGATGCTGCCCAATAAGCTTGGATATTCATTAAGCGGAATTTCTGCAATTGTTTGAAGGATTCCATCCATACGATAACGAATTTTCACACTTTTTTCTTCCGGTTCAATGTGAATATCCCCCACATTTAAAAGTAAGCTGCTAGCAAAAATATATTTGGCAGAGCTTTTTTGATTTGATTTTTCAATTAAATTTTTGAGCGATTCCACCGGCTCCAAATTTTGTGAAACCAAAAGCATATCCTCCTCGGTAATATCAATTGCTCGCGACATCGATTGTGACATCAATTTTTCATATATTTCCTCCAAAAACTCCGTTTGTCCTGTTGCGCGCCAAACTTCCTCCATTGAAGTTAATCCTTCAATAGCTTTTAAAATACCGTCTTGCGCCATCGTGATCATCCCATCTTCCAACGCAGTTTGGGCAATTTCTCGTTCTCCGCCCATTTCCAAAATCAATTTTTCGATGTTTTCACTAATAGTAAGAACTTCAAAAATTCCAATTCGCCCCTTAAATCCAAGTCCGTGACATTTGTCGCAACCAACTGGACGATACAATTTTTCAATAGTCTTAGGAATTTCAAGTTTTGCCTTAGGAGAAATAATCGACAAGATTTTTTTAACACTGTCAGAAGTTTCTCGCGCTGGAACATATTCCTCTTTGCAATGTTGGCAAAGTTTTCGCACAAGACGTTGTGCAATAAAACAATTTACTGATGGTGCTATCAAATTTGGTTTAACACCAAGTTCAATAAAACGCGGAATGGAAGCAGGTGCATTATTGGTGTGCAGTGTGGAAAGCACAAGATGTCCTGTAAGCGCAGCATTAACTGAAATGTCTGCCGTTTCATCATCGCGAATTTCGCCAACCAAAATAACATCAGGATCTTGACGCACCACTGCGCGAAGGCCTTCTGCAAATGTATAATTGCGATCCTTGGCAACTTGTGTTTGAGAAATGTTTTTTACTTCATATTCAATCGGATCTTCAATCGTAATAATCTTAACACCAGCAACATTAAGCTTGTTTACCAAGGCATACAGCGTGGTTGTTTTTCCTGAGCCAGTCGGCCCAGTTGTTAAAATCATTCCGTGAGGTTTGGCAATTTCTCTTTGCACATTTTCATATGCCAAGCCACGCAAACCCAAATCCTCAACCGAGAGCAAAATATCAGCTTGACTTAAAAGCCTCATTACCACTGATTCTCCGTGACTTCCAGGAATAATATTCGTCCTGACATTTATTTTTCCATTTTCCATATCAATGGAAAAATGACCATCTTGTGCAATGTCACGAATGTTTATTTTCATTTTCCCCATCATCTTGATGCGAGACAAAATGAAATGATATGTGTCATTTGGAAATCTTCCAACATCTTGCAAAATTCCATCAATACGAAAACGCATTCTAACCTCTTCTTCTTGCGGTTCAAAGTGAATATCACTGGCTTTCATTTTCACGGCGCCAGCCATAATGATTGAAATGATTTGAGTGGTTGGAATTTCACGAATACGCTTTTTCAAATCAAGCATACTGCCAAATTCTTTCTCAAATTTTTCCAAATCCTCGCCACTAAGAGTGATTTGCATCGCCTCCAAATTTTCCAAAAGCGGAATGTCGGCATATCTCTTCCAAATTTTTTCCAGAGAAGCATTTGAAATCACATACAAATGAATCGTCCAACCATTTTCATTTTTAAGGCTTTCAATTTGATCGAGAGTTTTTTTGTTTGCTGGATCAACAAGACCCATTCGTAATTCCTTGCCAGCTTTTTGAAACACGCAAATTTGAAATTCGCGCGATTGTTCCTCACTGATTGTGCGCATATCCTCCGCACCAACAGGAAAAATATTCAAATCAACATAGGAAAGATCATATTCGCTCGCCAACTGTGCTGCTCGTTCTTCTTCAGACTCTCCTCGCATATGTTGAAGAAGCTTGCCCGCCTGCTCATCCTTGTCAGTATTGTGAATCAATTGTTTATGCGAAACTTTTACCATACTAGGTCATATAACATGAAACATATAGTATGTAACATGAATACAAAAAATTTGTTTTTGTTTTTTAAATCGATAATTTATTAATCTTATTATACCCCAAAAATGCTTTCCGAGCAAAAGAAAAACGACCAGTAAGAACTGCTCGCTTAGTTATTATCAAAAATTTCATTTTTATAAAACCAACCCTGTGCGGAGTTTTTCGACGATGTGTTGTCCTGCTTCGGTGGTGTCTCCTGATTGAAGTGAAAATTCGCAAACATCTCCGATTGCTTTGGCTTCAAGAATTTCGGCAACTTTTTTCAGCTGATCACTATTAATACATTTAATCACACCGCGCACTTGCCCTGGTGTTTCATTATAAAGCACCATAAAAATTTTGCCGGCAGAATAATTTTCTTTAATTTTATCCAAAATAAAAGGCACATCACTTGGTTTTGAGCGGCTCTGCACAAAATCCTCCAAAAACACGGGTGCCCAAGCCAATGAAATTTCATCTTCCCAATACAATCGTGCCATCACACGACCCCAAAGCTTCAAAAGATGAAGCGGCTGTGTCTTATAAAGATATCGAATAATTTTTTGTTGATCAGCTCCCTTTGTCATTAGCATCGCACCAATTTGCAATGACTTTGGCGAAGTGTTTTTCTTTTGAAAACTGTTAGTTGCATCAATAATTCCAGTGAGCAAACTTTCCGCCATCGTTTCATCAATACTTTTTTCATTTATTTTAGAAAACAAATCAGCCACCACTTCAGATGTTGAAGATGCAGTAATATCAACAATGTTTACTTGTCCAAAATTATCATTCTCTGTGTGATGATCAATATTAACAACAGGAACTTCATAAAAAATATCGGGATTTTCTTCGTACACTTTTCCAAGTGATTCTTTGTCGGGACTGCCAAGAACGATTACTAAATCATATTTAAACTTTGCAGGAATAAAAGAAAAATCACGAGGATCAATTGAGCCCTTTTCCGGAGTAATAAAAATGCGCAATTCATCTTCAACTCTTTCCGTGCGCACATTGGTAATTTTGTTAAACTTTGTGTTAAATGCCAACACAAAATCTCTTGCGCCCGCCAATGAATCCATCAAATCTTCCGGCTTTGTCAAAAATGAAAAACGCTGCAAATAATTTTCATCACTTGGAACGACAACTGTTGCTTCGATATTATTTTTTTTCAAAAAGAAATATGTTGCCCACGCACTGCCAACCGCGTCGCCAGAAAAATCCTGCGCCATAAAAATAAGCGTATGCTTGGTATTTTTCAAAACATTATCAAATTGTTGCGCAAGATCTAAACTCATATCGTTTCAGGTTTTAGGTTCCAGGTTTTAGGTTTTAGGTTTTAGTCTTATTAAGTTTTTACTTTATGAACTTTACAACTTTTAACTTTACAACTTTTAACTGTTTAGCTAAGTAATATAAAGTAGCAGGCATTTTGAGTAATGTCAATAAAATGCTTGACAATAAGCCACTTTGGGTGTATAATTATCTATTACGGTTGAAGTTCTTTCCAACAAAAAACTACAAGAAGCAGGTTATTTTTTCTGGCGCAAAGACGCCGAAAGGGGTGGACCATGAAAAGGAAATTAATTTTTCTAACAATCATTGTTATGTTTACCTGCTCTGGATGTGGAACAATGGCCGGAGCGCTAATTGGGGCAGCTGTGGGTGGACGTGGTGGTGCTGGCAAGGGAGCGTTGATAGGGGCAGCAGTAGACGTGCTTTCTCTAGGGCAACAACCTATTTATCAAAATTATAATTACAGCCCAGGACCAACATACTACGAACCTTTCTACCGAGCACCAGTTTGTTATTCAAGGCCCTGGTGTGATGTATGGGGCTGTAGAATGATAACGCTCTGCCAATAATCAGAAGGGCAGCTCGACATTCGTCGACCTGCCCTCTATTTTTGCTTTTTTCTTTACTAATCTAAATTTTTGCTCTATGTTTTATGTTATATGTTGTATGAATACATAACACAATCATCACTTCAAACTAAAAAACTCGGCTCATTATTAGCTGAGGAACTTCGCGGTGGTGAAATCATTTGCCTTTCGGGAGATCTTGGAGCAGGCAAAACAACTTTTACTCAAGGATTATTAAAAGGTTTGAAAATTAAAGGGCCATACACAAGCCCTACTTTTTCTATAATGAAACATTATGTTAATAGAGCACGTAACATAAAACATGGAACAAAAAAAATGCTGCTCCATGATCCATGCTCCATGATCCATGACATTTACCATATCGATGCTTATAGAATAACTTCCAAAGATTTGCTTGAGCTTGGCTTTGGAGATTTTGCTGGCAAGAAAAATTCCATCACTATCATTGAATGGCCAGAGAAAGTAAAGAAACTAATTCCTACCAATGCGCTATGGATTAATTTCCAGTGGCTCAGTGAGAAAGAAAGAACAATAACCATCTCAACAAAAAAAGAGCGCTAAGCTCTTTTTTAGTATTTAGTATTTGGTATTTAGTATTTGCATTTTTGTTGTTGGTTGTAAGTTGAAGGTTGTTAGTTTTTAGTTGACTTCAATATCAATATGCCGCACTTCTGGTATTTCAGATTTAATCTTTTCCTCCACATCGTCAATCAGGGTTCCAATCATACGCGGCACACGATCAGCATAATCAACACAAAAGCGTAGGAATTCATTATACTCTCCATCAATTTTTTCAAATTCAGTTTTAAGTGCGTTTTCACGATACATCTTACGCATCAAAGCTGACCCGTTTATTTCCACTTCACACTTCACACGATATTTTCCGATATCAATAATAACCGACTTGAAATCCAAAACTTTTTCAATTGCAGGATCAGCTTCCAAAATTTCAATGACTCTTTCTTCAACTTCTTTTGGAATAGATTTTCGAATCAAAAATCCACGATTAATATTTATCAAAACTATTGCCATCGCGCCCAACATTATTGCAATTATAATTGAGCCTATGGAATCCCAATATGTGTTGCCAGTATATTTTGTTAACAAAATACTAAAAAATGCAACGCTGACACCAAGCACTGCGGTGAAATCTTCCAGCAAAACTGCAATTGTTGCTGGATCTCCATATTTAAAAATATTAGTCCATTTTCCATTTTTCTTATGAGCACGCAATTCGCGATATGCAATAAGAAATGTTCCGGCTTCAATTACAAAAGAAATTGCCAAAATCACAAAAGCAATCGAACTGATATGCATTTGTTCTTTGTGCAAAAAACCCATTAAGCCATGATACAAAGTGATACCTGCGCCCAAAAAGAAAATACTGCAAGCACTTATCAGCGCCCAAAAAAATCTCTCGTTACCATAACCATAATGGAAGCCCTTGTCAGAAGGTTTCTGTGAGCGCTTGATTCCAATCATCAACAAAATTTGATTGAAGACATCAGCCACACTATGAATTGCTTCCGAAAAAAGCGCGCCCGAACCCGTCATAAAAAAACCAATCCACTTTAAGACCATAATAAAAACATTTCCAGTCAATGCTGCAAATACCGGCAAAAATCCATGTGAGTTTTCTGTATTCATAAATGTTATTATACCATTATCCAGATGGCTTGACAAGAATTCAAAACCGTGCTATATTTCAAGTCCTCTTTAACAACAATATATTCTAATTTCTCTCACAAAAAAATACTACCAGAAAGGAGTTTTCTAATGAACCCCCCGGTCGTACCACAAAAAACTGACGAACCGAAAAACATGGACGAGTTAGTTTTTAGGCTTTTATGCCAGCAGGGTGGCAAAGACTATGCATTAAGCATAATGCGCATAGTCAATGGAATACGCAGAGCAAGGGAGATGAAGAGCATGCAAAGTTAAACAAACTTTGCTATATATTCAAACACCTTATCTTGTAAAGCCTTCTTCTCGAATCCGTTCGAGCGAAGGCTTTTTTTATCTTCATATAATTGATCAAACAATCTTTGATAATAATCCATCTTTTTTGTCGCATAACCGTCTTCTCCATTATTTATTATAGAAGAACCATAATAAACATCTGCTTGCGTCAAAAGCTCCTTAATAAACATTGACTGACCTTCGTGTTTTTCCAATATTTCCATTCCAGTATTTTTTTGTTTTGCGAGGCTCTCACAAAGCATGTTCAGTGTTTCTTTATCAATTCCAGCAAAAAAAACAGGAACATCATCTATTTTACCCTTAGTATCATCTATTTTTGATTTAAAATATTTAACACTAAAAAATTTTCCGCTTTTAACAGCATCCAAACATTTTGATTTCTTTTTGTTAAGCGTGTCGTAATTAATAGCAGTTGTAAGATCCACACCAATTCTCGTAACTGATCCGTCGGCATTTGAAAATTCCAACACCACATCGCAGTGCGCACCACTAGCGATTTTGTCATCAAATTCACTCAATTGAACAACCTTAACACCTTCACCAAACCAATTATACTTTTCAACCAAATCAGTAAACATATTTTCCAATACAACACTCTCCTTAGTTGGCTCCTTATAGTCTTTTCCCTTTTTAATATACTCAACCCTTTCTCTATCTTTTTTTATTTCTTCCACAGGATAAACATCGCCAAATTCCTCCATATTAAGCTTTTCATCTCTCTTAAGGTACATATCAAAAATTCCTTCGGCCGTTGCAATACTCGTTCTTCTTATTTTTTCTTCAGTTGTTACTGCCCTTGATGCTCCCATTATTGGTTCCTCTTTTTTTATAGCAGGATTTTCAACTGGATTGGGCGCACTATTTTCAAAAATATTCATATTTTATCGCTTAATTATTGTTTATTCATTATATCACGCTGTTTTTATATACACAAAAATGAAAAAGGACTCATATTTATGGTCCTTTTTTCGAGGTTATCTTAACCTCCTTTGCTTTTATTTCATGGCGCATCATTGATGCGGCAAGTCTGATTTTTGTTTTTTCGTCAGAAAATCAGAAAACATCTTGAAAATCATTACTTCCCAGCTTTAGCCTGATTGGCTTCTGCTTGAGAAAAATAGACGATTCCATCGACGATGTAATATTGTTTTGCCACTGTGCATCACCCCCTTTCTTGAACATATCAGAAAGGGCGACAACGAAATCAGGGCGACTGCATCCGACAAAATACTACCTAGCACAATTATGCGCCAACGTTGATTTTTGTCAATAAAAAAGAGCACATACAACCACGTATGCGCTCAATAACCAACATCACATTATAATCCTCTCTCCTCGGAGAATTTTTACTATCTCTCGAGGATCTGTAACGTTTTTCAAGTTTTCCCCGGCCTTACGACCAGGGAAGTCCATGGCGATTGTCGGGGGCGATACACCCCTCCAATATGACGCCACCATGGACTTACCACTGACACCTACCACGCATGATTGCGTGGTAGAAAATATCTCAAAAATCGTTTTCATTTTTGATCTCCTTTTGCCTGCCTGTGATTCCTCATCAGGACTTACAGCATCTATTGAAGTTTAACTACCCACCAATATTTTCATAAAAAATATAAAGGGTAGTCAAACTGCGGAGAAAATTTTTTCAAAGAACAAAACTTTCTATCTGAATCCACATTTTTCAAAATATGAATTCAGAAAAAAGTGGGAGCGAGCGACCAAGCAACGCTCCCAATTAACCTACAAACCTTTTTGCTTTTGTCTGGGTTCTCCTTGCAGCGGTTTCTATTTCCGCACCAGACACCATTACTCACACAAGAGATTGTGTAAGACTACATTTACTTCCAGCACCAGTTCGTTTCCGAAGCTGGCGCATTACAACGGTCGCCAGCAAAATGCATCAGCATTTTTTTACTGGCGCCATAGGAGATGTACGTAATTTTTTCATTACAACCGCTCCTATCAATTGTAATGGTGAAGTTGGCGGCGCTCTGTCCACTATCGCTCATGGAAAGAACATATTCCCCGAGAATGCGAGCATTCTCATCAGTGAGAACCGCTTTAGCAGCCTCATCGAAGTGCTGTACTTTCTGAGCTAGGTGGGCAATGGCACCCATTACCTCAGCGTGTACCCACTGTCGCGGGTACTGAAGCTGGTGATTGAAATGTTCCACCAGATTCATTTTTACCTCCTCCTTTTTGGAAAAGGAAGTGAGGGCGAGGTGCTGCGCCGCGATGACAACCACGGCGTAGCTTTTTTCGGGAAAGATCTTTGCCAGCTCTTCCTCAGCAACCTTCTGATACTCTTCCGACGGCGCCCAACCGCCAGAGAAGCTGCCCGAGAAGTATTTCTCCGGTTGCCCGGAAAAAATAATAGCGGCCGCCTTCGTTGCATCCCAGCCGTTTCCAGCCGGGAGATTCTTTTCTTCTTTGAGGTTCCAGATCTTGGCCTCAAAGTTTTTCTTAATCTCGTTATATTCTTCTATTGCTAGATTTCCCTCAAAAGAACCATAGGTTCCCTCAACGGAAATGATCTGCACTTCCCCTTTCAGTGCGAAAGGAAGGAGTTCCTGGCACTGGAAACCATTGAGAGCGCCATCGTACTGCACTGTGGCATTCTCGGAAGATGACGGGTTCATAATCGCGTACTTGAACCCACTCCATGCGGTAATCCACATGGTGCCGTCTTCCGACAAGGTTGCGGAAGAATTGAAATCCTCCTCAAACCCTATCCCTTCCTGCCCGATTGCTTCCTGAAAACAGGAGGCTAATTGGATTCCAGAAACACCTGCTAATGTGAAATTGATTTTCATTGTAAGCTCCTTTGCCTACCTGTTCCGCTTAGCGGAATCAGGATTTATGGCATCTTTGTGTGAAGTTTGACTGCTCAATAAAATTTTCATTCAATAAAAATTCAAAGAGCAGCCAAACTTCTTTTCATCATTCACATATTTATGTGAAAGTGATTTTCAAACTATTCAGTTTTTAAAGATCAACATTCTTTCCTGTCTCTCAAAAAGAAAGAAATGTTCCCGTGGATTTTTCATTTCGCCATTTGGCTAATAAAAAAATTTCCTCCACAACTGCGTAAATGATAGGCAGATACTTTTTTGGATGAGAGAGACTTTATCCAAGAGCAAAGCATTTGCCGAAAAATCATTTACACAGTCGTAAAGAAAATTTGGGTTGGCGAAGGATTTCTCTCTCAGAACCCTTCGCCTATTGTTTCATATAATTTTGTATAATGTACTTGTCCTTTCGAATGTTATCGTAAGGAGTGTAGTAGAAGCGTTCCTATCTTTTTTGAGAAGATTCTCTCGGGAACACTTCTACCTTCACTCATTGCGAAGATGTAGAAACGTAACGAACCTTACCGTAGGACTGTCTCCCTCTCTTTTTAGTCCTACAACTTGGTTACTGTTTGCTAGGATCTGGTTAGTGATCCCCCTTGCCTACTTAGAGTGAATGTCGCGTTGCGACTTCGGCAGTTGTACATCTTTTAATTGACTAAAGGTACTTGTTAAGTGAGTCCCGTTTGGGTAATTCATCTTAACAAGCAAGTATACACCCAAATAGACTAATTGTCAATACTAACAGTGTCATAATATTCAATTTGTACATAATATGGCTTACATAATTGCAGTATTTGGCTTATTATTGCAAGCATAGTGTCATATTGTATATTGACAATTATCATTCAATCTGCTATACTTAGAGTATGAAAACATCAAATACATCTAAAAAATCAATACTTTCAAAGGCGGGACTTACTGGAACGCAGTCAGAAACATTCGCCTATCTGCTTGAACATGGGGAAGAAAAAGCCTCTATTGTAGCTAAAGGAGCCAAAATGCCACGCGGAGTGGCCTATAAAGCACTCGAGGAGCTTTTAGAGCTTGGCTTGGTGGAAAAAATCGAAAAAGGTGGCAAGATAGCCACTTTTCGCCCAGTTCATCCGTCTATTTTGGAAAAATTCTTTGAAAACAAGGAGAAACAAGCCAAAAAAGACAAAGAACAGTTTTTTGCCTCTTTGCCTGATCTAGTTTCACTATATAACCTTTCAACTCAGCGCCCAGGTGTCACCTATTTTGAGGGAGATGAGGGAATTGAGCGAATTTTGGAAGATGGGCTGACATCCAACACTGACATTTATATGTATGGCGATGTGGAAACTTCCATGAAACATGCAACTGAACTTAATGAGCGTTATGGAGAAAAAAGAAAGAAGGCTGGCATCAAAAAAAAGACAATTGTGCCAGACACACCATTTGCGAGAAAATATCTTAAAAACTATAACACTGAAATAACAGAGGTGCGCTTTATCCCTAAAGAATTCTTTCCCTTTGCTACAGCTTCAACGCTTGAGATTTATGACGGAAAACTTTCGTACCTCACCGTTGATGAAAAAACAAAAATCGGCGTGCTACTGCACGACCGAAATATCTTCATGCTTCATAAACAACTTTTTGAATTCACTTGGAGCCATGCAAAAACATTTGACCAACTAGAAAAATTGTCATCCTGAATTTATTTCAGGATCTAGAGTTTTTGCTCAAATGTTGCAAACATTTTTTGCCTTCCTTGTTTGCCTGCAGAAATCTGGTAATTACATAGCCATACTCTTTCATTAATTTTTCAGAAAGCTTTAAAAACCTTTCTGTTTCCTGCTCTTTATCAAATAATGCAATAAACGATTGTCTGTTTTTAAGTGTTTCTGAACGAGATTTATTGCCTGATTTTATTTCAAGCTGTTGTTTATTATATGCTAACGCAATATCTTCTGGACGATAACGCACCCTATATTCGTAAGCTTTATTTTTCTCATCATCACGAACAATATTAACCTCTTCCAATGTTTTGCCTTCAATTTCTGTATACAAGATTTCATCAATAATAAATCCCTCGTCTTCAATATATTTGCTGCAGATTACTTTTTTCGGATCAGTAATTGCGTGCACAGGTTTTTCCTGAGCCTTTTTATCAAGAGATTCGCGCATCATCACTTCTCCAATTGCACTTCCGCGATAATCCGGATCAACATTGAATGAACCGGCATAAAAATGATCGCCTTCATCATCAAATCTACAGAACGCAACAATTTCGCCATTATGCCTGAGAATATAAAATTGCGAGTTTTCTTTTTGCAACCCTTCTTGCAAACTTTCAATCACAAGTTTTTGCATCTCAACGTTTGTTGCATAATTTTTTTGTGCAATTGAAACCATTTGAGAAATATCCTTCTCGTTTTCAATGCCTTTACCTGTAGATGTATCAAAAGAAAGACCCTTGAAATCCTCAAATAAAATGTCTGAATTTTCCTTGGCAAAAGTTTTTAAAATACTCGTCAGAAAAACTGTATCTATTTTTGATTTTTCAAGTTCTTGCAAAAGAGCTTGTTCATCTACTTTTTTATTCGTTTTCAATTTTTCTGAAAAACCAAGCAGCAAGTCTTTGCTCTTTTTTAATAAAGACTCAGACGTTTTTTGATGTTGCTCTTTATCAGTACCTTCAATATTGCCAAGGTAATTATTAATCAAATCCTGAATGTTATTTTCAGCAGTGCTTGCAATTTCATTATATTTTGCAAATATTGCACTAGCTGTTTCTGGTGAAAGTTTTTCTCCAATTCGTAGAATTTCCTTGCCATGCTCCAGGCCATATTCACAACTCAAAAACGTTTTTAGTCCATCAATACCATATATTTTTCCAAATTCCAAAAGTTGTGGATAATCATTTTTAAGATCGAAAGCCGCACTCACAAGCCATTGCTGTTCGCGCCATGACAAATTATGAATTCCAATTCCTGTCTGCAAAGCAAAATCGTCTGTTACCTTTTTAATATATTTATACCTCGCAATGGAGCGCATACGCAGTGCATATTGAGTATCTTCCTCGCCTTCAAACCTAGGATTTTCCTTAGTGCAATCCCAATCTTTAATTCTTCCCGCCATTTCTTTTTTATTCAAAAAAGTTCGAGCAGTAATTTCACTTTCCTCGAGTTGTTTAGTGGACCCTTTTTGAATATAATCTCGCTTTTTTACTTTTTCATCCTCATCCAGCAAATCAATCAAGCAAATAACATCTTCTTCGCCACTATTCAGCAAAACCACTCCTGCAGTTTTGCTATCCAATAATACTATTTTTATATCCTCTGTTGGTGTTTCCTTTCCATTGAAAATAAAATTTTCACGACCAATATAATATTTAGCGCCATTCAATGAAACTTCTGGCTTATCTTTTGAAACAAATTTTTCAGCTCTCAATAATTTTCCACCTGAACTTTCTGTTTTTGTTTGAAAATCACTAAGTTTTAAAATTCTATTGTTCAATAAGTGAGGACAGTTATTTAAAAGAAAAGCATGGACTGATTTTTCTAATTCATGGCTACTCCCGATGTTATCATGAATCCATTCAACACTAATATTAACAAAAGAATCCTTATTTGAATCAAAAACTTTCATTTGATCATTTAGATTTCTATGCGCTTTAAATTCTTTAAACAAACGAGTTGCAAAAGCAAATTCTCGCATATCAATCTTCTCTCCCTTTTTTGAAATCATATCATGTTTCCAATTCACCTGCCTTTCACCAGCGCTGCCAAAAATATCCCAATAATTCAAATAATATTTCTTAGTTTTTATTTTTTCAACATCAAATGCCTCAGCAGCACTTTCGGGAATATTAAATAAGGACTTCGCGGACGTATCAATACCATCTTCCAGAGAATCAACATATTCTTTACGAGAAACAACCTGAATATCCCTAAGCGCATCGAAGAGCATGGCCTTAGTTATGCTTCTTTTTTTCCCTTTTTCTATTGTAAATGTTTTATTTCTAAATTCATTCTCAAAAAAATCTTTATCTAGAAATTTTTCCAAATCAAATATTTTTTTACCGCCAGCATAATCAATAACCCCAAGATTTTCTAGCATTTCCAACATTCTTTCCTTATTCCTTTCAATATATTTTTCTTTAGATTCATCTTTATCAATTTTTTTTTCCAGTGGTCGTCTAAATTCCAAAATCTTCGCAGATTGTTTTTCTGCAACTCCAACAGGAGCTACCACTGGCTCGTTTTCTTCTGGCTGATATGCAAATGCATGCACTTCATTTCTCATAATTTTATTATAGCAAATATTTGTCATTTTGTATTTGTATTATTTTAACAGCGCGGTATACTTAAAACATCCTTTAGAATTTCATTTTATTCAAATATTTATTCCTATGACAAAAGAAAAAAATAACGAAACCCCAGTGAAATCGTCCTCCTCCGTCGGAATTTCACCAGCCTCGACTGACGCGAGTCTAGGCGGGCGGGGTAAAAAACTTATCCTTATCGATGGCAACGCCATTATTCATAGGGCGTATCATGCGTTGCCGCCGTTTACGACTAAGAAGGGTGAATTGGTTAATGCGGTATACGGCTTTGCTTCGACACTGCTAAGCGTGATTGCGGAGTTTAAACCGGACTATGTCGTGGCGTCTTTTGATTTGGCGGGCAAAACTTTTCGCCATGAAAAATTTGAAGAATACAAAGCCACTCGCGTGAAAGGCGACGATGAACTGTATGCTCAGATTCCGAGGGTTAAAGAAGTGGTCAAAGCTTTTAATATTCCAATTTATGAAATGGCAGGGTTTGAAGCTGACGATGTGATTGGAACAATTGCCACGCAGATTAAGAAAAACAAAGAGGAAATTGAAACAATTATTGTGACTGGAGATATGGACACCCTGCAATTGGTAAACGACACCACAAGCGTGTACACAATGAGGCGTGGTCTTTCTGATTCGATTATGTATGACAGTGAGAAAGTTTTTGCGCGCTATGGTCTTTCTCCAGATCAAATTATTGATTACAAAGCTTTGCGCGGCGATCCTTCTGACAATATTCCCGGAGTCAAAGGTATTGGAGAAAAAACAGCTGTCACCCTCTTGCAAAAATATCAAACACTTGATGGAGTGTACGAAAACATTGAGGAAATTAAGGGTGCGGTCAAAGAAAAATTAGTGCGAGACAAAGCGCAAGCATATCTCAGCAAAGATTTGGCCACGATTGCACTTGACGTGCCTGTCACACTTGAGCTGGAAAAATCAGTGCTCAAAGACTTTGATCGCGAAACAATTGTAAAACTTTTTTCTGAATTAAATTTTTTCAGCTTAATCAAGCGCTTACCAAAAGATGAAAATGCTAACGAAGAAAGTGAAAAAACATCTAACGGAGTTGTTGATTTTAGATACACCATCGCGGATGAAAAAAATGCGGATGAGCTGATTGCAGAATTTTCCAATGCATCAGAACTTTCAATTGCAACCGAGATCATCGAGGAAAAGCTAACCGGCATTACAATTTCTTGGAAGACAGGACGCGCCACTTTTTTCCCGACTGCCAGCAAGGCATTTCCTAAATTAAAAACGATTTTAGAAAATCCGGAAATTACAAAAGTTGGATATGATTTAAAAGCGATTTATAAGCAGCTTTTTGCTGAGTCAATTGTGATGGAAGGAATTTCTTTTGATGCAATGCTGGCTGCTTATGTTTTAAACCCAGGCGAAAAACTTGATTTTGAAAAAATGATTTTCTCAGAGCTTGGAGAAGAAATTACTTTTGAAAAAAAATCCAAAGGACAACTTTCCTTGGTAGCGAATCCAGAGGATGAGCAACTTGCAAAAAATATCGTGTGTCAAAAAGCTGATTATTCTTTGAAATTAAAAGCTGCTTTGGAAAAAAGAATCTCGGAAATAAGCGCGAAGCAAAAAGAAGCAGCCCGGGCTGACGGAACACTGCAAACAATTTTTTCCGAAATGGAAATGCCTCTTGTAAAAATCTTAGCTCAAATGGAACTGACTGGCATTGAACTAAACACTATTATTTTCAAAGGTATTTCAGAAAAAATTACTGGCACATTGAAAAATCTTGAGAAAGCAATTTACGATTTTGCCGGCAAGGAATTTAATATCAATTCCCCATCGCAACTTTCCGAAATTCTTTTTGTCACGATGAATCTTCCAAGCGCTGATATCAAAAAAACTAAAAAGGGACTTTCCACTGGAGCAGCTGAGCTTGAAAAGCTTAGAGGTTCACACAAAATCATTGAGAAAATCGAAGAATATCGAGAACTTTTCAAGTTAAAGACAACTTACCTTGATGCCATCCCAAAACTTGTCGATAAAAGATCTCGCATTCATACAACATATAACCAAGCAGTAGCAGCAACGGGGCGACTTTCATCAACTGACCCTAATTTGCAAAATATTCCCATCAAAACAGAACTTGGACAGCTTCTGCGCACTGCCTTTGTTGCCAAAGAAGGATACAAATTAATCAGCGCTGACTATTCTCAAATCGATTTACGCTGCGTCGCACACGTTTCCAATGACAAAAAACTTATTGAAGCATTTCACCGAGGCGATGACATTCACAAAATCACTGCAGCTGAAATAAACAAAGTTCCGCTTTCACAAGTCACAGAAAAAATGCGTTCGAGCGCCAAAGCTCTTAATTTCGGCATCATATATGGAATGAGTTCTTTTGGATTTTCGCAATCCGCTGGAATTTCTCGCGAGGATGCGCAAAAATTCATCAACACGTATATGGAAAACTTTTCAAGCGTGGCTTCCTATATGAAAGAAACGCGCGAATTTGCACGAAATAATGGATATGTAGAAACATTACTTGGCAGAAGGCGAAATTTGCACGAAATAAACTCGCCAAATTTTCAAGTCGCTGCTTCGGCAGAAAGAATGGCCATCAATATGCCTATTCAAGGATTGGCAGCTGACATTGTGAAATTAGCTATGATTAAAACTGCCGAAGCATTTTCAAGTGATGCCGATGTGCAAATGATTCTGCAGGTGCATGATGAAATTATTCTTGAAGTTAAAACAGACAAAGCCGAAATTGTAGCAAAGAAGCTCAAAGAAATTATGGAAAATGTTCATCCCCTGCGCGTCCCATTGATTGTCAATGTCAGCATCGGAGACAATTGGGGAGAAATCTAGAACAGCTTATTAGGCTTTAGCTTTCTAGCTTTTTAGAAAATATAAAGTATCCACCGCCTAATAAGCTAACGCTTAATAAGCTAATAACCTGCCCATATATGCCTGAACTCCCAGAAGTACAAACCATTGTGAATGATTTGCAAATATTAACCGGTGATACAATCACCGGTTTTTGGACAGATTTTGAAAAAGCTATCAAGACAAAAAACTTTAAAGAAGAAATTGTCGGAGAGAAAATAAAAAGTATTCGAAGATTAAGCAAAAATGTTATCATCGAATTGTCCAGCAATAATACTATTATTATTCATTTAAAGATGACGGGAAAACTAACACTAGTCGAAAGTCGAAAGTTGAAAGTTGAAAGTCCAAACGAAAAGCATTTGCATCATATTTTCTTTTTGAAAAAAAATGGCAATTTAAATTTTTCTGACATACGAAAATTTGCGACACTGGAATTGATAAGTCTTGAGAAGCTTTCTGAAATTGAAAAAAGCAAAGGGGTTGATCCCTTTTCTAAAGACTTTACTCTCCAAGCTTTTTCCGGAATTATCAGCGAGCATAAAAATAAAACCCGTCACTCACGAGTGACAGGTAAGAACATTAAGAGTATTTTAATGAATCAATCTGCTATTGCTGGAATTGGAAATATTTATGCCTCTGAAATTCCATATGCTGCCAAATTAAATCCGCTTAGAAAACTTTCGAGTCTTAATAATAAAGAAATCGAACTTTTACATCGTTCTATTTTAAAAATATTAACAAAGGCCATCAAAATGAGGGGCACTTCAATCAGCGATTACAGAGATGCAAATGGCGAAAAGGGTAGCTTCCAAAATCAATTAAAAGTATATGGAAAGGCTGGCAAGAAGTGCCACAAATGTGATACAATAATCGCAAAGGAAATAGTTGAACAGCGAAGCACTTTTTACTGTCCAACTTGCCAAAAATAATAAGCTAAAACAAAACCTCACTGTCACGAGTACGCGACATCTCTCCTTAAAAAGGAGAGAACGATGAGGAAGAAAACTTTTTATGAACAGAAAACAAATAGGCATCATTGTCGCAGTGGCGATGATAATCGTGGGAGCAATTTTTTATTTCTTAGCAGGAGATAAAAACAAAAATGTTAAACAAATTCAAATAAATGGCACTCCTGAGCAGACAACTCCCGCCAACCCTACAGATGTTAGCCCTATTACCGGACTTGCTTGCGACAATTGGAACAAGCGCTCTTTTGCCGTGATGCAACCAGCAGACGTTGCAGCCCGACCTTTGGCAGGACTTTCTCAGGCTGATATGGTAGTGGAAATGGTGGCTGTTTATGGCAGCATCACTCGCTTGATGGGAGTATATGGATGTAACACTCCAGAAGAAGTAGGCTCGCTTCGAAGTGCTCGCCACGACTTTGTGCATCTTGCCAAGAGTCTTGATTCTATCTATGTTCACTGGGGACGCGCTGACATTGAAGAATTTAAAAATGTTCTAAACAGTGGAATTATTGATGATATGAATTGCAACAATGATGCTGGAAAATCAGCAGGTCAATATTGTTTCCGCAAAGAAGCTGAAGGTAATATGCGTGGAGTTGACACGGGTTACGCCAAATTTACCAGTTTACTAGAAGGTGCCAAGACTTTTGGTTATAGTACTGAAAATAAATTTTTGGGTTATCCTCATCAAACCGAAGCAGCTCTTGATCAACGTCCAAATGGAGGAAATCTTCGTGTTGCATATGCAAAACCATTTGACGTTGAATATGACTACGACAAGACTAGCAACTCATATTTCCGAACTTGGGGTGGCGTTGCAGACACTGACCGAAACAACAAACAAAAAATTGCACCAAAAAACGTCGTTGTGATGATTGCTGATGCAGCACCAATCAAGGTTGGCGAACAATATGCAAACATCCAAATTGGTGATCCTTGGTTTGATCAAAATGATTCAGGCAGCGCTTTTTTCTATATGAACGGACAGCAATATAAAGGGGCCTGGAAAAAGGACAAAAACAAAATAGACAGCAAGCTCTTTTTCTTTGATGAAACAGGGCAAGAAATAAAATTCGTCCCAGGACAAATTTGGATTGACATCATTGATCCCGGTCAGGCACTCCGATGGACACCGGCAGCCTAGGGTCATAATGTCAAAACCCAAATATCAAATAAAATCTCAATTCTAAAATTTTTAAAATTAATGTATTTGAAATTTGTTTGAAATTTTTAATTTGAAATTTGGAATTTATATTAGATATTATGTTTATCTTTTTATATGGCGTTGACAATTTCCGCTCTTTGGAAAAACTCAGTGACCTTAAAAATAAATATCTTGAAAAGAATGGCTCAGGCACAGACCTGAGCGTTCTTGATTATGGCGAAGGTGCTTCAGTTGAAAATCTCGCCAGTGCATTTTCAGCGCAAGGACTTTTCTCAACCAAGCGATTGGTTGTTGTGAAAAATAGTATGCTCAAAGGCTCAACTGAAGTGCAAAAAGGAATTCTTGCACTTCTCAAGGCCAATCCTGACACAGAAAAAGATGCTGACACTATTGTTATTTTTTATGAAAATGGTTCTCCAAAGAAAAACGGAGCTTTGTACAAATTTCTTTTTAAAACGGCCAAGAGACAAGAATTTGCACCTCTCGAGGGAACTGCCCTTGCCAATTGGGCGCTAACATTTACCAAAACCCTGTCAACAGAAATATCTTTTACAAAAAATGCGCTCAATATGCTTTTGGCTGCAACTGGCAGCGACCTAAATATTCTTAGCAACGAAATTACCAAGCTCGTGAATTTCAGAAATTCTGGAGAAATTACTGACGCAGATGTTATCTTGCTAGTAAAATCAAAAGTTGATTCAACAATGTTTGAAACGATTGAAGCGCTTGCCAGTGGAAACAAATCGAAAGCACTGGATCTTTTTCATCAGCAACTCACAAAGGGTGAAGATGTTTTTTATATTCTCTCAATGTATACATATCAAATCCGCACCCTGCTAAAAATCGGTGACTTTTATTGGCAAGACCCGTCGCTCGCGAGCGACAGGTCAAGGCTGACCAGCCCAGCACAAATTGCTCAAGCTTCTGGAATTCATCCCTATGTTGTGCAAAAATCTCTTTCTCAAATCAGAAACTTGTCCGAGCAAAAAACCAAACAAATGCTCCGCGACCTGGCTGAAATAGACTTCAACGCTAAAACCGGCAAAATCGACCCAGTCCTCGCCCTCGACACTTTTATAGTTTCTTTATAAAAAAAACCATCCCAACTTGGATGGTTTTTCCTTTATCTAAAAGAAATATTGACTACTTCTTAAGCGCTAATTTCTTCACAGCAGCATTCAGTCTTGATTTCTTGCGAGCTGCGGTGTTCTTTTTGATCACCTTCTTTTGAGCAGCTTTGTCCAAAGCTTTAATCGCAGCTTTGAGCAACTCTTGAGCTTCCTTGACCTTTCCTGCTGCTATATTTTCCTTTGTATCTTTGATGGCATTTCGGAAAACACCTTTTACAACCTTGTTTCGAAGTGTTTTGCGATCAGTCACTCGCATATACTTTTTTGCTGATTTTTTGATTGGCATATTCTAATTTGATACGAATTATATCCGAATTACATCCGAATCTCGTAAATTTAAATAATTGTTACTTAAGTATTTTTAGCACACAACTTTACTTTTGGCAATAGTCCGTAACTTACCTTATGAATTTTATAACTTTATGAACCTTGAAATCTATACCGTTATTACTATATCAATTATCTCATCCCCGCCAAGTTCTTTGTTTATTTTGGCCACAATTTGCTTTCTTTTAAGCAAAATTTCATTTTCCCAAAAAGAGCTACCGGCGCTAATAAACACCTTTCTATCCTTAAGAGACATTGGCAAAACATTCTCCAGTCCTTGCCTGCCATATTCCTCTTTGATAACTATTTGAAAAACATAAAAAACACTCTGCTGATCAATAACAGCACTTTTTCTTAATGTTTTTTTATTTATAAAAGACCCAAGAGTTTTCATTCTGATTATACTAATTCTTTATCGGCATAATAATATAGGTGTAATTGAGCATTTCTTCTTTCTTTTCTCCTTGCACCATACGAAGAACTGCTGGAGAGCCGCCACTATTCATCAACAAAACCAAATGTGGCGTAGAAATTGCTTGCAATCCATCTACCATATATCGAGGATTAAAAAGTGCTTCTTGATCAGGACCCTCGATTTGAGCATTTAAAATGGTCTTGTTTTCACCAACCTCCTCTGCTTTTGATTGAACATACACTTCCTTAGCCTCAGAATTCACAGTAAACTTAACCTCCCCAGCCTTACTGTGAGTAAAAATTCCTGCAATTTTCACAGCGCGCAAAACATCATCCTTAGGAAGAAAAACTTTGGTGGTAAATTCTTGCGGAATAATTTGCTGATAAGGTGGATATTTTCCATTAATCAAACGTGAAACAATGCGCACGTTGTCAATTTGAAAAAATATCTGACTTTCCTCAATACCAATCTTAATGTCTTGTGTTTCAGGATTAATCACACGAAACAGCTCTGAAATTGTGTTTAGTGGCACAATAACAGAATTTGTTTTCTCAATAAACAAATCATAAGCTTGAGAATTGTCTTTTATTAGCGTTACAACAGCCTCAGCCAAACGAAAACTGTCAGTAGCAGCCAAGCGCACTTCAAGCTTATCCAGCACGAAATTAAGACCCGTAAGTTCAGGACGAGTACTATCAAGCGAAACACAGACAGCTAAGCGTGGAATCACTTCTTTCATTTCTTGAGCTGGCAAGGAAAAAAGGAATTCTCCTTCCATTTCCGGAATAATAGGAAAATCTTGTGCTTGCAATCCTTTTATTTGTGCTTTAGATGAGCCACTTTCAATGTGCAAGGTTTGATCAACAACACTAAGTGAAACAGTTCCGACATTTGGAATATTGTTCACAAAATTACTAAGCAAACGAGCCGGAACAGTTATCTTCCCCTCTTCTTCTATTTTTGCTCCAATTTTCAGAAAAACCCCAATTTCAAGGTTTGTTGCTGAAATCTTAAGCATCCCGTTGTCAGTTTCAAGCAAAATATTTTCCAAAATTGGCAAAGTAATTTGCTTGCCTACAACTCTTTCTGTGCTATAAATAGCCTTTTTGAAATTTTCTTGAGTACAAGTTAGCTTCATATATTTGAATATTCTTAAACTTTCTAAATTATCTTACACTTATCCACAATTTATCAACAATCACTTTATGGCTTTACTGGGCCTATACTGCGTATATTCTCTCTCTAAGCACTGCGACATCTTCACGTACTTTTTCATCTGTTTCTATTTCTCTGTTTATTTTTTCATAAGCATGCAATGCTGTTGTGTGGTCACGTCCCCCGAATTGAGTTCCTATGCTAGGATATGAAGCATTAAGCTCACTACGCATCAAATACATTGCAATATGACGAGCATAGGCAATTTCCTTTTTGCGCCCCTTTTCAATGAGTTCCTTGGTTGAAATATTGAAATATTGAGAAATAGCTTCAATAACGTGCTGCGCCTGAATTCCCTTCTTTTTTCCACTTGAAATGATTTCAGCCAAAGCTTGCTGAACAAATTTTAAGGTTGGCAATTTTTTGTTAAATTCGCAAGCAGCAATAATCCTATTAAGTGCGCCTTCCAATTCACGGATGTTATTCTTCACATTTTCAGCAATGAATCTGATTGCTTCTTCATCCAAATAAAAATTATTTTCTGCAGATTTTGTTTTCAAAATTGCAATTCGAGTTTCAATATCAGGTTTTCCAATGTCAGCAATCATTCCGCCCTCAAAGCGCGATCTGAGTCTGTCCTCCAATGTTGCAATCGCTTTAGGAGGACGATCGGAGCTGATCACAATTTGTTTGTTTATCTGATAAAGAGCGTTGAATATATGAAAAAATTCATTTTGGGTTTTTTCCTTTCCTGCCAAAAATTGCACATCATCGATAATAAGCAGATCTATTGCTTGATATGTTGATTTGAAGTCATTTACTGTTTGATTGCGAATAGAATCGATCAATTCATTAGCAAAACGTTCTGAAGTTATGTATTTTATTCTTCTTGAGGGATCATTTGCCAAAACCTCATTTCCAATTGATTGCAAAAGATGTGTTTTACCAAGTCCAACTCCGCCATAAATGAAAAGTGGGTTATATATTTTTCCTAAGTTTTGAGAAACCGCGTAGCAAGCTGCGCGAGCAAGCTCATTATTTTCACCAATAATAAAGTTTTCAAAGGTGTAACGTGTGTTTATATTATTTTCAAAAGGAGCACTGTTTTGCACCCCGGGATGTGCCACCGGCTGAATAGGACGCTGCGAGAAGCTATTTCCTTGTTGAATTTCCTGTGAAAGTTGTTGCACTGAAACTGGGGCTGCTGAATCAACTTTTTTAATCTCATTAAGTGGCGCTTGTTCATTGCTATATATAATACAGCTAATTTCTTTAATATCATCTTGAAAATTTCGCAGCGCTCTAAAGATGTAGGTATTATATTTATTTTCCAACCACTCCTTTGCAAAACCATTTGGCACACCAATAACAACCTTGCCATTTTCATTGGAAAGAATCGTTGTGTTTTTAAACCAAGTACTGAAGTTCGCTTTTGAAATAGAAAGCTCTATTTCCCCAAGCGCAGCCTGCCAAAGTTCTGCATTATTCATTTACCCTGTTAAATAAGATTTGAGTCTCTAAAAAAGAGAATCAGCTTATTTTTTGATAAATTTAATAAATTTAACTCCCCGTAATTTAAACACCGACTCAAATCTTAATTTTAAAAAATTACTATTTTTTAAAATTATTTAACAGGGTAAAGTTTATCCTTGTTAATGGTGCAAAAAAATTATATCACGCTAGACCTACTACTGCCAGCAATTCAAGCTGGCAACTGTTAATAATATGTGGATAAGTGGATAAGTCTCTTTTTTCCTTTTCTTCAGCTATATTTTTTCGTATTTGAGCAAAAAAGATGTTACGCTTAACCTTGTAAACTTAGAATATCCCCTCTTATCCACTCTTGTCAATCATTTTTGGTGTTTTTTAAAAGTAATGTCATCAATAAAAAATCAATTATTCAAAAATAAACCTCTGTTGCGCCATTTTTTCTAAATGAATAGGTTGACTTTTTTCTTCAGACTGATACACTTGTTTATAGTATTCCTTGGAATCCTGTTAGTTAAGAATTGGTGTTATTTTCTTATTCAAACAGCTATTATTGGAAAACGAGTATTTCATATTAATAAATTAATCAAGCAAATATTATGAAACGCACATATCAGCCAAAAAAGGGTAAAAGAAAAAGCCGTCACGGATTTCTCGAGCGTATGAGCACTAAAAACGGAGCTCAAGTAATCAAAAGACGCAGACAAGCTGGTCGCAAAAAACTTTCAGTTTAAAAAATATGCCACTACTGTGGCAGTTTGATAAATATATATGCTCCCAATCAAACATAGATTGAAAAAACGAGAAGATTTTGCCCAAGTATTTTCCAAGGGAGCATATGCTGGATATGATGGTCTTTCGATTAAGTTTACAAAAAATTCTCTGCCCGTGTCCCGAATTGGTTTTCCTGTCGGCAAAAACTATTCAAAAAAAGCTGTCATTAGAAATCGTACCCGAAGAATTCTTCGAGAAGCTTGCGCAGAATATTTGGAAAAAATCAAACCCGGCTTTGACATCATCGTTCTTATTAAGCCAGAGTATCAGAACATCGAGCTTACCAAAATTGTTGACGAGTTTAAGAAAATTTTCTCTAAAGCTAATTTACTTATTTAATATCCCGTTTTAAAAGCGAGATACAAAAAACAAAATGCTAGCCCTCTTTCACACTGTTATCTATCAGCCGCTATATAACATTCTTATCTTGTTTTATAATATCGTTCCTGGTAAAGATTTTGGTATTTCTATCATCCTTATTACTATTCTGCTGAGAACGGTTTTGATACCGCTTTATAAAAAACAAATTGAATCACAAAAGAAACTCCAGGAATTACAACCAAAGATCAAAGAGCTTCAAGAGAGAACCAAGGGAAACAAGGAGCAACAGACCAAACAATTGATGGAACTTTACAAGGAAAATAAAACTAATCCTTTTTCTGGTTGTATGCCGCTTGTTGTTCAGCTAATATTTTTAATTGCTATTTATCAAGTTTTAATAAAAATTTCTAGCAATGGTCTTGTGGTAGATCCTACACAACTGTATTCTTTCGTGGCAGACCCTGGGAAAATAAATCAATTTTTTATCTCATTAATTGATTTAACCAAGCCAAGCATCATCATCGCTGCGGCCGCTGCAATTGCGCAATATTTCCAAACAAAGATGTTGATTCAAAATCAGTCTTCTACTCCAGTATTAAATCAAGCTCTCACCAAAACTTCCGATAAACCAGATATGGCACAAATTATGAGCAAGCAGATGCTTTATCTCGGACCATTTTTGACATTATTTATTGGTATTAAGTTTCCTGCAGGATTATCCCTTTATTGGCTAGCTGGAACATTGTTTATGTTAATACAACAAATCGTTATTGAAAAAAAATCCAAACAAGATTAATATTTCATTTTATATAATCATATGGACGAAAAAACAACTGCTGTTATAAAGAAAACAATTGAAGAGTTGCTCACAAAAATGGGATTCTCCGGGAAAGTCACAATTATTGAATCGACAGACGATGACAGCATTACCTGCGACATTGCAGCAGAAAGTGACTCAAACTTTCTTATTGGACAACACGGTATTAATTTGCAAGCATTGCAACACTTGGCAAGATTGATTGTTAGAAAACATATCCCAGAAAAAATCAGATTCACATTAGACATAAACAATTACCGACAACAAAAAAATCAATCTATCGTTGAGCAAGCTAAGATTGCTGCCAATGAAGCAATTGCTCAGGGACGAAGCGTTTTTATGCCCCCTATGTCAACCTATGAACGCAGAATTGTTCATATGGAGCTTTCTCAAAACTCGCAAGTTTCCACTGAAAGCGTTGGCGAGGGAGAGAACAGAAAAGTTGTCATCAAACCAGTCACCTTGATTGACTAGTTTTTATAATGTCATTTCTACAAATATCTAATGGCAATCGCACGAAAAATTGCTTACAATGTGATTTTTAATGCAATCACAAAAATATTATCTACCATTCTTGCATTGGTAGGGATTGGTTTTATCACACGTTATCTGGGAAAAGAAGGCTTTGGCGATTATTCTACCGTCTTAGCTTTTTTTGCTTTTTTTGGCAGTGTTGCAGATCTTGGTCTTTATGCAATCACAGCTCGAGACATTTCGAGAGCTGATGCTGATGAGAAAAAAATTCTTGGTAATGCTTTTTCTTTGCGCTTGGTTTCCTCTGTTGCTGTTTTTCTAGTAACACCAATATTAGTGTTCTTTTTACCTTATTCTCAAAATGTAAAAATTGGTATTCTTATTGCTGCGGCCTCTTTTGTTTTCTCTTCCACCTATATGGTTCTCAATGGGGTCTTTCAAAAAAATCTTGCGATGGACAAGGTTGCCACTGCTGAGGTTTTGGGAAAAATAATTCAAATTGGCATCATTATTTTTGCAGTGCGCAATGATCTTGGTTTTATAACCATCATTTTATCCATCTTAGCTGCTATGATTTTCAATTTCACAGTAGTTTTATTGTTGGTGCAAAAGTATATTCCACTAAAATTACAATTTGATTTTGTTTATTGGAAAAAATTCTTAAAAGAATCTGCACCACTTGGTTTTTCAGCAATTGTAATTTTTGTTTATTTTAAAATAGATACCATCTTGCTTTCAGTCCTCAAGACAAATACCGAAGTTGGTATTTATAATGCTGCTTATAAAGTTATTGAAAATCTTTCATTCTTTCCCGCAATGATTATTGGACTTATGTTTCCTATGTTTTCGCGCCATATCTTTTCTGATAAAAAACAATTTGCTCATTTGGCAAATGAAACCATTAAGGTTTTCTTTATTATAATTGTGCCGCTTATCATTGGCACTCTTTTTCTCTCAGAAGGAATCATCAATCTCATAGGTGGATCAGCTTTCTCGCAGGCTGCTAATACCTTGCGAATACTTATTTTTGCACTTGCTTTCATCTTTTTTGGCGGACTATTCAATAACATCCTCATTGCCAGCAACAATCAGAAAAAAATGCTTTGGATGCTCATTGGCTGCGCCTTGTTTAACGTTTCTGCTAATCTTATTTTCATTCCAACTTATTCCTACACAGCTTCAGCTATTATTTCAACATTAACAGAATTTCTGGTCGCTTTCACAGGACTCATTCTTACTATAAAATATACAGGCTTTAAGCCTTCACCAAAATATTTGCTGCGCATTTTATTTTCCGGATTTGCAATGGCAATATTCCTTTTTATTTTCAAAGCACACAGCTTTTTAACACTCGTGCTTGGAAGTTCCATTTTTTATATTGTTTTACTCTGGCTTACCAAGACTATTACTATAAAAGAATTGCGCAGTATCGTGGGTAACAAATAAAAATCTAAGTACTCATCATTCCCGCCTGTGCGAGAATGAAAAAAAATATGAACTCTACTTTTCCTAAAGTTTTTGTTGTCATTTTGAATTTTAATGGCAAAAATATACTATTAGATTGTCTTACCAGTGTTTTTAAATCTGATTATCCTAATTTTGAAATTGTTGTTGTTGACAACAATTCTACGGATGAATCTTTTGAAAAGGCTAAGCTTAATTTTTCTTGCTCGCACTTTATCAAAAATGATGAAAACGTTGGTTTCTCCAAAGGCAACAATATTGGCATACGATATGCACTAGAAAAATTCGCAGACTACATTTTTGTTTTGAACAATGACACCATTTTAGAAAAAACAACTATTTCTTCACTTGTAAAAACTGCTGAAAAAAAACCACTCGCCGGCATCATAAGCCCACTTATTTTAAACCCCAACAATGAAGGTGTTTGGTTTGCTGGTGGAAAAATACAATGGAGAAAAATGAAAACGATACACTTAACCAAAAAAATCTCAGATATCCCCTACTCTTCAGAATATCTCAGTGGCTGCGCAATGCTTATCAAAAAAGATGTTTTTAAAAAAGTTGGTCTTTTTGATGAACGCTTTTTTCTGTATTACGAAGATGCTGATTTCTCTCTGCGTTCAAAAAAGGCTGGGTTTGACTTATTAATAGATCCAACAATAACTATCCAGCATCTAGAACAAAGTAGCAGCAATGATTCAAAAAATTATTGGCTTGTGCTGTCCGGTCTTTTGTTTTTTCAAATACACAGCAGCGCATTTTGGAAAGTGTGGCATTTCTTTTATCTCCTGCTACGAAAAATAAAAAATTTTTATAACACAGACATCAAAAAGGATTCTGCGGCCTTAAAGATTCGCCAGGCATACAGGGATTTTAGAAAATTAGAGATTTAAATAGTTTTGAAAGCTTATGGATGTTTCTATTATTATTCCTAACTATAAAAGTGAACAATATCTTTCTCGCTGCATACAAACTTTGCAAGCGCATTCTGCTGGGAGTTTGTTTGAAATTATCATCATAAACAATGATGATGCACCCATAACAAGCATTGGATCAACTGAAAATATTCACTTGATTGAAAATGGAATCAATGAAGGCTTTGCTAAGGCTTGCAATCGTGGAGCCAAAATTGCAAAAGGAGAGTTTCTTTTCTTCTTAAATCCAGACACTGAAATTGTAAGTGGCAACATTGCGGATTTTCTTGCTGCATTTAAAAATAAATCCGTAGGTATAGCAGCCCCACAACTCACAGTTCCCTCAGGAGAAATACAAAAGTGGAGCGCAGGATATGAAATTAACCTTTGCAGCACTATCAAAAACAATCTGGGTTTTGTTAAAAATAAAAATTTGTCGGAACAAACTGATATTATTGAGGCAGATTGGGTCAGTGGTGCAGCATTTATTATCAAGAAAACACTTTTTGAAGACATCGGTGGTTTTGATGAAAACTTTTTTATGTATTTTGAAGATGTTGATCTTTGCAAAAGGGTTAAAGAAAAAAAATTAAGCATACTGGTTTTACCACTTATCCAAGTTTTGCACATAGGCGGACAAAGTTTCCAAAATTCTGCTTGCCAAAAAAAATATTACTACGCATCGCAGGATTATTATTTTAAAAAACATTTTGGGAACTGTTCTTTGTTTTTTTTAAAGTTATTGAAAATACCATTTTTGTTTTTCAAAAAAATTAAATACCCGTAGGGCTTACGCATTTTCTCAACTATTTTCTAGCGAAGTCGAGCGAAATGAAAGTACTCTTTCAATTTCCGAGCGAGCGACGAAAAGCTCATTTCTTATTTGGCACGCTTTTG
>DNVR01000007.1 GCA_003507445.1 Candidatus Moraniibacteriota bacterium
AAAGAAATATGAAATTCATCATCATCTATATCACTAATAAAAATCTCAAAGAAGCGAAAAAAGTCGCAGAGCATTTGCTTGAGGAAAAACTTATTGCATCTTGCATTCCGCATCCCTTTTGCACCATATGAAGTACGNNTTTCTTTTTGCGGGAAAAAGAAACGTGGAAATGAGTCTTTGTATTATGAAACTTGAAGTCGAAGCGAACGGGGAATATGTAAATTGGATCAAACAAGAAACAAAATAGTTTTTTAAATATGAAAAGAGCCCTGCGATTTAGATCGTGGGGCTCTTTTTGTCGTGCTCATTTCTGCAAAGCGGGGGAACCACCTAGGCTGAGTAATCGTTTATCTGGCGTGGCGTACTAATGCCGACGCTTGCCATGAGGCAATCGATTTCATCCTGTGACCCAGTAATTTTGACACTCTTGATTTCAAGCGCCTTGTCTATTTTGGTGCGGTATCCCTTTTTTATCGTGGCAGTTGTTGCTGGGAGCCCATCCTTCACTTCCCAGATTACTTTTTTGTCTGCAACATCTACAGACTTGGTTGCATTAAGAAACAATGTAAACCAGTCGTAGTCCGGTCCGGGCCTCTTTATTCCCAAAACTGTTACTGACTTTGCTGACTTTGACATGTGTGTATCCTCCTTGTGGTGTAATGTGCTGCTTCTTTGGATTTTTCTACTAACCTCATAGTATACTCCAAAATAACCCAAAAGTCAATAGTGGCGCGAAGTATGGCTATGCAAAGCCAATAATTGAGAATAGTATTTTATTGCTCATATAAGCCCTGGCGCCATTAGAATGCGGTCGTCAGCAAGTGGCGCCGGTGAATTGTTTTTTATTCTTACCAAAGAAAAAAGCCTTGCGATTTCGACCGCAAGGCTTTTTGATATTGGTGTGTTAATTTTTTAGAGTGACGATGCATCTAGAGATGCTTGTGCTGCATAATCTTTATTGCATGACATTGAAAAAGAAAAATTAGGAAGACTTTTTTCAACAGGTGTTTCTATTAATTCCAATGTTAGTGAAAGAATATAGAAGCTGGCAATTTCCTCATATTCTCCATCAGCAACAAGTTTGTTGATTATCAGCTTGTCATTGGAAAAAGAAAAATATTGCGGAGCATCTTTGCAATTGCTTTCGCGAATAGCTCCGATTTTTCTTTGACGATAAACGTTTCCAATTTCGGGAAAAGAAATTACGCCAGGTGTTATGACAAATCCACCCATGCCAGTTGAACCTATTTGACGACTCAAATAATGATCCCTTGGTGGCTTTGGAGGGGAGAAAAAATCGTTAGATAAAAGTTCAATTCTTTTTTTAAAATTATTGATTTTATTGAAAGCCTTTATTAGCTCTCTGTAGCCAGCATGCATTTCACAGTGCAGTGACGCTTGATGCATTTTAATCTGGTTGAGATCATTGTCTGGTCTCGGGCCATAACGCACAACTTTTTTTCCTACTCTACTATTGTCTCCACCAGCGCGCCAAGGTTCTATATCATCATCAAATCGTACTCCGCGCATATCATCCTCCTATGTTGTTAAATTAACTTCTATTAGCATTGCTAGGTTTTTTAATATATCAATAAACCCACAAAAAGGCAAACTTACAAAAATGACAAGCACTATCACGCTATCGAGTATGATAGTGCTTGCTATTTCTTAGGTAGTGGTGATTAAGGCTTTGCAAGAGGTTGTTTTTGGGGTAGGATATTATTATGAAACTTAAAAGTGTAAATATTAAATAAGGTTATAAAATGTATGCAAAAAGAAAAAAGTTTTCAGGAAATAGTAAATGATACAAGGATGCTTATTAAAGAATTTGAAAAAAGGGAGCAGAAAAAATGGGGAATTGAAGGAGCGATGATTGAGCTTGGAAAACAAGTTGGAGATTTGTCCAAATGCATAATGATGAAAGAGAAATATTATCTCAAGGAACGTGAGCTTGAGCCCAAATATAAAACGATTGAGGATAATATTGGAGATGAGCTGTATGATATCTTTTTTATGCTAGTGCGCATTGCTGATCACTATGGAATTGATTTAGAAAAAGAATGTAACAAAGAAGTAAAACATTCAATGGAAATATTTTCAAAAGATTAAATATAAACAAACATGGCTCACATCAATGAATTTATTGATTACACGGTTGAAGTTTTCATTGTTCACAAAGACAAAGTGCTTTTTCGTTGGCATGACAAATACAATCTGTGGCTGAGTGTTGGTGGGCATATTGAACTTGATGAGGATCCAAACCAAGCAGCGATTAGAGAGGTCAAAGAGGAAGTTGGTTTGGATGTTGTATTATATGACAAATTAAGACCATTTGTTTGGGAGGCTGATAATTATAAAGAGCTTATCCCACCGTACTTTATGAATATTCATAAAGTTTCAGACACACACAGGCACGTAACTTTGAACTACTTTGCTACTTCAAATTCTGATAAGGTAGTGGAAAATTCTCATGATAAAAGCGGAAAATGGAAATGGATGACTAGGGAAGAGGTGGAAGCTGATCTAGATATTCATGAAATGAAAAAGACTTACGCATTGAAGGCCCTTGAAGAACTAAGCATCTAAGCAAAATTAAAAAAGGTCTTACTCTATGAGCAAGACCTTTATTTTTTCGAAGCTTTGGGAATCGGCTGTTTTTCTTAATCGTCGCTACCGCTGCCCATGACACGCAATAGGTTAAGGAACAGGTTGATGATGTCCAGATATAGATCAAGTGCAACATCAACTGCATTGTCGAGTGTCTTGGCGATTTCAGTTGCACGATACCAATCATAGCCGATATATAAACTGAAAATTCCTGCACCGAGCCAATCAAAGAACTTCATGTGTTGAAGGCTCGGGATAAAAACCTGCAGAATTCTTACTGCTAATAAGCCAATGAGAGCGGAAAAAAGTACTCCGCCCAATTGACTGAAAAAGCGAGGGAAAATAACTGCAAGACACATCATTGTTACTGTCACGCAACAAGTAGCCATGAAGGCATTTTGAATAAGCTGCGGACTGTAGCGGTTTACAATTGGTGAGAGAATAACTCCAAACGGAACGGTAAGCATATTATATCCGATGAAGGATATTAGTGCATTGTCACTTTTGATTGCCATAAAGATTCCAATGAATGGAATTACGAGTCCCAGGATAATTATTGATGCAATCCCTGGTTGGAATCCGCTTTTGGCAACCTCTGATGCCAGATATGCAGTTCCTCCAAGTCCCCATGCCATGATGAGGCCGAGGCACAAGTAAAACATTCTAGCACTCATTGTGTCGTAGCCTTGTCTTTCAAAAACTCCTGTGTTGATGTCCATGCTGATCATCCTCCTTGGTTGGCCTTCTGTGAAGGCTTGATAGGTACTAATCCTTATTCAGGATTATATATGATAGCATTAATGACGCTAAATGTCAATAAAGACGTAATGGCGCAAAACATGGCTATGCAAAGCCAATAATCGAGGATGGTATTTTGTTATTCATACAAACCCCGGCGCCATTAGAATGCGGTCGTCAGCAAGTGGCGCCGGTTGATTATTGTAGACAAACTGATTTTGTCAGTCTCTTTGTTTGTGGTATAATTATGTTAATAATAATTTATATAAAAAATACCCCGTTAAATAGTTTTAAATTTTATTAAAAATTTAAAACTAAGATTTGGGTGTATTAAGTAGATATATTAATTAATATTAAATTTTAAACAAGAATAAGTTGGTTCTGCCAAAAAGTTAGACCCAAATCTTATTTAACTGGGTAAATGAAAAAAATATTTTTGTCAGCGGTGGTTGTTTGCTCGGCACTTGTTTTTTCAGGCTGTGGAAGTCAAAAAGAAACTCAAACTCCTGTGCAGCCAGTAGAAAAAAGCGCGCCGACTGAAAATGGTGGAGTTGTAAATTCCATCAAGGAAGCAATTGGCTTGGGCTCGAAAATGAAATGCACTTCGACGTCGCAAGATGGGGAAGTTTCAGTGGCATATGTCCAAGGGAAAAAATTTAAAGCAGTTTCTGATGTTGAAAAGAAAAAAGAAAATGTTATTTTTGACGGAGAAACAACATATTTTTGGGTGGAAGGAGAAACAAAAGGATTCAAAATGGCAACTTCTTGTTTGGAAAGTTTGAAAACAAATCTTCCCGAACAACAACAAAATTTAATAACCGATGCTGTTCCAAATATTGAAGAGGAGATTGAAAATAGTGATGAAAAATCAAGTTGTGTTCCTGCAGGCGATGTGGATTTCAACATTCCTTCAAATGTTGTGTTTGAAGATCAATGTGAAATTATGAAAAAAACTTTTGAATCATTGAGTAATGTTAGTTTGCCAGCAGGCGCTGGACTGCCGGGTAATCTTCCAGCAATCCCTAATTAAGTCTCTGCACTAAAAAACAAAATTTAATTCTAAAGTTAAATGAATAAAAGAAAAATTTTAAGCTACGTTCCAAATTTCCTGATGTTGGTATTTGCTTTTTTTGCTTGGCAATCTGTGCAAAGCGCGGTAATAATTCCTGATTCAAGCACTTGGGCTGTGCCGA
>DNVR01000015.1 GCA_003507445.1 Candidatus Moraniibacteriota bacterium
GTTCCTGTTTTAGGAATGACAGGTGGATTAACTACGAGATATGGCATATTGAAAGCAGTTTCATATGTATAATTATCAGCTGAATCAAAATAAGACACATCAAATTGAACATAGTAATCCCCGATGGAAGAGCCTGCAGGCATTGAAATGGTGTTAAAAATAGAAGTAGTTTTTGGTGTTCCGCTATAATCACCATCCAACAGAAGTACTGGAGAACCAGAAGCCAAATATAATCCCAAGAAACTCTTTTTATATGCTTGCGCATATACATATACATCTTTTATTGTATTGGTGCACCAAAGAAAATTGGTAATGAACTCGATTGTCATATTTTCACCTGGATAATAGTGCAGTGTTCCATCATAATAGTGAGAATTTGTAAAATATACATCATAACTCGCACCTTCCGCATCCGTAAAATTAGTAGCCTTTGCATTATTATTTGCAAACAAAAGACTACTAAACAAAAATGCACCCAGAAGCAACATTTTAGCAGTATCCATCATTTTCATACGTCTTTTTTTCAACATCAATAAAAATATTCCCGACAATACAATCAAAACAATAATGACAATCACCGACACAACAAAAATTTTATTTGCATTAATTCCAAATAATAATTCATTATTGTTTATTGCGTTTGTTGGACTGTTTTTTGTGATTATTGATAAATCATTTTTTGCCAAAACCAAACCAGCTCCATCCTCAATCACAACAGCAATTTTTGGGTTTGTGCATTTGGCAGTAATCGCCATTTCAAGATTGATTATTTTTCCATCATTTTCAGCAGAAACTCTCTCTATCTTTTCAGGACCGCACACTTGTCCCTCGCTATTTTTCATTAATATTCTTAAATTACCTCCAGTAAATTGAGTTTTTCCTTTACGCGAACCAGGGAAAGAATCGGCTGATGCACTCCAGAAAAATGATGCTTTCGCTATTTCTCCTGCCTCGTATCCACTTTTGTCAAAAACCACATTTTGAATCGTAGCACTTAAGCCCCTGAGAACATATCGAGCAGTTATGTTACTTGAAATGATTTCATTAGTTGCAATATCCAAAAAATTTATATTTCCCTGATAGGCTTGCGGTTCGGTTAGCTTTGGAATTACAAATTTCCAAGCTGTTTTTTGCCCTGGCTCAAGATCCAATTGGGCACCTTTTTCATTGGAAACATTTTTACCAAAAACTGTTCTCAAACGAGTTTCAATTATTGGCATAATTGAAATTTGCCTATCCAAGTTATTTAAAATTTCACAATTAAGCATTAACGTCTCATTTTTTTCAACATCTGTCCCTTGCAGTAATTCATATTTTTTTAAACCCTGTTCTCCATCTATTGTCAAAAAACATCCTAGCGCAGAAACTTGTTCACCGTTACCATTAAATTCGACTTTTCCAACTGGAACAATGCCAAAAGGAAGTCCATTGGAATTTCCTACTTGTACAAAAAGTTCATATCTACCCTTAACATAAGAAGGGGCGGAATAAGTTATTATTTTAGAAATAGAATCCCTTTCAACCAAACTTAAAACGTCCTCGGAATACACTTTCTGATGAATAATTTTTTGCGTTCCATCTTCCTCCTCAGCAATAAGACCAATGGAATACATTATTCCTGCCTGAGTTCCAATTTCATTTGTAATATCAAAGGAAACAGTTATGTCTAAATTATTTTGACTCACTATTTTTTGATTATAAACATTAACAGTTGCCACAGTAACTGCTTTTGTTGTGATTTTTTTTGGTTCAGCAGCATCAGCATTTGAACCTAAACCAAAAAGGACAACAAATGCGAATAAGAGCATTGCCGTTAGTCGAAAAATGTTTTTCAACTTTCTTTTTTTTGTTTTCATTTTTCTTTTTCCCGTCAAATCTTGCAAAGCAAAAATAAACGAGTACTATTTTAAAGTTTAATATCAAACTAAAAGTATATTTATTATACCATAAAAATCAAAAAAAGTTATGCACAGGCAACATGGAACATACAGCATAGAGCATATAGCAAAAATGCAAATGTTTTATGTTATAGAAATACAAAAAACCAACCCCGCAGGATTGGTTTTTTTGAATGCTATGTTATATGAAGATTAATCTGTCAGTCACGACTGACTGGTTTAACCCGTCGCTCGTGAGCGACAGGTTATTTCTCCATCTTTCTCCTGATAAATGCTGGGATTTCAAGTTCATCATCATCTTCTGGTTTTGCTTCAGGGGTTGGATTTACTGTGCGGGGTTGAATTTTTTCTTCAATAATCATTCGGGGTTCAAGGATTTTTTTGACAGGAAAAGTGATTGACTCCTTAAGTTCTTCGCTTTCCATTTTTTCTTCTTTTTCAGCAATAGTTTCGTGAGATGCTGCTCCAGCTCGAACTCGATTAAGAAGTGGGTTTTCAACGATGCGATCAGCATCAAAACCTGTTGCCACCACCGTGACGTGAATTTCACCTTTTTTAACTTGATCATCCACCACCGCTCCAAAGATAACTTTGGCATTTGGATCAACACTTTCCGTGATGATGTTGGCAGCTTCATTGATTTCAAGCATTCCAAGGTCACTTGAGCCTGAGATGTTGAAAAGCACGCCTTTGGCACCATCAATTGAAAGTTCGAGAAGCGGACTATTGATTGCAGCTCGAGCGGCCTCTGCAGCTCTATTTTCGCCGCTAGCGATGCCGATACCCATCAGAGCCGATCCAGAGTCCTGCATAATTGCACGCACGTCAGCGAAGTCCACATTAACGATCCCTGGCTTGGTAATAAGGTCAGAAATTCCTTGCACACCTTGTCTCAGAACATCATCCACAATTCTGAAGGCGTTAATAAGGGTTGTTTTTCTATCAATAATCGAAAGCAATTTGTCGTTAGGAATGGTAATAAGCGTGTCAACTCGATCTCGCAGATTTTGCAAACCTTCTTCTCCAAGATTTCTTCGTTGAGCACCTTCAAATGAAAACGGTTTAGTCACAACAGCAACTGTCAGTGCGCCCAATTCCTTGGCTGTTTCAGCCACCACTGGAGCAGCTCCTGTTCCCGTTCCTCCACCCATACCAGCACAAACAAAAACCATATCAGCGCCCTTGAGCACATCTTGAATTTCATCGCGATTTTCTTCAGCTGCTTGTCTGCCAATTTCAGGATTCATCCCTGCGCCAAGACCTTTGGTAAGATTTTTCCCAATATGCACCTTTTCTGAAGCTTTTGAATGATGCAAAGCTTGCGCATCAGTGTTAATCGCCACAAATTCGACTCCTTTAATTTTGGAATCGATCATTCTGCTGATTGCATTGTTTCCAGAGCCTCCAACACCAACAACTTTAATTCGAGCAAATGTTTCAATATCGGGTTTGATTTCTGCCATATTTTTACAATAGTTAGCAGCATAAACTGCCAAACAATAAATATAAATTAGATTTTTCTGAAATTGCTCCCTTTTGTTTTCGTTTTTTGTTTTAAGTCTAATTTCTAAAATTCTGCTTAATAGCAAATTTCCTAGTTCTTTAATTTATCACAGCTTTGGCAACTATGTCAAACCCAAAAAAATTATGGTAAAAATTTCTTAATCCACTGTCTGGCTTTTTCAACACCATCCCCTGTTCCGCGCTTAAAGATATCCACAGCCTTGGAATTCAAGAAATTCTCATTGGAATAAGCGGTGTTTCTTTGTTGAGACCACAAAACAAGTCCTGCTGCTGTCGCAAAAGAAGGATCATCAACCTTATCAAGAACACCGCCCAAGCCCAAAGGAAAACCAATTTGCACAGGCAATCCCAAAATTTCTTTTGCAAGATCAGCAGTGTGTGTCATTTTTGCGCCACCACCAACCAACACAGCGCCCGAAGGAAGCAACCCTGCTTTTCCGATTAATTTCAATTCCTTTTGCACGAGTAAAAATATTTCCTCAAATCTTGCTTCAATAATTTCTGCAATATGAAAACGAGAAACAACGCCTTCTTCTCCTGAATCTATTTGCGCAAGGTCAATACCTTCTTTTTTATTGGTGTCGCGAGAAAGTGCGCTTCCATATTCAAGTTTAATTTTTTCTGCCACATCAATAGAAGTTCGCAGTCCAATAGCAATGTCGTTTGTGATGTGTCCTGCTCCAACTGGAATTATGGCAGTATGAATAAGATCACCTTCTTCATATACAGCCAATGAAGTTGTTCCACCTCCAATGTTGATGAGCACAACTCCAAGCTCTTTTTGCTTTTTGCTCAAAACTGCTTTTGCCGCAGCCAATGGTTCAAGCACAAGATCATCAATTTCAATATTGGCTTGATATGCACATTTGCTTATGTTTTTAATATGAGAAGAATTGCTTTCAATAACCAAGGCATCCACTTCCAAACGAACGCCTTTCATTCCAAGCGGATCTTTGATGTTGTCTTGATCATCAAGTCTATATTTTTTTGCAAGCACGTGAACAATTTCTCTGTTCATTGGCAATGAAATTATTTGCGCCTCGGAAATAACTCGATTGATGTCATCATCCATAACTTCCCCGTCTGCTTTTCCAATTGCTATAACTCCTTTGGAATTTTGAAAACCAATATCCGATCCTCCAATATTAAAAATGGCACTTTTCACAGCCACGCCAGCCATATGCTCAGCTTTTTCAACTGATTCATTCACTGTCTTTATGACATCTTCAACGTCGATTATTACTCCGCGTCTGATTCCAAAAGAAGCAACTGCGCCAACACCAATAACGCGAGGATTTTCCTCGCCTCTGATTTGTTGCGCAATCACAGTGCGCACATTTGTTGAGCCAATATCTATCCCAACAACTACCGAATTATTATCCCTAGCCATATTATTAAAAATTCTAATTTTTCAACACCTAACCTTCAATTCATTATATATGAATTGCCAAATTCTTGCAAAACAATTCTTTCTGTGTCCTAGTAGCTTGAAATTGTTGCGGCTAATTCTCTGAAATATGGGTAAAAAATGATTATTCCAACAATAACCGATGCCACCGCTGAAATCAAAACCACTGCCGCCATAAGATCTTTGATCAATCGTGCATACGGATGTATTCTCGGTTTCAAAATGTCCACCACTCTTTCAAGCACGGTGTTTGTAAGTTCTGAAATCAAAACCCACATTATCATCAAAAGCAAAATAACGGCTTCCCAATTTTTAACTTTAAAAACAAAGATGAGACCCAGAACCAAAAATCCGAACAGAAGTTCAATACGAAAATTTTTCTCATGCACCGTGGCATATTTGATTCCATCCAAAGCATGTCTCAAACTTCTTTTGAATCGCCTTAATTCTTCATTCATATAGATAGCTTTTAGGCATTAGCTTCTTAGCTAATTAGCTTAATTAATTTATAATAATTATTTTTTATTTTTGCTGGTTACTAAATTTTCGGCGACTTGTTTTTGGAGTGCAAACATTTTTTTGCCATGCTCAAAACCAAGCAAATGGAAAATTCCGTGCGCCGTGATATATGTGAGAGCATACTCCAAGGACTGTCCATCTTCATTAGCATTACGCTCAATATATTTCGGACACAAAATCAATTCGCCAATAAACACTTCATTTTCATTTTTTTTCTCACAAAGTTTTTCGGTTGATTCATATTCGCAAAAAGAAAGCACATCCGTTGGAGATTGCTTTTTGCGATATTGACTGTTCAATTTTTGAATTTCATCTTCGCTAACCAAAGCAACACTAAGTTCCAAAATTTTATTTTCAAGACAGCCCAAATCAGCCAATGCAAGTGAACGCTGAAAAATACCCATAAACTTTTTCTTAGAAAATTTATAAGTTGTCTTATTATTTACTTCAAGAATAAATTTCATTTTGATAAGGAATAAGTATTGCAAATTGTCACTCACATACATTTTTCTTTTTGTCACAGAAAAACAATTGCAACTTTTGACCTAACACCAAGGAGACTTGTTTTAAGTGAAAAAAGAAAAAGTATGTTCGTTCCAATTTTCCAATGAGCTACTTTTCAAGTAATTGTTTTGCAATTTCGCGCACAACATTTCCATCAGCTTCTCCTTTCATTTTGCTCATAGCTTGACCCATAACCTTGCCTAGATCGCCAACACCTGCTGATCCCGTTTGAGCAATCACCTCGCTGACTATGGCAGTAATGGCTTCCTTGGATAATTGCGCAGGAAGATATGGCATAATAATTTCTAGTTCAATTTTTTCTTTTTCAGCAAGATCAGCTCTGCCACCATCTTCGAACTGACGAATGCTGTCCTGTCTTTGTTTGACGGCGCGCGAAATAACTTCCAAAACTTCTGCATCATCAAGACCAGTTTCTCGTTTTTTCTTTTCAATTTCCAAATTTTTGACAGCGCTATCCAAAAGACGCAAAGTGTCACGACGAACACTGTCTCCGCTTTTCATCGCATCCTTAAGGTCTGAGATAATTTTTTCTTTTAAAGTCATATAATAAAAAAACTGATTAACGCGAATTATCAACAGATTTTCACGAATCACGAATTTTATAAAAATTATTCGTGATTCGTTACTATCTGTTACAAATTCGTACTAATTCGTTATTGTCTTTACATTTTGCGTTTGATGTTTTTCAAAGCTTCATCGTCAAATTTTCCAAGTTTTTTAAGCTTATCAATTTCTTTACGAATTTTAACTTTATATAATGCTTCGTCGCGTTTTTCTGTCTTGCTTTTCTCATCGTTCTTGAATCTGGTTTTGCGAGCACGAACAAGCACACCACTTTGCTGAATTTTACGAGAAAATCTTCGCATTAAGCTTTCTGTCGTTTCTTTATCCTTTTTTTGTACTCCAATCATAGAAAAACCTCCTCTCTATAGTTTATGATTACTTATCTATAACCTATCATATTGTACTGAAAAACTCAAATAAGTCAACCAATCATGAATCATGGAACATTTAGCATGGAGCAACCTTGCTGTTTTTTTGATCCATGTTCTATGCTTTATGCTCCATGTTTTTACTTCCAGTCAACCTCTAGCGGTCTGATTTCTTCGTGGAGCGGTGCTCCACCAATCAAATGCAAATGAATGTGATCCATTTCTTGGCCACCGTGTTTGCCAGTGCGGAAAAGCAATTTGTATCCATCTTCTGCAATGTTTAATTCTTTGGCAATATCTCTGGCAGTAATTATCATCTTTCCTAAAAGTTGAATATCTTCAGGATCATTAACTTCGTTTATTGATGCAATATGCTTTTTGGGAATAATCAAAATATGCACAGGTGCAAGTGGATGAATATCCTTGAAAGCAATGATTTCCTTGTTTTCAAAAACAATTTTTGCATCAACCTTTTTTTCAACAATTTTACAAAAAATACAATCCATAAGACAGTTGAAAGTTAAAAGTCGAAAGTTGAAAGCGAAATGCTTTATAACTTTATAACTTTATAACTTTGGACTTAATTTTTTACTCTCCTTCGTGGGAAACAACCACGTTGTTTTTTAATATTTTTCTTACCGCAATGATAAGACGTTCGTGATTGACAGTTTCTTGCGTGCCACTAACCATATCTTTCACAATCACTGTTTCATCGAGAGCTTCTTTTTGCCCAATAATCAAAGTTATTTCAACACCAAGCCTGTCCGCCACGCGAAGTTGCGATTTGAGTGATCCGCGTCCAAAACTTTCCGCAGTCAAAATTCCATTTTTTTGAAGTTCTGCAAAAACATTCAAACTTTTTTTCTTCGCCAAATCTCCAAGTTGCGCCAAGAACACTCGAGGCTTCGGTTCGATATACATTTTTGCGTGCACGCGTTTCATTTCCTGCACGATTCTGTCCATACCTATTCCAAATCCAATAGCTGGTGTGTGTTCTCCACCCAATTCTTCAATCAAATGGTCGTATCGTCCTCCACCACCAAGTGAATGTTTTTTGCCCTCTTCATCGCCAGACCAGATTTCAAAAACTGTTTTCGTATAATAGCTAAGACCTCTAACCAAACGAGGATTAATCACGTATGGCAAATCAAGCTCATCCAAATATTCCAATAAGCTTTTGAAATGAACACGACATTCGGTGCAAAGCCTGTCTATTGATTGAGGCGCTGTTGTTGCAACTTGAATACATTTATCTTCCTTGCAATCCAAAATTCTAAGCGGGTTTATTTCTAATCTTTTTTTGCAATTAAGACAAAGTTTCTGTTTTTTTGATTCAAAATATGCCACCAAAAGTTCTTGATATTCTTTGCGACATTTTGGACAACCAATTGAGTTAACTTGAAATTGAATATTTTTAATTCCCAAGCTTGTAACCACACGATGAGCCAATTGAATGAGCTGCGCATCAAGGATAGGATCTTGCTCTCCGAAAGCATCGAAATTTGCTTGGAAATGTTCGCGATAACGCCCTTCTTGCGGACGATCATAGCGATACACCGGACCAGTTGAAAAAAGTTTCACTGGTTTTGAAAGCACATTCATTCCGTGTTGAATATATGCTCGTCCAAGACCCGCAGTTAATTCTGGTCTGAGCGCAACTTTGTCTCCGCCCTTGGTAGTAAACATATACATCTCCTTGTCCACGATGTCAGTTCCCTTTCCAATTGAACGAACAAACAAATTTGCATATTCAACAGCTGGTGTGTCAATGCGCTGAAATCCATAGTCAATAGCCACACGCGCAAGCACGCGTCTTAGTTGGTTCCAATAGGGCTGATCTCCTGGGAGAAGATCTCTCATTCCCCTTGGTGGTTGCATTAAAATTTCTTCCTGAACCTGCATTTTTTCTTTCAAAACCTTCTTTGCTGTCGGAGATTTCACTGCTTTTTTTGCGGTTGTTTTTTTATCCATTTTTTTTGCAACGCTTTTCTTTATTATTTTACCTTTTACTTTTGCCATAAATTTGTAAATTATTTATTTACAGTATTTCTGCTTTTGTGAATGGCCAGGCTCTGATCAGAACTTTTCCGACAACATCATTTTCAGGAAGAGCGCCCCAAGCGCGAGAATCATGAGAAAACTGACGATTATCACCCAATACAAAATATTCATTATCTTTGATTGTTGTTGTTACAGTTCCGTTAGTTATTGATCCTGCGGACAAATAAGCACGCTCATCAAGCACCAACCCTTCAGGATTTTCATCATTATAAATTGTCACTTTTCCCGCCTCAACTTTCACTTGTTCACCTGGAAGTCCGATTACACGCTTAATGAAAAATTGCTTAGGATCCCGAGGATAACGAAAAACCACAACGTCTCCACGACTCAGTTCCTTGAAAGATCCTACGGTAAAAAGATGCATCCCATCAACATTAGCGCTTGTTTCCTTATAGCCCAACTCATTGACTATCAAATAATCGCCGTCTTTAAAATTTGGCTCCATACTTGCACCCTGCACAAAAAATGGCTGAAAAAGGAAAACTCTGATTGGAACAATAATGATAAGTGCCCAGAAAAAGACTTTTACCACTTCCCAAAGAAAACTTCCAACACCATAATATACTTCTTCTTCTGTTTCAATATTATTGTTTATTTTTTCCATATTTATTTGAATAAGATAAAATTCATCGTAAACACAACAATGATACCACGCATCAGCCTCAAATGCAAGCCCCGTTATAAGCCTCTAACACGCTGTTTTTTGACATTTTAGCCTAAATTGCGTACCATACTAACGATGGATGGTATCAAAAAAAAATATCCTGCAATGCCAAAAATGGAGCTCGGCTCCGAATCGGAGTTGAGCTCCGCTTTTGAACGTGACCAACAAAAAAATCCATCCCAATATTTTCCAAAAAGAGAGGAGTTATATATTCCCCGAGAAGAAACAATGCGAGAAGAAAAAGCTGAGATAAAATTTCAAAAAGGGCGACTACTGCAAAAAATATTATGGACTTCCTTGATTATCGCGATACTGCTTTTGCTTTCTTTTGCAATATTTTTTCTTAGTAAGACATATATTACTAGCAAAAAAATGAACGATTCTTCTGCACAAACATCATTGTCGCAGGATATGAAATCACTTTTTGCTCCGATTATCCCGTCATCTGATAAACATATTTTAAAAGGAGAAGACAGCGGGCGTATCAATATTTTGCTACTTGGCGCAGCAGGAGAAAACAAACCCGGAGGAAATCTGACCGACACAGTGATGATTATGAGTATCGATACCAAAAATAAAAAGGTTGCGCTTCTTTCTTTGCCAAGAGATTTTTATGTTCCAATTCCTGATTCACAATCGTTTACCAAAATTAACAGCTTATACAAAATCGGACTTGCCCAGCAAAAAGGAGCAGATTTAATCAAGCAAGCCGTAGAAAAAGTTACGGGAACAGAGATGGATTATTACATCGCAGTTGACTTTGATGCTTTTGCAAAAATTATTGATGACATCAATGGTATCAATGTGATGGTTGAGCGCGACATATATGACCCGACATACCCCGGACCAAATTACAGCTATGAACTTTTTGCATTGAAAAAGGGTGCTCATTTGCTTGGTGGCGACGTTGCACTCAAATATGTTCGCGAGCGTCACGACGATCCCGAAGGAGATTTTGGCAGAGCCAAACGTCAACAGCAAGTCATTCAAGCAGTCAAAAGCAGATTATTTTCAATGCAAACAATGTTCAATGTTGTCGCACTAAACAATGTGCTCAACACGCTTGGAAACAATATCAAAACTGATATGTCATTTGATGACATTGAACAGTTTATAAAATTAAGCAAAGTTGTCGACACGCAAAACATTACCAATGTGGTTGTTGATGCGTGGAAGCCTGACAGTTTGCTCAAGGTTTCGCACATAATGTTGGGAAACGACCGCGCCTTTATTTTAATTCCGCGTATTGGCAATTACAGCGAAATCCAAGATCTTGCTCAAAATATTTTTGACCAGACAGAATTAAAAAAACGTCAAGCGGAAATTTTGCAGGAAGATGCAAGCATCGCAATTATCAACCAATCCTCAGACGCCGAACTTGATGACAAAATTAAAAAGTTGCTCACAGAAAAGTTGAGATTCAAAAATGTAAAAATAGTTTCCAATGATTCTGATGAAATTAAAAATGAAACTACTGTCGCCAGCAATTCGGATGTCGAAAAAATATTCACTCTTGATGAGCTGATCAAAAAACTTCCTGCAACGATTGATCCTCAGAAAACTGCAATGGAAAATGACATCACAATAACACTTGGAAATGATTTGATTGATATTTATAAATACGAAGAAGATACACTGGAAGATTTTAACAAAGCACAAGACAAGCAACAGGAAATTTCCAATTTCTAATTTCTAATTTCTAATAAAATCCCAATTAGTAAATTTCCAATTTCAAAAAACTTAGGCATTTAAAAATTTGAAATTAATTAGATATTAGGAATTAGGAATTATAAAATATAAACAATTTCACAAATTCTTTTGTAAAATTTTAACTTTTTTAAAAAAATTAATATTATGAAACTATTAGTAGGTCTTGGAAACCCCGGAAATCAATATGAAAACACTCGGCACAACGCTGGGTTTATTATCTTAGACAAAATTCAAAAAGAACTTTCTTTTCCAGAATTTCAATCAAACAAAAAATTTGAAGCTGAAATTTCAGAAGGTATATTAAAAGGGGGAAATGGGATAAAAGGGGTTAATGGGGAAAATATAAAAAAGGTGGAAAATAAAGAAGAAGGGAAAATGGGGATGGACAAAGTGGATAGGACAAAGGGGGTTAATGGGGAAAATGAGAGAGAAGATGAAAAAGTAATTTTGGCCAAACCGCAAACGTTTATGAATCTTTCCGGGAAAAGTGTGGCTAGCATTTTGACTTTTTATAAAATTCCAATTGAAAATTTAATTGTGCTTCACGATGACCTCGACATTGAACTTGGAGCGTTTAAAATTTCCCAAGATTCTTCAGCTGCAGGACACAATGGAGTGACTTCGATTTTTGAAACACTTGGCACTCAAAAAATTAAACGTGTTCGCATTGGAATTGAAGGCGCTGAAAAAAAACTTGAGCGTCAAATGTCTGGCAGCGATTTTGTTTTGCAAAAATTTTCCAAAGAGGAACTAGAAGCTGTGCAAAAACTTTCGGAAGAAATTACAAAATCAGTATTCGGTATTTAGTATTTAGTATTTCGCATTCCCTTTGCACCATATGAAGTACGTAGGCGAAAAACGAGTGATGAGCGTTAAAAAATTTTGAAACGTAGCGCCCGTCAGCAGACGTAGGCGCGAAGTGTAAATTTTAGTGAGAAGCGAAGTTTTTGCCACAGTATCTTCATCCGGTGCGAGCTTTTCTTTCCTCCAGGTTTCTTTTTGCGGGAAAAAGAAATGTGGAAAAGAGTTTTTACAAATTTAAAAGCGCTGTCTTTTGTTTACCCACCTGGATAAATTCAAAAGCCGGCGCTTTAATAAATCTTGTGATATTCATTAATATGTCTGATGAATATCACTAAGATCTTTAATATCCCTGTACCCACCATCAGTCCTTCGTCTGTTTAGATTTAAATATGGTATAGCGATTTTTCTTTTGTCATTGTTGCTGAGAACTTCTTTGCCTCTGTGACTCAAGCCAGCTCCTAGACCAGAAAGATCCATTGAGTTAAACGACGAGTTTGATAACATGATAGACCTCCTTTTTGAGTCCGTATTCGGACTAGTTAGGTATGGACATTAATTCAAGGAACAATCCCCCTTTGAAGCAACAAAAGACAACTCTCAGAAAGAACTGTCTTTTGTTGCCAAAGAGCAAATATTTCACTTTTACATCATCCACCTTATACTCCCATTATACTCCTTTTTTAGCAAAAAGTCAATGGCGTGCCGTTTCTTGCTTATATAGAGCCAAAAAATCACACAAGAATTTTTGATAATTGTCAAATATTTCAAGATAGGATATTCTTGATAAATGAAACACTTAAACGCTTTGAATACAATTTATGGCCTTGGCAATCAAAAAATGAAATTGCTGATGAGTTTTTTTGAAAGCGCAGAGCAAGTTTGGCAAGCATCCCGCGAACAGCTTTTGAAATCTGGTATCGCAGAAAATATTGCACAAAAAATTGTCGAGCAAAGACCGCTTATTGATGTTGAAAAAGAATGGGAAAAACTAGAAAGAGAAAACATTCTCGCCATTGGACTTGATGACCCTCGCTACCCCGCCCTGCTCAAACAAATTCCGGACAATCCTTATGTTATATATATGAAGGGAGATTTGAAATGTCTTGATCTTCCATTGGTTGCTATTGTTGGCTCGCGAAAACTGACAGAATATGGCAACGATGTCGCCCGTGGATTTGCCAGGGATTTGGCGGACAGTGGCATTTGTGTTGTCAGTGGTCTTGCCTTTGGAGTCGACGCTATGGCTCACACTGGAGCGCTTGAGGTCAAAGGAAGAACAATTGCTGTGCTTGGAAACAGTTTGGACAGCGAGAGTATTGCACCGCGCACCAACTTTCAACTTTCCGAGGATATTATTAAAGGTGGCGGACTTCTGGTCAGTGAATTTCCAGTCAAAACCGCGGCCAACGTTGGCACATTTCCTGCGCGCAATCGCATTATGGCTGGGATGAGTCTTGGAACACTGGTTGTTGAAGCCGCAGAAAAAAGCGGCAGCTTGATTACTGCCAACTTGGCTTTGGATTATAATCGGGATGTCTTTGCTGTGCCGGGATCAATCTTTTCTCCCCAATCAACTGGAACGCATATGCTCATTAAGGCTGGAGCCAAACTCGTGACCTGTGTGGGAGATATTTTAACCGAACTAAGAATCGAAAGCGGCAAAAAAATGCCCCTTGAAGCAAAAGTTTTTGACCTGACGGATGATGAAAAAATAGTTCACACAGTTCTTTCTCACGAAAGCCTCCACATTGACAGAATATCAAAACTGACTAAACTTGAGACATCGACCATTTCCTCAATACTCGCAATGATGGAAATAAAAGGTGCAATCAAGAACGTCGGAGGACAAAATTACATCAGGCTTTAAATCCTCCTGATAAAAAAGTTTAAAAAATTTCAAATTACAAATACCAAATTTCAAATAAATTACCAATGCCAAATTTTTAAATTTTTAGTATTCAGAAATTAAGACATTCATTTGAAATTTTTAATTTGGAATTAGGAATTAAAATTTCAATAAACAAGCAAGCCAAAATCATAAATTAAGAAATAATATATAAAGCAAATGAAGCTAATAATCGTTGAGTCCCCTACTAAAGCAAAAACTATCACAAAATTTTTAAGCAAAGATTACACTGTGAAATCTTCTTTTGGTCATGTGAGGGATTTGCCAAAAAGTGGTATGGGGGTGGATATTGAAAAAGATTTCACACCAAGCTATGAAATTCCAGACAAAGCCCGCATCAAAGTGGCTGAACTTTTGAAACTTTCCAAAAAAGCTGATGAGATTATCCTAGCTTCCGATGAAGACCGTGAAGGAGAAGCAATCGCTTGGCATTTGGTGGAAGCATTAGGGTTAGACAAGAAAAACAAAAAACCATATTCCAGAATTGTTTTTCATGAAATTACAAAAAATGCAATTTTGAAAGCACTCGAAGCTCCGAGAGAGATTGATATCAATTTGGTTGATGCTCAGCAGGCGCGGCGCGTGCTTGATCGCTTGGTTGGATATGAACTTTCTCCATTTTTGTGGAAAAAAATTCGTCGCGGACTTTCGGCTGGACGTGTGCAATCAGTAGCGCTGCGCTTTATCGTTGAGCGCGAACGAGAAATTCAAAAATTTGAAGCTGAAGAATTTTGGACAATTTCTGCCAAACTTTACCCTGTTAAATCCGGCGGGGTCGCCGGTGCGAAGCAATTTAACAGGGTGAAAAAAGAAAAAACCAATGATGAATTTGAAGCCAATTTACTAGAACAAAACGGAGAAAAAATTGAACAAACCATCACGTTAAAACTTTTCACCGGAGATTATAAAACCAAAAAAAGTGTTATCGCCAACAAAAAAACAGCCGATGAAATTACCAACGAACTCAAAGATGCAAAATACCAAGTTTTGTCAGTTGAGAAAAAAGAAACGATGCGAAGTCCTTCCGCACCTTTTACTACTTCAACTTTGCAACAAGCTGCCATCAGCAGTTTTGGTTTTTCAGCCAAACAAACAATGATGACTGCGCAGAAACTTTATGAAGAAGGTTATATCACATATATGCGAACTGACAGTATGAATCTGTCATTGGAATCTTTGATGAGCGCAAAAAAAATAATTGAAAAGGAATTTGGTAAAAATTATTCTTTGGAAAGTCCTCGCTATTTCAAAACCAAGTCAAAGAGCGCGCAAGAAGCTCACGAAGCTATCCGTCCAACTGATCCGGAAAAAACTCCTGATGAACTGATGCCACTTTTGGAAACAAATCAATACAAACTATACCGCCTCATTTGGAACCGAATGATTGCTTGCCAAATGCAAAACGCAAAATTAAATTCTGTTAAAGCTGACATCGAAGCTGCCGGAAAGAAAAACAAATTCTTGTTGCGAGCATCTGGCTCAACCGTTGTTTTCGATGGTTTTTTGAAAGTATATGAAAACAGAGCGGCGCAAGCTGAATCATTTTTGCCAGAGCTTAAAAAAGGAGATGCCCTTTCCGCTTTGGAAGTTTTGCCATTGCAAAAATTTACCTCTGCCCCACCACGATATAATGAAGCAACATTGGTTAAAGTTTTGGAAGAGCACGGAATTGGACGACCTTCAACTTATGCACCAACAATTTCCACCATCATTGAACGCAAATATGTGGACAAAAATGAAGACAAAAGATTGTTTCCATTGGAAATTGGTTTTCCAGTTAATGACCTTTTGGTTGAGCATTTTCCAGAAATTGTCGGCATCGATTTTACTGCAACTATTGAAAAAAGTTTTGATGAAATTGCCGAGGGAAACAAGCCTTGGGTTCCAGTAATTCGAGATTTCTACGGGCCATTTCACAAATTGCTTGAAGAAAAAACTGACAGTGTTAAAAAAGAAGATTTGGTGGAAAAACTTGATCGACCTTGTCCTACTTGCGGAGCAGAATTGGTTATGAAATTTGGACGCTTTGGTAAATTTATCGCTTGCAGCAATTATCCAACTTGCAAATATACCGAAAAAACTGACAGTGAAAAAAAGGAGGACGAAGAAAACTCTGGGGTTATTTGTGACAAATGCGGAGCGCCAATGGTTGTGAAACGTGGAAGATTCGGTGCATTTTTGGGTTGCAGCAAATATCCGGAATGCAAAAACATTATGAATATTGAGAAAAAAACCGGAGTTAAATGTCCCAAGTGTCAAAAGGGTGACATCATCGAACGCAAATCCAAAAAAGGCAAAATGTTTTATGGCTGCAATAAATATCCGGAGTGCGATTTCGTGATGTGGAACAAACCAACTGGAGAAATGTGTCCGTCTTGCGGACAACCGCTTGCTTTTGCTGCCAAAGGGAAAACCAAATGCTCAAACAAGGAGTGCGGAAAAACATTTGACGCAAAAGAATAAAAATTGTCCATCTCAAAAATGGACTACGCGCAATATATGGTTTTAAACGTTGAATGCAACGCTTAATTTTTTGTTTGCCTATTTCCTTTTTGGCACGCTTTTGGATGAATGCTCAATATCCAAAAGCTCAA
>DNVR01000012.1 GCA_003507445.1 Candidatus Moraniibacteriota bacterium
AGTGATGAGCGTTAAGAAATTTCTTCGCGGAGTCATTTTCAAAAATGACGGAGGCGGTTAGAAATTTTAGTGAAGAGCGAAGTTTTTGCCACAGTATCTTCATCCGGTGCGAGCTTTTCTTTCCTCCAGGTTTCTTTTTGCGGGAAAAAGAAATGTGGAAATGAATATTTAGTATATAAACCCTTTAATAGCTCTACTTGAAACAGAAAGCGTTCGGGTGCTTTTTTTGGCAAAGCCGGCGTAGTTCATTTCACTGACAGTGATTGTGCTGCCGGAAACTTTTTCCACCAAAGCAACGTGACCGTAATATCTGTTTTCTGTTGTTACCATAATAGCCCCGACTTTGGGAGCGCGTCCTGTTGCATAACCTTGCGCTTTTGCGTGATATAGCCAGGTTCCAGCATTTCCTCCCCACGGCACATAACGTTTTTGCGCAACATACCAAGTGCAATATCCATATGGAAAACGATGACCCGCGCCAGCCTTTCCCTTTGGAGTCACGCCGCCTGTAACTTCAGGTGTCCCTCCACTTGAGTTGGCATATTGTCTTTTTTCAATAATAGAAGTGCTAGGGGTTGTCGGCGTTACAGTTGGTTCAGCTGGTTTCGGCGCCTCTCCTTGTCCATCAGGAATGGTTATTTCTTTTCCAGCATCTAATGAACCATCCGCTGGCAAACCATTAAAAGCTATGATCTTATCTCTATCACCTTTGAACTTAGTCGCAATCGCATCAATATTATCTCCAGACTTAACAACATATTTAACTCCAGAAACAGGCAAGATAAACAAAGTATCCCCAGGCATAATAGAATCTACATTACTGATATCATTAGCCCACAAAATCGTGTTAACCGTAACTTTATTTTTCACTGCAATAGAACCGAGCGTATCTCCTGATTGCACAATATACATTTTTACTCCGCCTTCTTCTTCCGGATCTTTCATCGGACTGCTTCCGCCGGCTGCAGCGATGATGCCCTGCCCTGCCATAATGTTTTGGCTCACAACCTCTTCAATAACCCCTGGTTCAACAGCGGTACTTGATTTCGAAAGTGGCACAACCGCCAGGTCATTTTTTTTACTAAGTTGTCCGTTTATTTTGCTGCTGGTTACATTGGCTTGTTCACTCGAACCATCCCAATAACCGAAAAGAAGCCCATTTGCTCCTTTGCCTGATGCAACATTGGTTGCAGACACAAGCATTGAGCTAGAGACCACCACAGCAAAAGCAGAATAATTACGAAAAAGATGGAGCAATTTTATTGTCCTATGTCTTTTGATAAAATTCGCAACAGCTCTCTGCCAAAAGTGAATTTTGGTATTAAGCTCTTTGAAATCTATCTTTTTGAAGAATTCAAAGATAAAAGAAAAAATGTTTTTTTTACGAATAGTTAGGCCTTTCAATTGGCTTTGTAGGTATAGGGAACGACAACTAGAATATGCGGAAAGTCGGAGCCCATCAGCCTACAGCCTTAATTTTTAACTTCTTCCAAGTATATACTTATCGAGCTTTTTGTCAACGAAATTATACACACAAATGCCTTTTTAGGGCTATTGTAAGCCTTAATTTTGAAAGCCTATTCTTTGAAACGTCCAAGTGCGGTACAATAACTATGCACATAATTCTAAAGTCTAAGTACTAAGGACTAATTCAAGTCTAAAGTATGAAATTCAAAGTTTAGCCTTTAGAATTTAAACTTGATTTGGTATTTAGACTTTAGCATTTAGATTTAAAATATAAACTGGCAAAATTTTTTAAATTATTTTATCTATGTCCTCTTTAAATAAATTATTAACAGAATTTTTGGAGTATCTCGAGGTTGAGCGAAGCCGCTCGCAAAAGACCATCGAGAACTATGGCTATTATATCAGACGCTTTTTGATGTGGGCTGAAATTTCCAAACCAGAAGACATCACAATCGAACTTATCAGGAATTATCGAATCTATCTCAACAGATGGACAGACGAAAAAGGAACTGGGCTTAAAAAAAATACTCAGAATTACCACGTGATTGCAATTCGCAGTTTTCTTAAATACCTCGCCAAGCGTGACATCAAAAGTCTTTCTGCCGAAAAAATTGAGATTGGGAAAAATCCAACCAATGAAATTGAATTTCTCGATGGCGACGAAGTGGAACGTCTTTTGCAGTCAGCTTCAGCGAATGATCTCAAGACACTCAGAGACAGAGCCATTTTGGAATTGCTTTTTTCGGCGGGCCTCAGAGTTTCAGAACTTGTTAATATTAATCGCGATCAAATCAATCTTGAGCGACAAGAATTTAGTGTGCGAGGAAAAGGCGACAAAATCAGAATTGTTTTTATTTCCGACACAGCAAAAATAGCACTAGAAAAATATTTAAACAAAAGAACAGACGCGGAAGAAGAAATTTTTATAAACATTTCAAAAAACATTTCAGGCACTGTTTCGAAAATCAGAAAAGATAAATTGAAAAACAAAAAAGCCAAGACTCAAACAAAAAGATTAACTGCGCGCAGTGTTGAAAGAATTGTAAAATTTTATGCAGCCAAAGCTGGAATTGTGAAAGACGTTCATCCTCACACACTCAGACACAGTTTTGCTACCGATCTCTTGGCCAATGGCGCAGACATTCGCAGCGTGCAAACAATGCTTGGACACTCATCAATCACCACAACCCAAATCTACACCCACATTACCAATGTGCAACTAAAAGACACACACAAGAAATACCATGGGAAAAAATCTAAAGACTAATTACTAAAGTCTAATTCAGATCTAAAGTATAAAGTTAAAAAGTTTAGCCTTTAGAATTTAGACTTGATTTAGTATTTAGACTTTAGCTTTTAGAATTATGAGAGTTTTTTAAGATTCGCGTATTCTGCCGACAAGCGCTTGATTCCTGCTTTTTTAAAAGCAACAACAATAGTATCGTCAATGGCAGAAATAACCAAACCATCTCCAAAAACTTCATGACTAACATGCTCGCCTCCTTTAAAATCAAGTGGGGTTTTTATTTTTGTTTTAATATTATTTTGCAATAATTTTTCGAAAACTTTTTGCTCAGTTTCGCGATAAGAATTTTTTTTAACCAATTTTTCCGGAATGTCTTCCAAGAAACGTGACGGGCTGTTCATTTGAGTTGAGCCGAACAAAGTTCGTTGGCGAGTAAACAATAAATAAATTTTTTCTTTAGCCCTCGTTAGACCAACATACATCAAACGTCTTTCTTCTTCCATTTCTGAAGATGAAAGCAAACTGCGAGAATGTGGTAAAATTCCTTCTTCAAGTCCCACAATAAAAACCACTGGAAATTCCAGCCCTTTAGCACTATGAAGTGTCATCAAATGCACTGCGTCTTCATTCTGATTAACATTATCAACATCCGAAGCCAATGCTACTTCCTCCAAAAACGCACTAAGTTTATCCAAACTTTCTGCCACCACCCCTTCCATCCCATTTGCTCCCATTTCTTTCCCTTTATCTCCCTTTTCTATTTCGTCGTATTTCTGGGCTACCGAAATAAGTTCAAGCACATTTTCAGATCTTTTTTCTCCCTCCTCGCCATCAAGAGAAAGCATTTTTTCATAACCACTTTCTTGAAAAACTTTTTCAATGAAATCAGAGAGAGTTATTCGTGGTTGAATTTCCTTCATTCTCTTAATAAATTCGCAGAATTTTGCAATCGCTTCAACCTTGGAAGCAGCTAATTTATTTTTTCCAGAATTAGCAATGTCATGCTGAACTTGTTTCAGCATCTCACTGGGCGCTTGCTCTGGTGCTAAGCTAGATCCTGAATCCGCCAGCTGGCGGACAGGATGACAGCATTTCAATCCAAATTCAATAGGACTAACTCCAGCCTCTCGCGCCGCTGATATCCACTTTTTCACAGTAACCTCTCCAATATTCCTTTTCGGTTCATTCACGACTCTTTCCAAAGAAACCGTATCACTGTTATTTGAAATCAAGCGCAAATATGCAACAATATCCTTCACTTCTTTCCTTTGATAAAATTTAATACCTCCAATAATGCGATACGGTATCGATTTTTTCAAAAAAACTTCTTCAATTGCTCGCGATTGAGCATTTGTGCGATACAAAACCACATATTTACTAAAATTGCCATTATTATTGGCCTTTATTTCACTGGCCACAAATTCAGCTTCATCTCTTTCATCTGCAGCTTCAAAAGAAGTCACCAAGTGTCCAGCTTCTTTTTCTGTCCAAAGATTTTTGTCCTTGCGATTTATATTTTTAGAAATAACGCCATAAGCTGCATCGAGAATTATTTGGCTGGAACGATAATTTTGTTCAAGATGAATAACTTTTGCTTCTTTATAATCTTTCTCAAAATTCAAAATGTTTTTAATGTCAGCTCCACGAAATTTATAAATCGATTGCCAATCATCTCCTACCACACACAAATTACGATGTTTGCTGGCCAAAAGATTTATCAAAAGATATTGCGCGCGATTGGTGTCTTGATATTCATCCACCATAATGTATTGAAATTGATTTTGATATTTTTCCAGCACCTTGGGAAAATTTTTAAAAAGATGCACAGTAAACATAATGATGTCGTCAAAATCAAGTCCATTATTTTCTTTTAACCGCGATTGATACAGCAAATATGCCTTGGCTGCAGTTTCTTCGTAATATCCATTAGCCTGATTTTTAAACTGCTCGGCAGTCATCAACTCATTTTTCGCCTTGCTAATTGCTGCCAAAATGGCGCGCGGTGCAAATTGCTGTGGGTCTATTTCCAATTCTTTCAAAACTCGCTTCATCAAAATTTGTTGGTCTTGATCGTCCACAATATGAAATGTTTTGGAATATCCCAATGCTTCAATTTCACTTCGAAGAATTTTTGAGCAAATTGCATGAAAAGTTCCGATGGTAGGCAGATCATAATTTCCATACAAGCTATACTTAAATTTTGCATCGGCATCAGGATGAAGAATTTTCATAATACGCTCGCGCATTTCGCCAGCTGCTTTATTAGTAAAAGTTACCGCCAAGATATTTCTTGCCGGCACGTGAAAATTTTTAATCAAATATGCCACACGATGAGTCAACGTTTTTGTTTTGCCTGATCCCGCGCCCGCAATCAAAAGCATCGGCCCACCCGCCGTAATGACAGCTTCCTTCTGTTGATCATTAAGCCCCTCTAAAATATCCATTGTATTAGGTTCTAGGTTTTAGGTATTAGGTATTAGGTTTTTTGTTTCCAACAAATTCATTATCCAAACCCAATTGTAGCATACCAAAATTTTTATGTCTTTTGTCACTATTTTTTAACATCAAAACCAATTTTCCTTTTATTTTCTCTTTCTGGGTCAGCAATTAATTTTGTAATTACCTTGAAAATTGTGGAGAATTTCGCGTCATATTTACCTTCTAATTCTTCAATCTTTATTCGCAACTCCTTATTGCTAATAATCATTTCTTTAATTTTCGTAAACGTTCGTATGATTTGAATGTTAACTTGAATTGCTTTTTCACTTTTCAAAACGCTAGATAGCATTGCAACACCTTGCTCAGTAAAAACCAATGGGGCAATTCGCATACTTTTCTTTGCGCCAGGATTGGATATCACAATTTGTGATACCCAATTTTCAAATTCTTTCTTATTAAGCTGAAACATAAAATCCTCAGGAAAACGTTCTGCGTTACGCCTTACAGATTGGTTTAATGCTCTTGTTTCAACGCCATAAAGAATTGCCAAGTCTCTGTCAATCATAACCTTCTTTCCTCTTATCAAAAATATTTTTTGTTCAATAATTTCCTGCGGAACCAATAATTTTGCTTCAATTTTCTTTTTCATTTTTGTTTTTTAAAATGTTATAGTGATATTATAACACCTTAAAAATTGCAGTCAAATATGCCGCGAGAACTCGTTAAAAATAAGATGCGGAAGTCCATCGTGACTACCGCCTTTTTTCTTTTCCAAATTTTTTATTCCGCATTTCTAAAACCTATTACCTAGAACCTGAAACCTATAGTATTGAAACAAGTTTTTTCCAATCCTCCACTCCCAATTCTTGGGCGCGCACGCTGGGGGAGAATCCGAGTGAGCCAAGTTTTTCTTCAATTTCCTTTTTATCAATTCCAAGTCCATTGGAAAGATTATTGATCAAAGTTTTTCTTTTGGCAGAAAACCCAGATTTCACGACTCTAAAGAATTTTTTCGTCTCTTCCTTGTTGTCAGTTGTAAGTTGTAAGTTGCGAGTTATCTTTATTATGGCACTATCCACTTTCGGCACTGGCTCAAAAGATTCCTTGAAAACCGTAAAAAGAAACTCTGCCTTGGCATAATATTGAACAGACACTGCCAGGATGCTCATTGCTCCGGGTTTTGCGCAAATTCTTTCAGCCACTTCTTTTTGCACCATAAAAATAACTTCAGACGGTGGAATTTTTGTTTCCAAAAACAAACGGATGATTGGTGCTGTGATGTAATACGGAATATTGGCAACAACTTTATAACCCTCCGTGTTGTTATCCTTCAACTCTTTTTCCATTAGCTCTGGCAAATTCAATTTCAAAATGTCATCATGAATGATTTCAACATTTTTATCCCCCATGAATTTGGTATGCAATGGCTCAATCAATCTGTCATCCAATTCAATAGTAATGACTTTCTTGCACACACCTGCCAAAAGCTCAGTCAGCGCACCTTGCCCTGGGCCAACTTCAATCACAACATCTTCACTACTTAAATTTGCAGCCTTAATAATCCGACCAAGAACATCAGCGTCTTTCAAAAAATTTTGCCCAAGGGATTTTTTAGCTCTCAATTCCATACTTTATAAACTTTACGAACCTTACAACTTTATGAACTAATTGGTAATCACTTCCATTTTCACGTTAACCACGCCTGCACCAACTGATGCAATCTCAGCAAAAGCTACTTTGTCCAAATCAATAATCCTACCATTTCCAAATGGCCCACGATCATTAATCTTCACAATCACTGATTTTCCATTGTCCTTATTTGTTACCCTAACATAACTTCCCATTGGAAGCCAAGGATTGGCAGCTGCCATTGTTCCGGTCCACGCGTACCAACTTGCCATTCCTGTGTGCACTTTTCCAACTTTAACATATGTCCCCTGTGTCACAATCTCATCAACAGGCTGTTTGGTAATGTTGCTTTCCAAAACTTTTCGTGAAATTTCTTTCCCATCATTATACACAACTCTGTATTTTACTTCTTTTACTCCTGCTTCGCCTTTTTGCGTTACCTTTTTAATCCTCCAACCAAGCTTATCATCCTCATTGGAAACTGTCTTAAAATCAATATCGATATTTTTTATTTCTTCTTTAATAAGCACGTGTGTCACGGCTATTTTCATGCCTTCCTTCACAAGCGCATCTCTAGCTGGAACAGTAATATCATCTTGTCCTAGTTCGATTTTTTTATCCTCCCATATTGCCTGCTCGACAGTTTTTTGCAGCGTATAAATTTCACCAGTTTTTCCTCCTTCTTTAATTGTAATTTTTTTTGCTCGCACAACAATAATGCGTGTTCCAGAAAATATTTTTTCATTTCTTGCAGGAAAAACAAGATCATTCGTTCGCAGAGTAATTTTTTGTTCTTCTAAAAATTCTTGTACTGTCTGAGCAACTGAATATGCCTCAAATTTCATCCCCTCATCTTGAAGCACGACACGTTTGGAAACTTTTTCAAAATCAAAATCATCTTCTTTCGTATTTGCAAACGAAAAATTGATACAGAAAAAAAATACTGCTAGCATAAACAGAAATTTTTGAGTATTTTTATTTTTTTTGAAATATATTTTCATTAACGAAAAATTTGGTTCATATTCAAATTATGGTTCAGGAAAAGGTTTTTGTTTTGCCTGTTTTCTTTTGAGGGTAGCAGAGAGCGACAGCGAACTCTTAGCGAGCAATCATAGTTCTTCGATTGCGAAGCGTGCCGAGAAAGGAAGCAGGCAAAACAAAACTGCGTACGATTCAAAAATTTTAGCTAGAAAACAAATGGCATCTAAGAATTTTTAAAAATTTTATGCCCCATTAATTTTCACAGCTATACACACAACCAAACTACAGTTATTCTGTTTTAAAACGATATTGAATTGCTTCTGCAATATGCATCTGGGTTATTTTTTCACTCGCCGCAAGATCCGCAATCGTTCTGGCAATCTTGATTATCCGATGATACCCTCGAGCACTCAATTTGAGAGCTGTTACCGCATTCCTAAGAAGTTCCGTACACTGCTCATCAAGCTGACAAAATGTTTTTATATGATCCGATGACATTTCACTGTTGGAAATAATTGGTAATTTTGAAAAACGCTTACTCTGAATCGATCTTGCACCTTCCACTCTCTCACGAATTTGCGCGCTTGTTTCCTCAGCGCCACCTTCTTGCAATTTATCAAAACTCAATCTCGGCACTTCAATATGCAAATCAATACGATCCATAATCGGACCAGAAATTTTTTGTTTATATCTGATAATCTGAGCAGCCGTGCAAGTGCACATTTTTTCCGGATCAGTCGCCATCCCACAAAAACAAGGATTCATCGCAGCCACTAAAATAAAACGTGCAGGAAAGTGAAGCGATCCCTTGGCCCTTGAGATTGTTATCATACCATCCTCAAGTGGCTGGCGCAAATTCTCAAGCACATTTTTGGGATATTCTCCAAACTCATCCAAGAAAAGCACACCTCGATGAGCCAAGCTTATTTCACCAGGTTTTGGATAACCTCCTCCACCAATAAGAGACACGCTGCTTGCACTGTGATGTGGAGATCGATACGGCCTTGTTACCACCAGCGACTGTCCTTTGCGCAACTTGCCCGCCACGGAAAATATTTTTGTAATCTCAAGCGCTTCAGACAAAGTCAATTTTGGTAAAATAGTTGGCATAGCCTTGGCAAGCAAGGTTTTTCCACTTCCAGGAGGACCATTTAAAATAACATTGTGTCCACCTGCTGCTGCAATTTCAAGCGCGCGCTTGGCGTGTTGTTGTCCGCAAATATGCGCCATATCATTTATATATTCGCTGTCCAAAAATAAATCTTCTCCGGAAATGGTTGGGAAATATGCGATATGTTTGTTGCCGGCAAAATGATCGCAAAGCGCATACAAGGTGTCCACTGGCACAATATTAATTCCCTTAACAACACTGGCTTCCGCTGCATTTTCCGCAGGAACATACAACTCTTGAAATCCTTTTTCTTTGGCAAGCAGTGCAATTGGCAAAATTCCCTGAATTGATCTAACCCGTCCATCCAAAGAAAGCTCGCCCACAACCATTTTCCCATTAAAATCAAATTGCAATTGTTTTGTCGCAAGCAAAATTCCAATTGCAACTGGCAAATCATAAATAGGACTTGCCTTTGGCAAATCCGCAGGTGCAAGATTCACAGTGATCCTTCCACATTGATGAGGAGGTTTAAAACCACTATTTTTAATCGCACTACTGACACGATCGCGCGATTCCTTAATTGAAGTATCAGCAAGACCAACTATATTAAAATTATGCAGCCCCGCCCCCAAGACATCAACTTCAACCTCGACAATCTCTCCATCCAAACCAATTGTCGCAGCAGAAAATATTTTTGAAGACATAGGTTATAAATTTCCAATAACCAATTTCCAATTTCCAATAAAATCCCAATGATTCAATGACTAAATGAAAATTCAAATTCGAAAATTAAATGAGAATTAAAAATTATTCTTCACTCATAACATTGTCCCTTCCTTTACGAGCCGCCAATGCGAACGAATAAATCACAAAAGCACCTATTGATTGAGCTGGAACAAAATTCAATCCAAAAAATAACTCTACTAGAGTAATAACTATTACAACTACGATTTGTTTTAATATTATTGACTGAAATATAGTCCTATCATGCTCAGAATGTGACATATTTCCCAGTAACATCATCATCGATATAAATATTGAAGCTAAAAATGTTATCACTGTTCCAATGCCAGGAATAGAACCGATTCCAACAAGATCTAATATATCTTTTAATATTGCAGCCAATATTCCAAAAAAATATGGCATATCAGTTAACGGATGCATCTTTCCGATCAGCGAAAATAACCCCCACGGGGTCATTGATTTTACTAACGTTTTTGCTTGTCCTCCAAGCTGTTTAGTGTCGTGAATTTTTTGGCGTGCTTCTTCTAATTTTTCCCGCAATTCGTGCGGCAACAAATTTTCAACCTCGCTTGCTTTATTTTTTATTGCGCCACGCAAACCTGCGCTATTTAATGAAGTCTTATTAAAACTCTGGGAATAATTATCAGGATATTGAGCAGCGTTGTAATTATCAGGTTTTTGTGGAACACGCAAATCACTCGGATGCGACTCACTCGCATTCGGCATTTGTAAATTTTTACTCCGCTCCTCCTTTAGAGCACGCGAATAATCAATCGCATTATTTTGCATAAAAACAAATTTCTAAATAAACAACTTTCATATTGTTTAGAAATTAGAAATATTGATAAATATTTTCTTCATTCGCTCGGAAATAAAAAATTTTTTATTTCACTCACTTCACTTGAAAATTAGAAATTAGAAATTTTGCACTCTATTCTCCTTCTTCTTCATCAAAATCCTTTTTTGCCTGTTCAATCTCCATAAGTTGACGAGGATCAGAAGTTATAATTTGATCTTCGGCGTAAGAAGCAATAACTTTAATTGCAACGTGTTTTGCTCCGGCAAATAAAATACCTTCTCCAACATTACTTTCCAATAGTAAAAATTTTTCTTGTTCTGTTAGGTAAAAAGTATCTGAAATTGTGTCGATTGCAGCAGGAGATTGTCTAAGCAAAAGCTGCAGTGATGAGTTCGTTACAATCGGTTTTCCATAACGTGAACTCATAAAATCAGCAATATCTTGAGTGATCGTCGTGAGTCCTGTGTAATATTTGCGACATCTTTTTGCAATACCAAAAAGGAAAGAAGCGGCGTCTTCATTTTGCATCATAACCCAAGCCTCATCAACAACCACTATTCGCTGCTTGAGTGTTGAACGCATCTCATTCCAAATGAATTGCAAAATGGTATACATCGCAATCGGCCTGAGCTGTTCTTCAAGATCGCGAATGTTGAAAACCACCATTTGATTGTTGATCTGAACATTGGTTGGATGATTCAAAACTCCAGAGAAAATACCTTCTGTATATTTTTCCAAACGACGTGCTATCGATTCTCCACCTTCAGAATTTCTAACCACTGAATACAAGTCGGACATCGTTGGAAAAGAATTGGAATTAAAAGTCCTAAAATTACTTTGCGCTGTAATATCGCGCATTGCATATGTTTCGCGAATCGCAATATCCAAAATAGAATCTTCTTCGGGAGTAACTGCTCCAAGCATAATGTGCAAAAGTCCAATAAGACTTGCGATATTGCTGCGCAAAACATCCTCTGGATCTTCATCTTCTCCAACCTGTGGCAAATCAAACGGATTCAAATGAAAATTTGAATTAAGCGAAAGCTTAATAAAAGTTCCTCCTACTGTTTCGCACAAATATTTGTATTCATTTTCAGGATCAATAACAATAACGTTTGTTCCCACCATTAATGATCTGAAAATTTCCAGTTTTACAGTATAACTTTTTCCTCCACCAGATTTGGAGAAAACAACCATATTTGCATTTTCCATCTTGAAACGATCAAACAAAATCAAGCTGTTGTTATGACGATTAATTCCATACAAAATCCCTTCATTTGAAGAAAGATCGGCTGAAACAAAAGGAAATGTCGTTGAAAGAGGAGAGGTATTAAGATTGTTGGCAACATCAAGCTCATCATTCGCTAGTGGTACAGTTGAAGAAAATCCTTGTTCCACTTTCAAAACTGCAGGTTTGACATAAACCAATTGCGCTTCCAAAATAGATTCAATTTGCTGATGAGCTTTTTCAACTTCTTCCATCGTGCTTCCATACAGTGTCATATACAAACCAAAACGAAAAAACTTTTCCGTGCCTTGTTGCAATTTATCTCTAAGATCTTCAATGTCTTGCAACGCTGTTTCCAAGATTGGATCACGAATTTTTCCAGAGCGCTCTTCAATGTGAATTTGCGATTGAACTTGAGTTGAACTTTTTCTAAGCGTCTTCAAAACTTCAACCGTATCAATAGGATGAATGAACATCGCCGTGTCCATTGAAAAATCGATGTTAATAATCGGTGAAAACCAATTTGAGTGCAAATATCGAGGATAGGCCACCACAAACAAAGTTCTGGCAAATGTTTCTCCCACTTGAATATTGTTTGAACTTATTTTCATCGCAGATGGAGCAATCAAATCTTTGATTGTTGCCACACCGCGTTGATACAGCGCTTCGCTTTGCAAAATGGCGCCCATTGGCGAAGCTGTTTTTTTACTTTTAAATATTTCGAGCATTTTCTTGTTTTTTATTGTTTATTTTAATTCAACCTTATCAATATCCTTAATAATAGAATTATTGTGTATTGATGGATTATATGAATTATACAAAAGTTCAATCAATTCCTCAGTCTTAAGCGGTGTTACCTTCACACCTGTTCCTGAAAGACCAGCACTAATATGATCAACTCTTTGCCAAAGCTGATTTTTATATGTATCAAAAAGTTCTCTTCTTTTGGCAACAGCCATTTGAGAATTTGTCGCTCCAAAAAGACGATCGATTAATCCACTTTTAGCATTTTCAATCGGATGAAAAGGTACCACGACATAAAAAAACTTTGACATAATATTTGAAACATCTGCCAAATTTTTTATAAAATTGCGATATTCCGCCAATTGCAAGCTCAACAATTCATTGGTAAGATGTGTTTCCTTTTTTTTCAAATAATCCAAATATGGGTTTATGTTTAATTTTCTAGAACTGACAATAATTTGCATTGGAAAATCCAAAGAGTTTAGAAAATTTTGATATTGGCTAATGATAGAATCCTGCTCTTCTGTCGCCTTCAAATCAAAGTTTATTGAAGAAACCAAAAGCACAGCTCGCAGTGATCCGTTTTTAAGAATAATAACCCCATCACGAACCTCCTCCACATCAACATATTTTTGAGTGCTAAGTCCTCCTGTATTTCCACCTGTTAAATTATTTGAATGCAATGATTCCATACTATTTGTTTTTAATTAATTCTATGTCACTCTGAACTTGTTTCGGAATCTACCTTCTTTTTTAGCCTACTTGGCACAACCGAGATCCTGAAATTAATTCAGGATGACAATTCATTTAGTTTTTATCTTTTCCCAGGCACCTGTTTTAATATTTTTTCAAGCTCAACATTTGATGTTGTTCCTTCGCTATCCAAAAGCTGAGCCAGATCCTGCAATGACTGACTTGAAATATGTTTGTCCGGCGCAACAGTTGCCGCAGTTTGTATTTTCTGTACAGTGTTTACAATTTTTTCAGGCGTTCTTTTCCATATATATATCTTAGGTCTGAAAAAATACATAATGCCATAAAGAAAAAAACTTGCGAGAGGTTGCCCATATGGCCTATAAAAAGCTAGCGACACAAACAAGATTGTTATTGGAATCCCAATAATAAAAAATACTGCCATTGGCACAACATTCCACAAAATAATCAATATTATGCCTAAGATAATAATCCAACCCAACTGCTTGGCCGTAAGCGGTCCAGCAATCTTGTCTTCGACATCTATATATTGTGGAACATTAATTAGCATTGCATTCTCGTTTTTATGATTTTATTTTTGTATGTTTGTACTTTTGTATTTTTTTGTATTTTCGTAGGGTTATTGAAAAAACCTCGCAATTTGCGTTACCAGCACCATTGAAGCCATTGCTAGAAAAACTCCAATTAAAGAATATTTAAATATTTCTTTACCTTTTTTAACTCTATCCTCATCTCCTGCGGATGTTAAATACATAATCGCTCCGATTACAAGCATTATCAAAGCAATAATACCCATCGTTCCCAAGAGGAAATTCAAGACATTCACAGCGATTTGTGAGAGTGTCAATGCTCCACCAACAGCCTGCTCCTTCGCTAAACAAGCCGCCTTAATTCCAGCATCAGTTATTGCAGCACAATTATTACCCCAACCAATAATATTAGCGAGTTCCTTAAGCAACGATGGCGCAGCAACTCCAAGCGCAAGCCCCACAAGAGCCATCGTGATTGCACTCTTTCCTTTTTCAACCATTCCCGAATTTCCAGCTGAAGCCAAGATCATCACCGCTCCAATCATAATGAAAACCAACGCCAAAACCACAATAATCTGTTGAATTGCAGTCATAATCCCACCCAAAAATCCTTCCACACTTGAAAATTTAAGAGGATTAACGAAATCTGTTGGACCAGCAGTATTATTTGAACCAGTTGGTTGGACAAGTGTTCCATTCCCTTTTACAGGAGCATCCACTGGGCAGCATTTTACATTTGCATTACTTGCATTAGCTCCGAGGCATTTATTAGCAACACAGCCAGTGGTCAATGTTAGAGTTGTTATGTCAGTACATTTATAATTTTTATTATATTCTGTACATAAATCAGCAGACGCACTTTGAACCCCCAGAGTTAAAAACAACCCAAAAACAAAAAGTGGTAGCAACAAAGCATTTTTCTTTTTCATATTTGTTTTAAAAAAATAATTCCTCTATTTTATTTATTCAAAATAGGCTCCACGCGATTACATTCAAAATTTCCCCAACTAGTAACACCAATTCCCATTCCAGGCTTTGTCCCAATATAATTAATCGTCGTATTTATGATAAGCCAGCCTGCAAAAATAATCGCAAAACCTACTATAGCATTTGTTATGGCACCTTTAGCTTTGTCAGCAAGCCCCTTGTCTCCTGCAGAAATAACATACATAACTCCCCCAATCGCCATCGCCAACAGCGCAACTCCAATTGAAAGCTTCATTAAATATTGGATAATCGTGTTCATTCCAGCAATCAAATCACAAAGTGTGCACATATCTTGACCTCGCCCACAAGTAATAATAGCAGCGTTAGCACTATCAACACCAACTAGCATTGTTCCAACGACAGAAACAACTGCGAGGGAGATGAAAAAAGATTTATCAAGTTTCATATTTTTATCGTATTGTACTTGTTCCTGACAAGTAATTAATTTTATTCTTTGCCAACGTTAAAGCTTCGCGCAAAGTTACATCGCCTCTATTAACTGATTCTATCATATCAGAAAAAATCTTATCCACCGCAACAGGATCAACTTGATACCAATGTTTTGCAATAAGATTGCCAACAGCAAATGGTCCGAGATTTGTGTCTGCTTTTTGTGTTTCGATAATGTCTCTGCGTGCTGCAGGTTGTTGAGTCTTTTTTATATAGTCATTTGCTGGATCAAAATTAATGGGAAAATCTGCACTATTTTTAGTAATGGCATTATATAAAGTTATTGTGCCAGAATTTTTAAGTGTCAAATATCGAAGAAATTGCCACGCTTCATGAGTTCGCACATCATTTGGAACAGCAGGAGACGCAGGAGTTCCTCCCACATTAGAAACCGGCGCAATTTTGTTACGCGAAACAGCATAGCCCCAATAATTTGCATACGTTGCAGGCTTGTCAGCACTTATTTGCGGTAGCGGCGCAACTGAAAAATTCAATTTTGGATTTTTATTTCTTATCTCTTTTATCTGCCATGAATAATTAAAGATCATAGCCACCTTTCCTTCTGAAAATGCATCTATTGAATAATGTTGCCTATTATTCCAAGTATAATACTGATTTATTGTGTTAGCAGCTGTGCTCAAGCGTGCAAACTGAGTATAAAATCCCAAGGCTTGCTCTCCAGATTGAACCGTGTTGCCATCACTGCCAATAACTCCCTCATCTATTTTTGCTTGCGTTCCTTTTTTTGTTGGAAGCTCGACTCCGTTTTGCAGCATCAAAAGACTTAGCAAATCAGAAGCCCTGTTTATGTTTAAGCTTGTTCCAATGGCGGCTCCCGACAAATCAAAATTTCCATTGACATTCAACTTTGTTAATTTCTGGACATCAGCTTGAAATTCTATCCAAGTTTTTGGTGGATTTGTAATGCCAGCAGCATTAAACATATCCCTATTATAATAAAGCTGCATTGAATTCACACTAAGCGGCGTGGCATAAACTTTATTGTCAGACATAAAATCTCCCGCCACAACATCTGGGAAATTGTTTTTCATATCCTGTTCATTCATAAGAGGTTCAGGTGCTGACTGAAGTTTGTTTTCAAATGCGGGTAGCCATCCATTGCTTATCAAGAAAATATCTGGACCTTGTCCCGAAGCCAACGCATCAAGAAGTTCTTGTTGATATGTTTCTTGCGCAAATTTTCGATATTTTATCTCGCCAACATATGGATTTATTTTTTTGTATTGATCGATTATTTCACCGTATATTGTTGAATCATCAAAAGTTCCCCAGATTTCAAGATTAACAACATAATCACTCGTTGAAGATGTTCCACAGCCTGAAAAAAGAGGTACGATTGCCACAACCGCCATCAGTAATAATAATCTGCTTTTATTTTTGATAAATGTTTTGATTTTTTCCATATGTATAGTTATCTTTTTGTAATTTTGTATTTTTGTAATATTTTGTAAGTTTGTAGACCTATTTCACCACAACAAATGCATAGTGAAAATCACCTGATTCTATGTTTTTTTCTATACTAAAATTTTGATCAATAAACATTTTTTCCAAAGCTGATTGTGCGATTCTAATTTCAACCGCGGGGCCAACCAATGATTCTTTCTGATTCCATTCAATCACAATAGCTTTTCCTCCTTTTTTAAGAATTCGATAAGCTTCAGCAATAATAATTTCTTTTTTTTGATTTTGAAACAAAACGTCTTTTAGAATAACCCAATCGGCAGAATCAGCTTCGAGTTTTGTGCCATTTTCTTTTTCCAAGTTTACGCGTTTGGTTGTGATGTTTGTAATTCCGGAATTCTTAGCTTTGCCAGCAACAGTTTCCAGCGCTTGAGGCAAAATATCAAGAGAAAAAACCTTGCCATCTTCTCCAACAGCTTTAGCAAAAGGAATCGAAAAATATCCTGGGCCTGAGCCAAAATCAACAACCACGGAGCCGACAGCAACATCAAGTTGTGCAATTATTTCCTTGGGGTCTAAAAATTTTCCAACCTCATTTTGATTTTCTTCCATAAGACAAATATTTTTGCTAATTGACTACATATAGTTTACAACAAAAACACAAAATAACAAAATGCAAATCATGTAGCATGTAACATAAAACATGAAACATACACATCTTCCAGATCCACCTATTCTTTTTGGAGTTTAATTATGAATTTGTTTTGTGCTTTATGCTATATGTTATATGCTACATGATATGGAGAGGTGCCAGAGCTGGCTGAATGGGTCACTCTCGAAAAGTGAAGTAGGGGCAACCCTACCGGGAGTTCGAATCTCCCCCTCTCCGCAAAAATTTATAATGAAGAGATTCGAAGGGCGCGAGTAGAATGCGAGGAATACAAGCATTCTGTGTGTAGCGCCCAGACTTCGAGTCGGAGCGAGAAGGAATCTCCCCCTCTCCGCCTTCGTCCGCCGTAGCGGACTTCGGCGGACAATGTCCGCAAGAAGTTTGCGAAGGAGGAAAATTGTACGTTTTTTCTTTACATACGGCAAAAATAATGCTACGATGCTCAACGTATCTATTAAATATGTTTGTTTTATGATATCAGGTGCTCAGCTTCCTATTTATATTGCAATTCTTGGAGTTTTTTTGGCGGTAATAAGCCTTATTTTTGGTATTTGGACAATGCTAAAACTAAGATCAACTCAAAAAAACCTTGAAATTCTTTTTTCTGGAAAAAAGGCTGTTGATTTGGAATCAATTTTATTGGCACATACTGAGGAAATTTCCGCTATAGACAAAGAAATTCAGGAGCTTTTTGAGATTTCCAACAAAATTCATAACCTTTCTCAGCGCAGTCTTCACAAGGTTGGAATCATTCGATTTAACCCATTTAAAGACATTGGCGGCGACCAAAGCTTTGCAATTGCTCTTTTGGATGGCAAAGACTCAGGCATAACGATTTCATCTCTTCATACAAGAGAAGGCACTCGCATTTATTCAAAACCGATCACAAAAGGAGAATCAGAAAAATACACATTAACTGAAGAAGAAAAGTCTGCCATAAAATCAGCCGTAACAATCAAACCCAGCAAACTTTAAGTTTATAAAATATTTAATACATTCACCCTGTTAAATAATTTTTTAAAATTACTATTTTAAAAAATTAAGATTTGAACAACACGTTCGAATGACACGGTAAACGCAATAAAAAATAACACAATAATTTTAAGCTCTATACATATAGGTAGGGTTCAAATCTTATTTAACAGGGTAAATGACTGAAGAAGTAAAAAAGATTGTAAAAGTTCCAACAAGCATCACAGTAAAGAAATTTAGTGAGCTTTTGGGCTTGCCTGTTTCTCAAGTGATCACAGAACTTCTCAAAAACAACATTCTTGCCACCATTAATGAAGAAATTGATTTTGACACAGCAACCATTATCGCTCAGGATCTTGGATTTGAAACAGAGGCAGATCTTGTTGTTTTGGACAGCGAAACAATCACGGTTGAAAAATTGATTGAAATCTGCAAAAAGGAAAAGGAGTCCGGCAAAAATCTTCGCTCTCGTCCAGCGGTTGTGACCATTCTTGGACACGTTGATCACGGCAAGACAACTTTGCTCGACACAATTCGAAAAGCCAGTGTGGCTGCCAAGGAAGCTGGCGGGATCACCCAACATATCAGCGCCTATCAAGTAAAAAAGAAAGGACAATTGATCACATTTATTGACACCCCGGGTCACGAGGCCTTTTCTGGAATGCGCGAACGAGGAGTTAGCATCGCGGATATCGCTGTTTTGGTTGTTGCTGCTGATGATGGAGTTCGCCCACAAACCAAGGAAGTTATTGAATATCTGAAAGAAAAAAAGATTCCTACAGTTGTTGCTATCAACAAAATTGACAAACCTGATGCCAACCCACAGCGGGTTAAACAAGAATTGGCTGACAACGGAATTATTATTGAACAATGGGGCGGAGATGTGATGGCAGCTGAAATTAGTGCCAAACAAAACATCGGCATTGATGATTTGCTTGAAAACATCTTGCTGGTGGCAGAAGTTGAAGATTTTAAAGCTGATGACAAGAGAGACGGTTTTGCAATTGTGCTTGAATCAAATCTTGATCCACAAAAAGGTCCTGTGGCCACAATTTTGGTTAAAACAGGGACATTAAAAGTAGGTCAGGATGTTACCGCTGGAACAGCCTATGGTCGCATTCGAAAAATTGAGGATTTTACTGGCAGAAATCTGTTAACCGCTGGACCATCTACCCCTGTGACATTAATGGGACTCAATAGTACACCAAACACCAACGATGTTCTTCAAGTTGTAAGCGGCAAATCAATTGCACGACTAAAATCCAAAGAATTTTCAGGTGGACTTATTGAACGCAAAGAAAAAGTTACTTCGCAAAAATTAATGCGAATTATGGAAGAAGACAAAATTCAAAAACTCAACATCGTGCTCAAAGCAGATGTTCAAGGTTCTCTTGAAGCAATCGAGCAAATAATCTCAACAATCAAAACTGATGAAGTTATCATCAACATTGTTGAATCAGAAGTTGGAAACATTACCGAATCTGACGTTAAGGTCAGCGCACCATCGCAAGCTGTCATCTTTGGTTTTAATGTAGAAACAACACCTGTTGCCAAAAGACTAGCTGAAGGAAGCGATGTTAAAATCAAAACTTTCAAAATTATTTACGAACTCGTTGAAGAAGTTAAAAAAATGGTAATCGATATGTTACCACCAGAAATCGTTCGAACTGATCTGGGGATGGTCAACGTTTTGGCAATCTTCAAAACTGGCAAACGCGATATGATTGTGGGAGGAAGAGTTACTGATGGAAAAATAACCAAGGGTGCTCAAATTGAAATCCGTCGCGACGGAGAAATCATCGGCAAAGGAAAGCTTGAACAACTTCAACAAGACAAGAAAGTTACTCCGGAAGTTGGAAAAGGAAATGAATGCGGAATAGTTTTTGAAGGCGACACCAAAATCAAAGCCGGCGACACACTCCTTGCATTTACAGAAGAAGAGAAGAAGAGAACTCTGTAGTTTGTAAAGTTAAAAGTTATAAAGTTCATAAAGTCCGAGAGGTCGCTTCGCGACATTAAGCATTTTATAGTCCTGCAAACTTTTAACTTTATAACTTTATAAACTTGCAACTTTTTTATGTCTGAACGTATCATCAAACTTAATAAGCTCATTAAAGAGCATCTTGGAGAAATATTCCAAAGGGAACTGAGTTTAAAACCAGGAGTTTTTTTGACGATTGCGAAGGTTGACACAACTCCTGATCTCAGATATACTCGAGTATCCATAAGCGTTTTTCCTTTCAAGGATACCGACTATGCGATGAAAACACTTGCCAAAGAAATATATTCTATTCAAGGAGCATTGAACAAAAAACTTAAAATGCGTCCGCTTCCACGTTTGCAATTTGTTTCAGACTCAACCGAGGAAGAAGCTGACAAAATAGAAAAAATTCTTACTCAAATCTAGCTTTACCCCGTTAAATCCCCGATGAGTCGGGGTGCGAAGCAATTTAACAGGGTGAATAAAAACAAAAACACTTACCTTTAAATCTCTTAAACCTCTTTTGGTTTAAGATTTTTTTACCCCCTTATCTTGTCATTCCGGACTTGCCTGCCCGCCTATGGAGGGATCCGGAATCCCGAACTTTATTTCCCAAACATTAATACCACGAGAGATCCTGAATCCGCCAGCTGGCGGACAGGATGACAAAAAAATGAAAAACTTTGCCACCGAATTTAATACTCTTTCATATATCATAAAGAATTCCAAAAAAATTCTACTCTTTGCGCATTCTGGTCCAGATGGTGACACTGCAGGAAGCGTTCTTGCTTTCAAAGAATATTTAGAAATGATTGGAAAAGAAACTGACATCGCCTGCGTTGATCCATTGCCACTTTTTTTAGAAACACTAACCCAACAGAAATTTGAAATTCCTGAAAATTTGGATTTGAAAAGTTATGATGCTGCCATTGGTTGCGACAGTGTTGAACGCGGTTTTCAAAACATTCTGCCCAAGCTTCCAGAAAAAACTGCCACTGTTATTATTGACCATCATCCTGACATCACAACCAAAGCAGATGTTGTTATCATCGATGCCAAGCGCTCTTCAACTTGTGAAATAATTTATGAATATCTTGCCAATCAAAATGCGCACATTTCAAAAAGCATCGCGACGTATTTAATGATTGGAATTTTGTCCGACACTGGCAATTTTCAACATGCCAACACCTCAAGCCGCGTGATGGAAATTTCTTCTGACCTGATGAAAAAAGGAGCTTCAGTTTCCAAAATTATTGAAGCCACTTTTGCCAACAAAAAACTTTCCACCTTAAAACTTTGGGGTCGCGCTTTTGAAAAAGCCAAAATCAATCCGATTAATGGATTGATTACAACTGTGCTGACAAAAGAAGATATTGAGCAGTGCAGCGCCTCCATTGAAGACATTGGCCAAGTAGCATCCATCTTAAACACCGTCCCAGGAACAAAATTTTCGCTAGTACTTTCCGAGCGTGATAAAGGCGTCATCAAGGGCAGTCTTCGCTCTGAAGAATACAAGGGGGTTGATGTCAGCGAAATCGCCCACCTCTTCGGAGGAGGCGGTCACAAACTTGCTTCAGGCTTTGAAATCCAAGGAAAAATAATCGAAACCCCAACAGGCTGGGAAATAGTATAAAACAGCTTTTTAGGCTTTAGCTTTTCAGCTTCTTAGGCAACAAAAAACACCCTGCGGTGTTTTTTGCGTTTTATAAAAAAGAAATGTGGAAAAGATTCTACTCTTTATAATATTCAAGACTTAATTCATCGCCAACAACAACATAGGAACAACTATCCATCCAGTCTCCGGAATTAGCAAAGACTACCCCATGTGGATTATCCATCAATTCCGGCCAATGAGTGTGCCCAATAATGATTCCATCCATTTTTCGAGACCTTGCATATGATAACGCCAATGTCCTAATTTTTGAAACAATTTCTGCATATTTTTTTGAGTTTTTATTTGCAGAAAGTGACTTTTTTGATCGAGAAAAAATTTTTAAAAAAGCATTTATTCTAACAAGCAAGACATAAAACTGGTCAAGTAAAATAGAAATAACAACGTGATTTCTAGTGAAAGCATCAAATTCATCACCATGCATCACGAGATATTTCTTATGATTATGCTTTATCACATATTCATTACGCATTTTTATTTTTCCAAAAGTAAACTCAAAAAAAGCTCGAAAAGCCCTGTCATGATTTCCAGGGATATACACAATTTTGGTTCCCTTCTCTGAAAGACCAGCCACCAATTTAATCACTCGATGTTCATCGGATCCGATATTTTTATAATTAGTGCTCCAAAGTTCAAAAACATCGCCATTTAAAATAAGCCGATACGGCGGATTGTCCAAAAGTTTATGCAAAAAATTACCAAGTTTTTTAGCCTTGCTTCTTTTTGACCCCAAATGAAAGTCGCTAATAACAATTGTGTCTTCTTTGCGGTAATTTAGTTCCATAATAATTCGAATAAAAAAAGAAAACGGGCTTTCTCGCCCGTTTTTATACTTAACATATCTATTATAGCACGTTTTTCCCTTCCTGTCCATTTTTTGAGCTGTATTTTGTATTAAGTATATGGTATTTTGTATTTATACTAGATACTAAATACTAAATACCAAATACCAAACATATGTTGATAGGTTGTCACGTTTCAATTGCTGGAGGAGTTTTTAACGCACCAAAACAAGCATCAAGCTTTGGCTGCGAAGCTATGCAAATTTTTACCCGCTCACCCCAAGGAGGAAAAGCGCCCGAACTGACCAGCGAAGTTCTTGAGAAATTCAAAAATGCACTTTCAGAATTTAACATTAAAGAAACTGTCGTTCATACCCCTTTTTACATCAACTATGCTTCTGCTGATAATCGCATCCGTCACAGCACCGTTGCCATCGTGCGCGATGAGCTTGAGCGCGCAAGTCTACTTGGCGCAAAATATGTGATGACTCATCTTGGATCTGCCGGCGAGCTTTCTGAAAGCCAAGCTTCCGAAAAAGTTGCCGAAATGCTCAAAAAAACTCTCGCTGGATACACGGGCAGCGCGCAGCTTCTTCTTGAAAATGCCGCCGGTTCCGGAAAAATAATCGGCGCAACATTTTCGCAACTAGCTGAAATTTTAAAAGCTGTTAATCATACCAAATTGGTGGGCATTTGCATCGACACCCAACATTCATTTGCTTCTGGCTATGATTGGCGAGATTTTCAAAACACTCTCAAAAAAATCGACGTTGAAATTGGACTTGAAAATATAAAATTGATTCACTGCAACGATTCAAAAACCGAACTCGCCTCCCGCAAAGACCGCCACGAACACATCGGCAAAGGTTTAATTGGAGAAGCTGCTTTCAAAAATATCGTCACCTTCGCCCAAGAAAAAAACATCCCTATGATTCTTGAAACAGAACATGATTTTGTGAAAGAAGATGTTGAATTATTAAAAAGTTTTCGAAAATAAAAATTTTTAACCCCCTTAATCCCTTTATCCCTTTCATCCCCTTCTTCCCTTTTATTCTGTTCCTCCCCTTCCTCTATTCACATTTTCTTAGACAAATTAAAAAAGCGGCAGTCACGATAGACTTCCGCTTTTATTTTTTATTTCCTACATATTTTACTCAATGATTTTGGAGTAATTTGGTTTATTGGTATTTTCGGAATTTCTTTAAATAACATTCTCTGATCCCCAGCATATGTATATATTTCTAGCCAAAAATCTTTTCCTACCACCATCAAATTATCTTCCAATGCATATTGGTCAAGAGTATATTTTCCCACATAAGGAATTTTTTTCGCAAGATCAAAAAAAATTTTCAAATCTACATAACCAATATATGTTTCCTGATGACCACGATTATTTTTGGCTGAAAATCCAGCCCAGATGATTTCTTTAACACTTCTATCATTTTCTCTAAGCACCTTCATTATGTCTTCAAAAAGATTGGCGACCATTTTTATACCTCCTCGAATTCAAGATATGAAACTAAATATTGTCCTACAGAAATTGTTTTCTTTTCAGAAATCTGCTTGAGATGAAGCATTGCGGCATCGCATCCTGGAGGAAATAAGGCATTCTCCTCTAGAGCAAGACCCACCGAACAGCCAGGGAAGTCTTCTTTAATCTGATGAATTAGTTGATTAATTGTTTCAGATGGTTTTGGGCAAGGATAATTCAAAATGATAAAGTGCTTATGATAATACTTTTTCATAGTCTTCTCCTTTTCTATTTATTTGTAAAATAACTTTCTCTTATGAATCCACCACCATGATGAACTCGATGAGAGAGGCAAGAGAAATAGATTTATTTCCCTTGCCTAAAATTTTAACAAGAATATTTTCATGACAACCGAATTAATTCCTGTCGTCCAGAAAGTAAATACTCCCCTCTTCTGCCAACTGAACAGTGTTCTCTTCCGAATAAAGCCAGGGAAATTTCTCTTTAAGACTTTCAAGAGCCCTCGCTTCACTTGTGGCTACAACAACTACGCAGCCACTGCCCCTAGCCATGAAACAAATCAGGTAGGTATTCAATTTAGACCTCCTTTTCAAAAATAATTGTTGTTACGAAATACAGATGCCATGCCTCATGACATGATCGCGGGTCGCTTCGTTCACCAAAAGGAACGCATTCTGTTTTAGCAGAAACTACTTTCCATCCACCTTTGTTAGCTTTCGCAATGGCGGAATTAATTTCGTATTCCAACGCCTCTGTACTGTTTTGCCCTTTGAAAATCATTACTTTGTTTTTCATGATTATCTCCTTTTTTATCAGGGTAATTTTGAATGAACTGTGTTGCGATTTCTTATTGCCCTGCCCCGTAGCGAGTTTGCTCTGCTTCTGGGGTAATTCATCGTAACAGCGTAGTATAGCAGTTTTTAAATAAAACGTCAATAATACCGTCTGTATTTTTATAATATTGCATTATTTTCCTTATTTAAAGCAATTTTTAGGAACTAACTATTGACAATTTTATCGTTGTTTGCTAAAATAGAGTTATGGAAAGACTAAAAAACGACCTGCAAAACATAGGACTCAACGATAAAGAAGCCAGGATATACCTAGCCTGCCTTGAACTTGGACCGACCAACATTCAAAATATCGCTGAAAAAGCAGACATTAAACGCAGCACGGTATATGAAATCCTTGAAAGCCTCAAGGAAAAAGGGTTGATGCATGTGACAACCAAGGGCAAAAGGAAGCTATATCTCGCTTCTGAGCCGGAAAATTTGCTTGAAACAATCAAAGAGCGAGAAAAATTGTTAAAAGAAATTTTGCCTCAACTCAAATCAATCAACAATGTCGGCTTTGCCAAACCGAAAATAACCTTTTACGAAGGAAGAGAAGGACTCCGTGATATTTATATGGAAGCACTAAAATCTTCCACCAATAATGCCGATTGGATTTCTCCTATGAAGTCAGTTCTGGAAACTGTCGGAACTGACTGGATGGAAAAATATGTGGAACTCAAGGTAAAAAAGAATTATTGGATTCGTTCAATTCACGTTTCTGATCTTGTTATTGATTCATACAAATACCAAGACCCCACAACTTTCAAAAAAACTCTCCGTGATGTTAGATTTTCTCCAAAAGGAATAAACATTCCAAATGCCATCGGAATCTATGACAACAAAGTTGCAATCCTAAGTTCACGCAAAGAAGGTTTTGGCTTTATCATTGAAAGTGAGGACTACGCCCAATCAATGAAAGAGCTGTATAAACTTCTCTGGGACAAAAGCAAAACAGTTGAACAACTAAACGATTCCGATAAAAATCTCGAAAATCAAAAAACACAAAAAGCCACCGAGGAAGATATTTATTACTGAAATAAAATATTATGAAAATTGCCATCATCTCTGACACGCATGATAACATTCCAAACATTACTAAAGTTTTGGATTATTGTCGCGAGCATAAAATTGAAAAAATGATTCACTGCGGGGACTTGGCGGAAATTGAAACACTGGATTTTATTCGTGAGAATTTTTCAGGCGACATTTTTTGGACCTTTGGAAACATGGATCGCGGACACGCTGCGGACTATCCTTTTGCTGATGGAAAATACAAATCAATTAACATTTTTTCCAAACACGGCGAAATTGAAATCGCCAACAAAAAAATAGCCTTTGTGCACTTTCCAGAATATGCACGCTCTCTTGCCGAGGAAGGAAAATTCGACTATGTTTTTTATGGCCACACCCACAAGCCTTGGACAGAAATAGTCAAGGGTGAACGCTATGGAAACATCAAAGAATGTGAGATGCTAAACCCTGGGAATGTCGCCAACCAATACTATCCGCCGACATTTGCAGTTTGGGATGATAGTGATTATAAATTCAAACTGATACTTATAAATGGTCTCAAGTAAAAAATTTCTTGTCATTCCCGCGTAGGCGGGAATCCAGGATATTATCACTAAACTCATTTAAGTTCACTTATTGTTTCAGAAAATATCGCGTACTAAATCCTGGATTCCAGATCACCCGCCTCGACTCGCGAAGATGTTCGCTCATCGACGCGAGGCGGGAGTCCGGAATGACAAACAAATATGACAAAAAAAGAACAGTTAAAAAAATTAAACAACCAGATATTAAAGTGTCATAGATGCACTCTTAAATTAGGTTGCTCTAATATTGTTTTTGGTGCAGGAAATCCTGAGGCACAAATTATTTTTATTGGAGAAGCTCCTGGAAAAAAGGAAGATGAAATTGGAGTTCCTTTTGTTGGCAGCAGCGGAAGAATTTTGGACAAAATGTTAGCAAGTATAAAAATAAAACGCGAAGAATTTTATTTGACCAATATTTGCAAATGTCGTCCACCAGAAAATCGCGATCCTCTTCCAGAAGAAGTCAAAGAATGTTGGCCATACCTAAAAAAACAAATCGCAATAATACAGCCAAAAATAATTGTGACTTTGGGAAAATATGCGCTCAATTCTTTTTTGCCAACTGCAAAAATTTCTGAGGTGCATGGAAAAATTATTAATGTAGAAATAAAAAAAATTGGCAAGATAAAATTATTTCCGCTCCACCATCCCGCAGCTGCCCGCATCAACAGAAAAACAAAAGCGCTTTTTGAAGAAGATTTCCAAAAAATTCCAAATCTTTTGAAAAACAAAAAAGAGCAGTAATGCTCTTTTTTAATTTGGTGGGCGGAGCGGGACTCGAACCCGCATGCCATAAATGACGCGACATTTTAAGTGTCGAATGTATACCAATTTCATCATCCGCCCAAAATTTATTGAGGTCCGTACCAGATTTGAACTGATGTACACGGTTTTGCAAACCGCTGCCTAACCACTCGGCCAACGGACCTTTAAATTTCTCGGCATAGCCTCAAACAAAAAACTGAGTTGTCCTCGGATTCCTGGGTTCTTTTTTAGAACCCGTCAAATGCTCGTATTCCTCGCATCTGACCCACTCGGCCAACGGACCTTTTAACTTATATAAGCTTACCAATAATCATCACCATCGTCAATCCAGACATAAAACGCAAAACACCCCGATTAATCGGGGTGTTTTATCTATTACTCAACCACTTGAGCCATAAGGTTTCTTCGTCCAAAAGCAAACGCTTCGGTCTTAGTTTCCATATAGATATCAATGTGATTTCCTTTGATTGCCCCACCACGATCTTCACAAATAAATGTTCCGTATCCTTCGATGTTCAATTTCGCACCAAAAGGAAATTCGGGAGGACAAGCAATTGTTCCACTGTGCACTTTAATCCCAGAAGATGTGATTCCTAAGTCATTATCACATTCATCAGCAGAAGCAGTATAGGCAGAAGCATTAATCACAAACTGTTCTTTTGGAAGATTATTCCATTTTTCGGTTTGTTTTAGCTTCCATTTTGCCAAAATTGCTTCGTTTTTGATTTCCTGTTCTGTTTTTACTGGCTCGATAACCACAACTGGCTCAATAATTTCTTCTTTTTGCTCATCAGCAAGCGCTGGAGCTGGAAAAAAGAAATTTTTAACTATATCGAAATTTATATTAGTTTTTATCTCAGTGTTTGGTGATTCGCTTGCCAGTGTTACAAATGGAAGCATTACTGCCAACATTACTAGCAAGGCTACAACAAGCCTGATTATACGCATTTAATGAATTTTACTTCTTAGCCAGTATCAGAATTGCACTTTGCTGATAAACCGGGCCGACACTCAGTTCAATGGTCGACCGAGTATAATAGCACATCATCAGCCTCCAGTCAACCATAACCAACCTTATTTGGCTTATTTAAGCCTTTTTATGTTTTTAAAATAACAAAAAAGAGCCCTTTGGGGCTCTAATAAAGCATTTTGTAAAAAATTACTTCACTTCATAAGTTACCGTGACATCAACCCTTATTTCATTTTGTCCTGTTTGAATTTCGGGCGAAGCAATTTCCTCTTTGCCATTTCCAGCAGCCATATCAACTTTAGTGTTTGAATAGACTGGGCGCGCCAATACATCAGAATTTTCTGTAACATTTTTTATCGATCCCAATTTCATTCCAGCTTGCGCAGCAATCATCTCCGCTTTTTCCTTGGCTTTTTTAATTGCCAATTCTCGTGCTTGATTTTTTAAGACAAATTCATCATCGATTGTAAAATTGATATTACCAATTTGGTTGGCTCCTTGCTCAGTCGTTTTGGCAATCACATCCCCTATTTTTTCCAAATCCCTTATTTTCAAGTTTAGTGTTTGAGTCACTTCATATCCAGTCAGCTCCTGTCCCTTGTCTTGAGTATAATTATAAATTGGATTCAAATTATAATCGCTTGTTTTAATGTCTTTTTCTTCCATCTTAAGCTTTTTCAATTCTGAAATGATATTGTTCATTTTATTCGTACTTTCTTTTGTTGCTTCAGCTGCTGTTTTCCTTGCCCCAGTTTTAAGTCCAACACTTATATTTGCAATATCAGCCTTGGCATATACAGTCCCACTGCCAACCACAGAAAAATGATCCTGTTGCTTATTCTTATTAGCCATTACCAATGCAACAATCAAAACACTGCCAATAACTAATGTTACTAGTGCGATCAGCAAAGCATTTATTTTTTGCATATTTTTTTCTATAAATTTTTACAAATTAATTATAACACATTTATTTTTCAAATTTTTAACAACAAAAAAATACAACCAAAGTTATATTTTTTTAATTGGAGCTGGCTGGTACATGCGGTTAGTACTGGATTTATGAATAAAAGCCTATTTTGAAATATTCCCGCTCATTTATCCTTTAAATCGACAGGGATTAAAAAGTTTCTGCCAAGCTTTGCTTTTATTTTCTTTGCTTTTTGAGTGTCGCAAGATAAAACCATCCTTACTTTATGCTTAGTCTTGAGTAATGTTTTTATTTTTTCGCTTGCCTCAACTTCATTTATTGAATCTATATAAATTGCATCCAATTTTTCTGCCAACATTGTGTCATTCTTCATTTCTATAACATAATCCCCGATAACATTCACATAATAATTTTCAGGATAGTTCATGCTTTCATCTATGGCAATTTCAAGTTTCTCAGAAGAATACGCGTCTCTAAATTTTTTATCTAAAATAGTTTCATGTCCTATCGTGAAATATAATTGTCTGTTTCTCTCACCCAGCCAATCAATAAGATAATCTTCATTTTCCTTTAAGCCAGTTTTTAACACAAACCACTCATGAGGGTTATAGACATAAATTGGTGCTTGAGAATCAGTTCGCTTAATAATTAAAGAAAAAATATGCGAATGAAATTTATCCAATGAGTCGTAACTATTGAAAACATAAGAAATTTTACTTCCCTTGGTCATCCAATCTAGCGTATCAATTACCTTTTTGTTTTCTTTGTTTAAATAGTTTTCATCGGTTTGTTTTATGAATTTATCCAATTTATTAAGCCAAATCTGATTTAACATCAAATTTTTGCGATATTTTACAATTGCTTTTTCTTTAATCAATGACCTGAAAGCTTTGTAAATTCCCTGCTTGGTTGTGCCTTTTCTAATGGTTTTAATTTCCTCAATCAAATCAACCCCCTTTTGAGGTCCTTTGGCTAAACTCTCCAAAACCATATTTTTTATACTACTTTCTCCAAAGATATCCATATCATAAGTAAACCATTAGTTTACTTCAATGTCAATATAGCCCTTATTTTTGCGATTTTTGCTGGTTTACTGTATAAATAACTGTTAACGATTAAAAGTTAACAAGAGACCAGAAGCAGATATATTATTCTTTAAAAATCCAAAGTCGCGAGACTATAAAGAGCAGGAGGATTTTATGAAAAAAATTTTTGTGGTTTACAGGGAGAATGATCTTTACGATAAACTCGTACCAAAAATTATTGAGTGGCTAAATAATCATGAAGTTGAAATTGTCACCTTTCCTTCTTCTGCCAATAAAGATGAAATCAAAATTGGAATAAATACGCAATTGAAAATGTTCAGGAACAATATTGTTATTTCAGACAAGACATGCCAAAGCATAATCGACGAAGAGGACGAAATAGTGAACCCAAGCAAATATACAAGCAATTTTCAAAGAATAAGAAAAGAAAATCCAATTTTATTCACAGATACACTTGATCTTTTGTGCGATAAGGCAATTAAAATAACTTACGGAGGTGTATTCGAAGAAGAATGTACGGCAATAAAAAACGAGGATGCAGATGGAGTTAAAATTACTTCCAATCTTCTTGAAAAAATCAAGAGTCATGGAATGACTCCGAAAAAAATTCATATAGTCACAGAATGCACTGGTGATCATTCTCCTTTTTGTTATTGGAATAATGGGATCAATGACGACCCCGACAGCAGGAGAAAATATGAAATTGATATTGTAGCTCCTGCAATAGCACAGTTGTTTGTAAAAAAATTCGGAAACATTATTGAAATTGTTTCGGCTCTCAAAAATAAAGAGGTTAGTCTTGATATTCTTAGTAAAATTAATGCTCCTGAAACTTGGATAATCATGGATCGACATTTTACTGCTACAATGAAATATTCTGGACTTGATTGGAAAAACTTCTTCAATCAGGCAACAGTTTTACGCTTACCAATTTTCGATTTTTTCGAGGATGTTTACAGAAATAAGATTCTCAAAATTGCTGATGAGATATTCGCAAGCGAGGAATGTCTCAAAAAATTGATAAGTGAGGAGATTAAAAAATACTAACACCCTAAGCGGCTAGAAAATTTTCTAGTCGCTTTTTATTTTATCAAATTATTTTCTATTAGTTCTAACCGCTATTTTTGGATACTAAAAACAGGCTTCAAACAAAGCCTGTTTTTAACTTTTGAGCGGATGAAGGGAATTCCGCGTCATTCGCTCATCGCCACTCACTCACTCCTTGTCCTGGGCAGAGCTGAATGCTCGTATTCCTCGCATCCATCTACGCACACTGCGATTTCATTCTGCTGAATGAAATCTTGTTTTGCTTCTGCCCGTCCGATTCCCAACCCGCTAACAAATTTAAAATCCCAGGAAAAACCTGGGGATTTTAAGCTTTGAGCGGGTGAAGGGAATCGGACCCTCGTATTCAGATTGGCAACCTGACGTACTAACCATTGTACTACACCCGCATACTAATTAACTTTATGAACTTTTAACTTTACAAACTTTTAACTTCAGTGTGGGTCCTGCTGGAATTGAACCAGCGACCAAACGATTATGAGTCGTCCGCTCTAACCCCTGAGCTAAGGACCCTTAAAATATTCTTTCAGCCCATCAATCCAACCTATCATCTTAAAGAAAAAGCTCACATCATTAATCCTAATATGCAAAGTGCCATAAGTCAAATTACTGTTTTTTCTTTTGTTATTACTCTTCCTAATAACTGGCACCGATGTTCTTATAAATCTTTCTTCTGCCACGCCAGTAAGATTTGACCAATATTTTACAGCGCTTTCAATATCAACATTTTCGTGTGCAATCAATTGTGCTCTCATTTTTTCAAGTGGAACTTTGCATACTTTCAGAAAAAATTTCATCATTAGTAAAATCATTTCAGGATCAGAATTTGCAAAATCTACACTTTTCCATTTGCTTCCATATGCACCTTTTTTATAACCCTCAGCCCAATAAAGATTAACTCCTGTTAAAAAAAGTTTATCATCAACCAGTTTCCCAAATTCTTTTTTCGCATCATTTCTTATTTTAGTTGCGCGTTCCAAGGCTAAAATAGTCTGATTCTTATTTCTCTTTATCAACCCCTCGGTGCTTTTTCTATGAGAACGCTTGTCTATAATATTCTGAGCATCTTCAGATAATTTTATTTCACTAAGCCAATAGCTAAGAGTGCTTTTTGGCAAATTTAATATCTTGCCAATTTGAGTATAGCTATTTCCTTTTTTTCTCAATTCAATAGCATTTTCTTTTTCTTTTCGCATAAAAATTGAACCTATGAATATACTATCAGTATACCATAGGTTCAATTTTAGTTCAATGTGCCCGGGGAGAGAATTGAACTCACGACACGAGGATTTTCCTATATTTTTCTTGGATTTCCCCAAGGATCGGACTATATCATCTTCGTTCTTTTTTGCAAAAGAGTGCGAAGTTGGGCGCTAATGCAGGATTATCGTTGAGTCTCACCTGCTAGTCTCTACACCTTCCTCAAAACTTTTAACTCTTTGAGGCTCGGCTCGGGATTGCCTTATTTTTGCAAGAAGCAAAAACTTAGGTTTCCCCGAATTCACCCAATTATTTTAAACTGCATTACTGCAGAGTGGATCGAAATTCAATCCTCTGCTCTACCACTGAGCTACCCGGGCTCTTGTGGTCAAAAACAGGTGGGTGATACTGGACTCGAACCAGTGACCCCTTCTTTGTAAGAGAAGTGCTCTAGCCAACTGAGCTAATCACCCATGCCGCGCAAAGCGCGTAATTTCCAAATCTCAATTTCCAATTTCCAAACTTGTGCCCCAAAGGGGACTCGAACCCCTATGCCGATTAAAGCCATGCACCTCAAGCATGTGTGTATACCAATTCCACCATCGGGGCATTACACAAGGGTTGTAAACCAAATTCCGCCCGCCTCGACTCGCGGAAACGACCGCTCGTCGACGCGAGGCGGGCCATCCGCCCGACGACTGCACAAACCATATTATTCAGCCTTTTTTTCAGCAGGAGTTTCCTCTTTAACTTCTTCAACAACCTTTTCAGCAGGAGTCTCTTTTTCCTCTTCAACCTTTGCAAATGCAGCAAGTGCACTATATTTCATTTTCAGAGATTTTGCACTTCGCTCACGCACAAAATATAGCTTTGATTGACGAACTTTAGCACGTTTTACCACTTCAATCTTTTCAATAGTTGGTGACTGAATAGGAACAACGATTTCAACACCAACACCGTTTGAAACTTTTCGCACAGTTATCATTGTTGATGAGCTTTGTTTTCCCTTAACAGCAATAACCATTCCTTCAAAAACCTGGATTCTTTCTTTTCCTCCTTCGATAATTTTTCGGAAAACCTTAACGACATCACCAGCGCGAAAAGCAGGCATTTCAGATGTTTTTTGTCCGTCATTAAAATTCAATAGTTTATTGTTCATAACATTTAATCCCACACTCCCAAATGAGCAAATCTTCAGATTTGCGCTCTCACCGGCTATAGGAAACTTCATTAGATAAATTAAAAAGCTTTTCCATAATACTAGTAAAAGAGTTTTTAGTCAACCTTATTTGCCATATTTTGCATATTATCATCATATTTGCCTAAAAATGGCTGTTTTTAAAGAAAAAATTCACATTTAACTCATCCTAAGCGAAAATTTAAAAAAATATTAAACTTGCCTCTTACGCTGTTAATGTTACAATCAAAAGAGCTTTAAAATACGGTTAAAATCTATTTTTATACAAGATATGGACTTTCAGGAAGCTATCATTAAATTCAAAAAAAGAGTTGATCGCGAAATCGAAAAACAATTTAACATTGTTATCGGTGAGGCAAGAAAAAGCAACGAGCTTGTTGCAGACTCTTTGGAATATGCAAAATATATTCTTTTGTCAGGAGGAAAAAGAATACGTGGTGCACTTTTGTACTATGGCTATGTTGGTGCAGGCGGAAAAGACGAAAAAAAAATAATAAAAGCTGCTGCTGCAGCAGAATTTGGACATCTATTCGTCCTTATGCATGATGACATAATAGACAATGGCACACTTCGTCATAACGTAAAAACCTTACACAAAAAATTTTCCAAAAAAGATTTGGGTAATCTTTCTACCATTAATGAGCGCCACTTTGGTGAATCATTAGCACTCATCATTGGAGATATGATTTATGCCATTATGAACAAGGGAATTTTGGAAGCAAACTTCGATCAAAAAGCGACCATTCAAGGACTCATACAATTGCATAAAGTATCGATAACAACAGCCATTGGGCAAGTGCAAGACATCACGATGGGATGCGCAAAAAAAATCACGACTACCGATGTCTTAGATATGTATGAAAACAAAACTGCACGTTACACATTTGAAGGACCGCTCCAAATTGGAATGATGATTGCTGGATGTGAAGACAAAAAAATATTAAACAACATACATCGATACGCAATCCCTATTGGAATCGCCTTTCAAATTCAAGATGATATTCTTGGAATATTTGGAAACGAAAAAAAACTTGGCAAGTCAGTTGCATCCGACATTGAAGAAGGGAAAAACACTTTAATGGTTGTAAAAGCTCGCGAACTATCTTCAACAAAACAAAAAAAACAGCTCGCGCTGCTTTTGGGTAAAAAAAATATTTCCAAAAAAGAAATTACCATTTTCAAAAATATTTTAATAGAAACTGGCGCTCTTGTTTATGCTCGAAAAGCGGCTAACGATTATTTGATGGAAGGAAAAAAACAAATGGAAAAATCATTACTACCGAAAGAAACTAAACATTTCTTATCAGGTCTTATCAATTATCTTGAAAAGAGAGAGATCTAGTTATTAATTTATAAATTACGCATTTCGAAACATTTCTTTTTTGGCCAATAGTTGGCGACAGCAACTCTTTGAGCTTTTGGATAGTGAGTATTT
>DNVR01000003.1 GCA_003507445.1 Candidatus Moraniibacteriota bacterium
TCAGAATAAGGGCGACTTCGATTGCAATGAATCTAAGTACTTTGGACAGTACTCACGTTCCAATCGCAAATAGGGGGAAATTGTGATTGGAACGTGAGTACCGAGTGAAGAATTAAGTTTTGAAAGTACGTTTTACTTACTGATATTCCAATTATAGCAGAAAATATGCACTTGGTCAACGCTGTGTCATAATAAATGGCTCAACGAAGGACTAAAAGGAATATATTTGCAATAATTCGCGCTGATTTATTTGTAAAATATAAAAACAATAAATTAAAAAAGTAAATTATATTATTTTTTGTCCCCAATTGAGCACACTTGTCCACAAGTTATCCACAGAAGTCCGTTATTCTGACAATAAAGGTGCTTCTTGCACGGCTGCTGTTTCTGTAAGTGCTGGATTTGCAACATTGCCAACATAAGCCTCTCCATTGTTTTCCCCGTCTTGTTCTTGAGAATTAATAATAAGCAACTGTTTGTCGATGACAGCTCTCAGTGTGTTTTTGCTGGTACCTATTATTAATTTGCTATCTGTTACAGCATAGTCAATAGAAAAAGTTGCTTGAGTGTTCATATTAAAATATCTTGTTTTATAGTTGTTGTAAGAGCCGTCTTTAAATGCTCCTGTTGTAATTTCTGGTACTGAATCTAAAAACATAAAGGCAACATCTTTAGACAGTGTGTTTTCTTGAAGTTGCATTTCTTTGATCAAGGATTCTTTATTTTGTATTGAAGTAGAAAAACCAAGTCGTATGCTTCCATTGTCATTATAAACAAAAAGAGTAAAATCGTTGCCAAGAGCAGTGATAATTTTTTGTGAAAGTGTTAATTCTGCTGCAGTAGCAAAAACCGGAAGAGTAACAGGATTATTATTGCTATCTACAACCATAAATTCATAAATTGATTGAGCAGAAGAATCCTTAAGATCGTTTGCCGCATTTGAAAGAGCCGTTTTGATTTCTGCTGCAGAAATATTTTCCATATTTATCACGAGATAATTTGGTTTTTCTGCAGAATATTTTTCAAGAGGTGAAATGATATCAACTGGCTCTTGTACGGACGTTTCAACAACGGGCTCAAGAACAACTGGCGACGATGCTTTTGGTGTGCGAGTTAGCCAAAAATAATATCCGCTTAAACCAATAATAGATATTGTTAAAATGACAATCAAGGTTAAAATGATATTTCGATTTGAGGAAGGCACCGACATTCTTTTTTTTGGCATTGCAATTTCGGCAGCAACAGCTTCTTTTTTTGTTTCTACTTTTGGCGCAACGGGTGCAGCTGAAACTGTTTTTTCAAGGAAAGGGTGTTGCTGACTGCTTTGCGGAGAAAAAGTTTTTTGTTGTTGAATGGGCGCTGCCATTGGCCTTGTGGGAATTTCTTTTTCTATAGGAGCAATATTTTTTTCAAGATTAGGCACACCATTTTTTTCAAGAGATTCCAAATCAGTTTTCATTGTGTGTATTGAAAAATCTTCTGAATTGTTTTGAACAGGTTCTGAATTGTTTTGAAAAGGAGAGGTTTTATTCTCTTGTTGTGTTGTCATTTTTTTATTTTTAAATAAATATAAAGTATTTTGATAACAAAATAGAAGCACGGTAATGTGCTTCTATTTTACAACAATTTTAGAATATTGCCAAGAAATTTTTGTTGCCTAGTTTATTTTAGCGGTAAGATTGATGCGACCTTGATCATCAATAAGTTTTACTTTCACAGGAACGATGTCTCCTACTTTAACAACGTCTTCAATATGATCAATGCGCTTATCTGAAAATTCAGAAATATGAATCAATCCTTCTTGTCCGGGTAGGATTTCAGCAAAGGCACCAAAAGTCATAAGACGCGTTACTTTTGCATTGAAAGCTTCCCCTGGTTTTACTTCGTGAGTAAGATTATCAATCCATTGTTGCGCCTTTTTGGCAGATGCTTCGTCAACTGAAGTTATAAAGATTGAGCCATCATCTTCAATGTCGATTTGCACGCCAGTTTCGTCAATAATTTCATTGATGATTTTTCCTCCAGTTCCGATAACATTTCTGATTTTGGAAGGATTGATATGCATTGTGATAATACGCGGTGCATATTGAGACATATTCTCTCGATGAGTTGGAATGGTTGAAAGCATAATATCCAAAATTTCAGCGCGATTAATCTTGGATTGGCTTAATACTGCGCTAAGCATTTCAACAGTAATTCCGTCTACTTTCACATCCATTTGAAGAGCAGTAATTCCCTTTTCAGTTCCTGCTGCTTTGAAATCCATATCTCCATAATGATCTTCCAATCCTTGGATGTCTGTCAAAACTTTAAACTTGTCATCTTTGCCAACAATAATTCCCATAGCAATTCCACTTACTGGTCGGATAATTGGCACACCAGCATCCATAAGAGAAAGTGTTGAACCGCAAGTTGAAGCCATTGATGATGATCCATTCGATTCCAAAATTTCAGAAACCAACAAAATTGTATATGGAAAATCTTCTTTAGAAGGAATAACAGGCACAAGTGCTCTTTCGGCTAATGCTCCGTGTCCGATTTCTCGACGTCCTGGTCCACGCATTGGGCGAACTTCTCCAACTGAAAATGGTGGGAAATTGTAATGATGGATGTATCGTTTTTTGATGTCAACCTCCATAGTGTCGATAAATTGTTCATCTCCAGGAGAACCAAGTGTTGTTACTGTCAAAGCTTGAGTTTCCCCTCGAGTGAAAACTGCTGAGCCGTGTGTTCTTGGAAGAAGACCCACAAGACAAGCAATATTTCGCACTTCGTTTAATTTGCGACCATCTGGACGTTGTTCTTTTTCCAAAATGTTTTGGTGTACAATTTCGTCAGATGTTTCTTCGAAAACTTGTTCGGCAATTTCTTTCAATTTGTCAGCTTCTTCAGGATATTTTTCCTTAAGGATGGTATTGATCTTTTCTTTGATAACTTTCATTTTTTCTTCAATCACAAATTTTTCTTTGTGATAAAGGATTTCTGAAAGATTTTCTGCAAGATAAAGTTCTTTTATTTCTTTTTCAATTGCAGGATCTGCTGCCAAAAGAGCAGGCTCTGCTTTGGCAGCGCCAACTTCAGCAACAACTTCATCAATAAGTGAAGTGATTTTTTTGATAGCTTCATGACCAAAAGAAAAAGCTTTTGCAACATCTTCTTCTGGAACTTCCTTCATTCCAGCTTCAATCATATTAATCTTGTCCTTTGTTCCAGCAATAATAAGATCAATATCTCCATCAGTCACTTCCCCATTAACAGGATTAAGAATAAATTCTCCATTAAGACGTCCAACGCGAACTGCGCCGATCGGACCATTCCAAGGAATATTTGAAATTGAAAGCGCAGTTGATGCAGCAATCATTGAAACAATCGCTGGATCATTTTCTCCATCAATTGAAAGCACTGTAACCACAACTTGCACATCATTTCGCATTCGAGCATTAAAAAGAGGTCTAATTGTGCGATCAACAACGCGGCCAGTTAGAATTGCCTCATCAGAAGGTCGTCCTTCACGTTTGATAAAGCGAGAACCTTTAATTTTTCCAGCTGCGTAATAACGCTCTTCGTAATCAACCATAAGTGGAAAATATCCACCAATTCGTGATGCTCCTTTGCTCATAACCGCAGTTGCCAAAACAACCGTGTCGCCATAACGCACAGTTACTGCCCCATTTGCCTGCTTGGCCAAAAGACCAGTTTCAATAACAAGCTCGCGTCCTCCAATTTGGAGTGACCATTTCTTGTGTGCCATAAACACATTGACCTTCAGTAACAACATCAATCAAATAAGTGTCCGCAAAAAGCGGAAAAACAACAGTCAAAAAATCAATAATTCAAGTAGTTACGCGTTTCGAAACATTTCTTTTTTGGCCAATAGTTGGCGACAGCAACTCTTTGAGCTTTTGGATATTGAGTATTTATCCAAAAGCGTGCCAAAAAAGAAATAGTTGAGAAAAAGCGTAAGTCCTAATCTTAATTTTTTAACTGTGGTTTGTCTGCCTGACGGAAAATTACTTAAATGAGGCGCTATTAAAGGTTTAATTAAATAATTTTATTAACCTCCCTAACACTCAAAACAATAGCTTATTTAAGGCATTTTGTCAACCCCGTTAGAAATTTCAAAAGTAAAATTTCATTGCTTGTAAGATTTGAAATATAAACAAAATATTTAAGCTAGATAATAAGTGTGAAATTTCTAACGGGGTCAATGAAAATAAAAAGACTGCGCATAGCAGTCTTTTTTATGAAAGATCGTTATTTTATTTTCTAACACCAGATTCTTGTTTCCCGGTATAAATCAAAAATTTCTTTTTGTTCTCAGATAAATCTGTGAAACTGTCCAAGGCCTCGCCAAGCTTGGCGCTGGTACTTTCACCGAAGGCAACTCCCTCCACGCGACAACCAGTCGTGCTTTGGATGTATTCAACAAGAGGAATATAATCTCCGTCTCCTGAAACCAAAACAATCACATCAAGATTTTTGGAAAGTTTGATGGCATCCACTGCAATGCCCACATCCCAGTCGCCTTTTTTGGCGCCACCTGGGAAAAGTTGCAGGTCTTTGGTTTTAACTTCAAAGCCTTGTTTGGCCAATGCTTCAAAGAACTTTTCTTCTTGTCCTTCAAGAGTCTTTATTCCATATGCAATCGCGCGAATCAAAACTCGCTCGCCCACAGATTCTTCAAGAACCTTTTGAAAGTTCACTTTTTTGCCATAGAGAGCCTTAGCGCTGTAATAAAGGTTTTGTATGTCGACCAACACGCCGACCCGCTGTTCTTTTGATCTCAACATAAATGTTGAACACAAATTTGCACGAATAGTAGACTAATTAACACAAATCACGAATCAAAAAAGAGATTCGCGATTTGTGAGCATTCGTTTCAAATTTGTGGTTATTAGTGATTTTAGCCTTTAAGACCAAGTTCCTTGATAATTTTTTTGTAAGATTTCTCGTTTGTCTTTTCAAGATATGCAAGCAACTTTCGTCTTTTTGCAACCATTTTTAGAAGTCCTCGACGAGAATGAAAATCCTTTTTGTTCTTTTTAAGATGAGAAGTCAATTTCTTGATTCTTTCTGTGAACATTGCAACTTGATATTCTGGAGAACCAGTATCTTTGTCGTGACGTTTCACATCTTTTGTCACTTTTTCCTTTTGCTTGTGCGTGAGTGCCATAGCATTTTGTGTGGCAACATACTCGTCTTGGTTACCTTGACGCAAAAAGTGTCAATGAAAGGCCGAAGACCAATAAGTGCTCAAATATTAATTAGTAAACAAACCATAACACGCAATGCCATTTTTGGCAAATGTTAGATGAAAGTTTCTTATTATAAGCCCTATTTTTTTCAAGCCCTTTTGAAATTTTTTCTTAATTGACGTTTGTAAATATTTAAGTTACAGTCTTCTTAGATCTTTACATTATTCATGGAGGTGAACTTATGCCAGATTATAGTTATCGACCAGAGCAAGCGCCATGTGATTGTAGTATGCCATTATTTAAAGAGCGTAAACTCGTTCGTCGAGCATACCCAAATGGTCCTCGTATAATAACTGACAGAGAAAAAGAGGCGTTAAAGAACTTGACAGCACGGTTTACACTGAAAGATTTCGCAAATTCTGGGAAATATTAGACTACAACGCCATGAAAAGCAAACCAACGCCCTTCGTATCCGAAGGGCTTTTTTAAATTTCAAAAGTGCTTGAAAAAAATTTAATAAAGAATTTGTTTTTAGATATTTCCGACAACGTATCTGTGTATCTGAAGTTTTTGCTTCGCTTCCATATTATATCAATAAAGAGTAAAGAAGCAAAAATTTGGGTGAAATGGAAAGGAATTCAATAAATAATTTCCATATTATGAGCCATTTTTTGGGATTTTTGCGCTATCTGTATTTGACATAGTTGCCATTTTATGCTTATATTAAACGTTGTCATATAACTCAAAAAGAAAGGAGGGGCAACCATGCTCTTTACAATTAGAATCATAACTTCTCAAATTACCGTCAACATTCACGCTGACCACCCCATGTATTTTTCTGAACTCGGCGATTATGAAAAATCAAATTTTCTTCTCCGAGAAGGTTGGACACACGTTGAGAAAGAAGATAAAAATCTGGAACGCATCTTCGGTCTCAATTTCTCCACGGGCAAAAAAATTCAATGTTTCTTTGGTCCATATCAATCTAGAGAGGAGGCGGTAATTGCGCTATACAACAAACACTGGTGTCAAACAGATGACTTCAATGTTTGGGAAATGACTGATTCTGCAAAGGAGGAAGGTGGCGACGCAATTGCCATAATTGAGCAAATAGAAAATGTTGCCACCTTTAATAATCCAGATAATTTACCAGAGGGGACGCCAAGTATTTATCACTGGATGGCCACATGGTAAAGTGCTTCGGGGTTGCTGTCGATAGTTTCGGCGGCAACCTCTTTTTTGTTTTTAAAAATCCCAAAAAATGGCATTCTGAATTGTAAAGATTATTTGTTGAATTCCTTTTCATGAAACCAGATACACAGTGTTGGACGATGTGTCATCCCCTAATTTCTTTATGGCATTTCGTCCAACGTTACTCATATCTGAAGTCCTGTCGCTCGTGAGCGACGGGATTTGGGTCGAAAGAAATTGACTTTCCTTGAAACTATTGAAGTGTCAATTTCTTGAGCCAGATATGAGTTGTTCAACGATGTGACAAAAAACTCTATTCCTTAATGCATTCCATTTTGGTAATTTCTATCTAATACTTATAATGGCATACTATCAAGATAAAGAATATACCAAAAAGCCAGATATTTTAAAATTATACTTATACAAAAAAACATTGAGACCACACGTATATACTTTTTTGTTCTGTCCTTCAAAAATAAACCAACGATAAGTAAAACAGTGAATACCAATGCCATTAGCCAATCATAAGCAACAAGTAAAATTTTAAAAGCATCATTATTACAACTGATGTGACTACCATCTCGTTGAAAACCACACTGAAAATTTGAAACAGGTGGAAGATACAGTGACAATAAAATGAAACAAATGAAAAGTGCAATTAAATAAAATTTTTGTTTCATATGTGTTTCAGGTAGGCATTTAAATTGCCAAAATTAAAAATGAATTTAAAAAGAGTTTTTTTGTCATTTCGTTGAACTAGTATTATCCGTACCTGATGATATTTTGGCTAAATCAAGGTATTATAATGCAAATTTAATGTAAGCATAAACCTTTATGAATACATATTAGCATAAAAACAGGTAAAAATAAAACCCTGCTAGCAAGAGCAGGGTTTTAAGTGTGTTGGTGTGAAAGTGTTTTAAATAATCGCAGAGGCTGCAACTTTGTCGCCGGCGTTGGGTTTCATAATGCGGACACCTTGTGTTGCTCGTCCGAGAATTGAAATGCTGGCAAGTGGGATGCGGATGATTTGACCTTGGGCAGAAGTGATGAACAAATCTCCTTCAATGTCGTCAACATTAATGATGTTTGCTCCGACAAGTTTTCCTATTTTGACAGTCACTTTGGCAGTCTTAATACCAGAGCCGCCACGTTTTTGTATTTTGTAAGCATTAAGATCAGTTCGTTTTCCGTAGCCATTCTCGCTGATAATCAAAAGCTGGTTTCCTTTTTGTCCTTTAATGACAACATCCATTCCGATGGCTCGGTCATTGTTCTTCAATTTGATTCCGCGCACACCGGCTGCAGAGCGACCCATTGCGCGAACATCTGTTTCTTTAAATCGAATGGCTTGTCCTTCTGAAGTGCTGATGATGACTTCGTCAGTTCCTGTTGTTGGCTGCACCCAGTTCAGTGTGTCTCCTTTTTCAAGAGTGATTGCAATCAATCCAGAGCGACGAACATTGTCAAAGTCTTCAACTTTTGTTTTTTTGACAACGCCTAAGGTTGTTGTCATAAAGAAGAATTTGTAATCATCAGTTTTGTTATATGGAATCATTGCAGTGATTTTTTCGTCTTGCGCAAGTTGCAAGAAGTTGACCACGGCTTGTCCTTTGGATGTTCTGGCTGATTCTGGAATTTCATATGCCTTTGTTTGAAAGACTTTTCCAGTATTAGTAAAAAACATCAAGTTGTCATGTGACATCACACTAGTAACTTTTTCAATTGCATCTCCTTCTCGCGTTGTTGCGCCAATCACTCCTTTGCCTCCTCTTTTTTGTACCTTATATACATCAGGGTTCATTCTTTTGATGTATCCGTCTTGAGAAATTGTGATGATTGCCTCTTCGTTTGGAATCACATCTTCTTGTTTGAATTCTTCAATTCCAGTTTTGAGTACTTTTGTTTTGCGTTCGTCACCGAATTTTTCTTTAAGTGCAATAAGTTCATTTTTAACCACACCAAGAATTTTCTTTGGACTGGACAAGAGTTCTTCGAGTTGTTTGATCAAAGCAAGTTTTTCAACAAGTTCATCCTCAATTTTTTTGCGTTCAAGTCCAGCCAATGTTTGCAAGCGCATTTCCAAAATAGCAGTAGCTTGCAATTGCGAAAGCTTGAACTTCTTCATCAAATTGGTGTGAGCCTCTTCTCTGCTTGGAGATTTTTTGATTGTTTCAATAACAGCATCGATATTGTCCAAAGCAATTTTGAGTCCTTCCAAAATATGAGCACGATCCTTGGCTTTGTTAAGTTCAAATTGTGTGCGACGTTTCACCACAATGTTGCGATGCAAAATGTAGTGTTCCAAAATTGATTTAAGAGAAAGGATTTGTGGATCAATTCCATCAACCAATGCCAACATATTTACATTGAAATTCTTTTGCAAATCAGTTGCGTTGTAAAGTTTGTTCAAAACTTTTTGTGCGTAAGCATCTTTCTTAAGTTCGATCACGATTCGCACTCCGTCCTTGTCAGATTCATCGCGAAGATCTTTGATGCCCAAAATTTTTCCTTCTTTAACCAAATCCGCAATCTTGATAATCAAATTCGATTTGTTGGTCAAATAGGTTATTTCTGTGATAACAATATGAAAATTTCCAGATTTTTGTTCAATAATGTCAGCCTTGGCACGCGTTACAATTTTTCCGCGACCGGTTGAATATGCTTCTTTAATCCCGGGGGTGTTATACATAATTCCTCCAGTTGGAAAATCAGGGCCTTTGATGAATTGCATCAAGTCGTCCACATTAGCTTCTGGGTTATCAATCAAATGATTGATAGCATCGGCAAGTTCGTTTAAATTGTGCGGAGGAATATTGGTAGCCATACCAACAGCGATACCCATTGTTCCATTAAGCAGCAATTGCGGAAGTTTTGCAGGAAGAACAACTGGTTCTTTGTGAACACCATCAAAGTTTGGAATGAAATCAACAGTGTCTTTTTCAATATCAAAAAGCATTTCTTCAGCAATTGCTTTCAGTTTTGCTTCAGTATAACGATAAGCAGCAGCGCTGTCGCCGTCCATTGAACCGAAGTTTCCTTGTCCCCAAACCAATGGATAACGAAGTGAAAAATCTTGCGCCAAACGAACCATAGAATCATACACAGCAGTATCGCCGTGCGGATGATATTTACCAAGCACTTCTCCGACCACGGTAGCAGATTTTCTGAATTTTGCAGTTGGACGAAGGCCAGTATCCCACATAGAATACAAAATTCGACGATGCACAGGCTTAAGACCATCGCGAACATCAGGAAGTGCACGAGAAACAATAACGCTCATCGCATAATCCAAATATGATTGTTGAACTTCTGCAACAATTTGACGAGGTTGAATATTTTCTGGCACAAAATCCAATTTGTTTTGAGAAACTGCTTTCATATCGAGTTGGGAAAATCCGCTTAAGTTCTATCAGGTCGCTTGTGACTGACGTGAATTGCTTAGACGATTTTTTAATTAAATTATTTTCGAGTTATCGTAAATTATGCTTAATGTTTATTTTTTGTTTCGCCTATTTCCTCTTTCGGCACGCTCTTGGCCGAAAGCTATGGCCAATCGCTCTTGCCTGCTGTCTCAGCCAACGGCCTCAAGAGAAAATAGGCTCACAAAAAACAATATGTTGCGTATGACTCTTTATTGCGCAGGAATTGTTTGTAAATCACTGTAACTGTCTGTTTGCGGGGCTTCAGAATTATTTATGGATGGTGCAGGATAATCAAATTCAGTTTCAGTACTAATACCCTCATTGAAATTTTTGATTGATGGAGCTTGCTCTTTAATATCTTTAAGTTGCTGGGATATGTCAGGGATGGTGGATGCTTTTTGATTTGAATCTGATTTTTCTCCTTGAAACAATGAGCCCATTGAAAAAAACCAGATGCCTAAGATAAAAAACATTGAAACTGACACGGCACCCCAAACCCAACGAAGACGGATATGATCCGGCTGTAATCTTACCTCGGCAATTTTTTCTGATATTTTGCTAAAAAACATTACGCTTCGTTATTCATTAAAACGATTTCCATTTTTTTATCTTCCAAATCTTTTTTCTTAACAGTATATTTTGCAATTTTTTCTTGTGGACAGTTTCCCATTTCATTGCAGAATTTCTTTTCATCTTCTATTTCAGCTGTCACGCCAGTTGTTTTATAGTGCATTGGGATAACAATGGCTGGTTCAATTTTTCGCACCAACTCAGCTGCTTTTTTCCCATCAATTGTGCTGCCTCCGCCAACAGGAATAAAAAGAATATCAACACCATCAATTTCTTCAAGTTGTTTTCCAGTTAAATCGCATCCAAGATCGCCAAGATGACAAATTTTTAATTCTTCAGCTTCAAGAATATAAATTGTGCTGCGACCCCTTTCGGTTCCTTCGACGTTATCATGAAAAGAATCAACTCCAACAACATTTATTCCTTTAACAGCAAATTCCCCAGGTGTTTCAATAATTACTGGGTCGCCCTTGATAGCGCTTATATTACTATGATCTTTATGACTGTGTGAAACAAAAACAATGTCAGCTTGTCCTTGCGGTGGTCTTATTCCCAATTCTTTTCCAAATGGATCGAAAAAAAGTGAAATATCTTCAGTAGCCCTACCTCCGGGTTTGGTTGTCAATTTGAAACAGGAATGACCATAATATTGTATTTGCATTTGTTTGTCCTTAAGTTTTAAAGTTTTCTTTCAGCTCAGATGCAGTATACCATAGCGAAAACTTCTTGTCGAGATGTTTTTGCTTCACTCCCCAGTTAAATAGTCTGTCTAAAGCAGAATTTAACGGGGCAAGCTTGACCCGTCGCTTGCGAGCGACGAGTCTTGCCAAAAAACCAAAACTAGTATAGGATAAACAAGTGGTTAATTAATTAAGAAAATTTAATAGTGAAATGCTTTAATTTCACAGTGAATTTCTTGATAATTTCCCTTTAAAGAGGGATTTTTGCATATAACGACAACAAAGTGCAATTAATTATTAATAAAATATAGGTGGCACGCCTAGAAAGAAAATAGTATGGCAACAAAGAAAACAGACATTCTCGACAAATTAGCCGAGGAAGTTGATAAGATCAAAGAAGATAACACCCCGATAGCTCCTAAAAAAGCAAAAAAGGCTGTTATTAAAGAAGAAGAGGAAAAGGATATGTCTCCAATGGCAGTTCTTTTGGAAGAAAATCCAGTTAAAATTCCTCAAGTAGGAGATGTTTTGGAAGGTGTTGTAATCGACATTACCTCAAACTCATTACTTTTGGATCTTGGTGCTCTTGGAACAGGTATTGTACTTGGAAAAGAAATCAAAGATGGCCTTGCTGTTGGAAAGGTTAAAAAAGGCGACAAAGTTGGCGCAACATTGATTGATCTTGAAAATGAAGATGGGTATATTGAACTTTCTATTCGTGAGGCTTCATATGAGCGAGCTTGGGATGACTTAGAAGCTAAGAGAGATTCAATGGGAGCTGTTATGACAAAAGTTTTGGATGCAAACAAAGGTGGTCTTATGGTTGAAGTTAACGGAATTACCGGATTTGTTCCCGTTTCACAACTTTCAAGTGAACATTATCCACGCGTTGAAGATGGCGATAAGAATAAGATTTTGGAATTGCTTAAGAAATTGGTTGGAAAAGAAATGTTGGTACGCATTCTTGATGCAGATCGCACCGCAGAAAAGCTTATTGTTTCTGAACGCGCAGCTTCAAGTGAAAAAGAAAAAGAAGTCATTTCTCAATTACAAGCTGGAGACACTATCGAAGGCGAAGTAAGTGGCGTTGTGGACTTTGGTGCATTTATCAAATTTTTGCCACCAGCTAAAATGGCATCAGACCGAGAAAGTGACAAACTTGAAGGTTTGGTACATATTTCAGAACTTGCTTGGCAGCTTATTGATGACCCTAGAACCATTATCAAAACTGGCGACAAGGTTAAGGCTAAGATTATCGGTATTGATGATACTAGAATTTCTCTTTCAATGAAGGCGCTCGCCAAAGATCCTTGGAGTGAAATTGCTGAAAAATACAAAGTTGGAGACACTGTCCAAGGAAAAATCGACAAAATCAATCCTTTCGGAGCATTTGTATATTTGGACAAGGATATTCACGGCTTGGCTCACGTTAGTGAATTTCAAGAAGTGTACCCAGGAAAGAAAATGGATGAAATTCTTCGCGCAGGCGAAACCTATGATTGGAAAATCCTTTCTATTGAGCCAAAAGATCACAGAATGGGCTTGATGATTATTAAGGAAGAAAAGTAATAATCATACTTGCATAAAAATCTTCAAAAACCACCTGATTCAATTGGGTGGTTTTTGTGTTTTAAAGGGCTTGCCCAGTACTAAACTTTCGCTAAGCAATTTGGGTTACTTTATATATATTTAAAAAATTGTTAATAATGTGTGTATTTGCTTTAATTAAACGGTAAATACACAAGCAAAAGTTAGTGCACGGGCTTGCTTTATGCTAAAATGACGGTATAATTATGTGATTATCAATAATTCAAAAATATGAACAATTTAGGCTTTATCGTGTCTTTTAATGGGCAGGAAGGTTCTGGAAAAAGTACTATTGCAAAAATGGTTTCAGAAAAGCTTAACTTGCCGCGTTATTATATGGGGCAGATGTTTCGTGATATGGCTGCTGAAAAAAATATGACTTTGCCTGAATTTAGAAAAATTTGTGATGTTGATCCAAATTTCGATAGAACCGTAGATGACTATATTGTTAAGCTTTCACAAGAACAAAATGCTTTCGTGATTGAAAGCAGAACAGCTTGGCATTTTATTCCAAAATCTTTGAAGATATATTTAAAAGTTGACCCCAGCGTTGCTGCTAAAAGAATTTTTGATGCCTTATCTGAAGAAAATAATAGAGGCAATGAAGATAATAATTTAAATACTGTTGAGAATATACAAAAAAGTATTCTAAAAAGACGAAAAGAAGATAGTGAGAGATATTTTCTTCTTTACAATATTCGTCAAGATAAAGATAATAATTACGATTTGGTTGTTGATACAACCAGTCTTACTATAAAAGAAGTATTTGCCGTTGTAATGGAATTTATTGAAACTAAAAAAAATGGCTCAATTCATTAAAACAATTCAAAATTTTGCATTTGCAAATAATCTTTGGGAAAAAGGCTCAAAGATTGTTGTTGGTGTTTCTGGTGGCAGTGACAGTGTCTGTCTTTTGGATGTTTTGAGCAAACTCAAGTCGAAATATGATCTCCAACTTCACATTGTTCATATTAATTATGCTCTGCGCGGAGAAGATTCAAAGAAAGACGAGATTTTTGTAAGAGAACTTTCGAAAAAATATAACATTCCACTGACAGTGTTTAAACCAAAAAAAGCTGATTATAAAGGAAATTTAGAAAATAGTCTGCGCGAAATACGATATGCTTTTTTTGAAAAATTAAGAAGCGAAATGAATTTTGATTTGGTAGCTGTTGCTCACAATCAAGATGATCAAGCCGAAACAGTTTTAATGCGTATTATAAGAGGCAGTGGTTTAAATGGACTTAGCGCAATGAATGCTAAAACCAAAAAGATTATCAGACCACTTTTGCAAACCAGCAAAAAGGACATTTTGGCTTATGCAAAAGAAAACAAGTTGAAATGTCGCACAGACAAATCAAATTCGGATATTAAATTTACCAGAAATAATATTCGTCACAAGCTGCTTCCCTATCTCGAAAAGAATTTTAATCCGGCAATTAAAAAGACATTAAGCCAATGGTCAGTGATAGTAGCTTCGGATTATGAATTTATCGACCAAAGCGCACAACTTTTTGCTGAAAAAGTTTATAAAAATAAATGTGCTCACTTTAATGCTCAGGATTTTTTGTCTCAGCACAGCGCCATTCAACGTCAAGCATTAAGAATCATTGCTAATAATTTGAAAAAAACAACTTTGGACATTGAAAATGGACAAATTGAAGAAATGATTAAGATTATAAATAGTGGTAAGAGTAAGAATCAAAAAGCTCTTATTTGTGGCTTGAACATATCAAAAAAAGGTGGTAAAGTGGATATACGTTCATAAGTCTACAAGCTTACAAATTTTTACAAAAATACAAAAAACAACCATAAATCTTTTTGTACTTTTGTACATTTTCGTAATTTCGTAGACTAATAGTTTTATTTAAATCACTAATTTTTATTTGTACGTATGGAAAAATTATTAAAAAATATTGGTTTTGTTGTGCTATTTTTCTTGCTTGCTTCAACTATAATGATTCTTTATAGTGGTCCGAAGCAAAAACCCACAGAAATTTCATTGAGCGAACTGGCAACGCAAGTTAATGATGGAAAAGTCAAAAGCATTTCAGTTGATGGTAATGATCTTACTATTGAGCTTAATGACGCTGCAAAAGAAAAATCAATCAAAGAACCACAAAGCTCATTGACTGAATCGCTTAATAATTATGGCGTTGACAAGGAAAAAATAAAGGATGTAAAAATTGATATCAAGCAAGCTTCTGGTTTTAGTGCTTTTGCTTCAAACATTTTATTGCCATTTTTATTGCCATTTTTGCTTATTGGCGCGTTTATTTGGTTTATGCTTCGACAAGCGCAAAGAGGAAATTCTCAAGCGATGTCATTTGGAATGAGCAAGGCTAGAATGACTGATCCTAAGGATAAAAACAAAAGGACAACTTTTGCAGACGTGGCGGGAGCAAAGGAAGCCAAGGAAGAATTGGGAGAAATTGTGGAATTTTTGAAACATCCAAAGAAGTTTATCGCTATTGGCGCAAAAATTCCAAAGGGCGTGCTTTTGCTTGGCTCCCCGGGAACAGGAAAAACCTTAATGGCCAAAGCTGTGGCTGGCGAAGCAGGTGTTCCATTTTTTAATATTAGTGGATCTGAATTTGTGGAGATGTTTGTTGGTGTTGGTGCTTCTCGCGTGCGAGATTTGTTCAAACAAGCCAAAAAAAGTGCACCAGCGATTGTATTTATTGATGAAATTGATGCAGTAGGACGTCATCGCGGAGCAGGACTTGGTGGCGGACACGATGAAAGAGAGCAAACATTAAACCAAATCTTGGTAGAAATGGATGGTTTTGAAGGAACGACTAGTGTGATTGTGATTGCTGCAACAAACCGGCCTGATGTTTTGGATCCAGCTTTGCTTCGTCCAGGACGTTTTGATCGTCGTGTTGTAATGGATTTGCCTGACATCAATGAACGCGAGGAAATTCTGAAAATTCATATGAAAAACAAACCAATCGAAAAAACTGTTAATGTTCGCACGTTGGCAGAAAGAACGTCTGGTTTTTCTGGAGCAGATCTTGCTAATCTTGTAAACGAAGCTGCAATTTTATCAGTAAGACGAGCTAAAAAAACAATTACAGAAGATGAACTTAAAGAATCAATTGAAAAAGTAATTCTTGGACCAGAAAGACGATCAAAAGCAATCAATAAAAAAGAAAAAGAAATAATTGCTTATCATGAAGCAGGACACGCTTTGATTGGATCAATACTTCCAAATGCAGATCCAATTCAGAAAGTTTCTATCATTGCTCGTGGACAAGCTGGTGGTTATACATTGTCTGCTCCAACTGAAGACAAAAGTTTGCACTCCCGAGCATATTTTATTGATGAATTGGCAACACTTCTTGGTGGTCATGTTAGCGAGCAAATGTTTATCGGAGATGTGACAACCGGTCCGTCAAATGATTTGCAACGCGCAACACATATGGCTCGCGCAATGGTTACTCGTTATGGTATGAGCACTCTTGGACCACGAACTTTTGGCAAAAAGGAAGAAATGGTTTTCTTGGGTCGTGAAATAAGTGAAGAGAGAGATTATTCAGATCGCACTGCTGAAGCCATTGATGCAGAAGTATCTCGCTATATTAGTGACGCATATAAAACAGCTGAAAAAATATTGACTGATAATGGGGATATTTTGAAAAAAATTGTGTCTGAACTTTTGGAAAAAGAAACAATCGAACGAGATGAATTCAATAAGATTGTTGGCATTGAATTGCCAATAAAAAAAGAGGAAGAAAATGTTGCTATTGCTGCGCAAGAATAAATTGCTTTCAGTTTGGGTGATTAATTTAATATTAAAATTAATCACCTTCTACAGAAAACATATATTTACTTTAAAAAATTCACCCTGTTAAATAATTTTAATTTTCTTGAAAAAATTAAAATTAAGATTTGAGTTTCAAGTTTATTTAACAGGACAGGATAAAGTAATTAATTAACAAAAATAAGTTTATTTCTCTTAAAGAGACTCAAATCTTATTTAACAGGGTAAATGAAAAAGATTCAATATATCAATATATTGAAGGAATCATTTTCTATCACTTGGGAAAATAAATTCCTGTGGTTTTTTGGTTTTTTGATTTTCATTGGATCGTTCGGGGGTAATTTTAAAATGAATGATGGCGATTCGGTTGATCAGCAGCGCATTGTTGAATTTGTTCAAAACAATCTAAGGCTTGTTGCTTTTCTGGCTGTGGCATTTGTCATTGTTGCACTAATTTTGTTTTTGCTCAGAACACTTGCATTTGCAGGAATAATTAAATCTGCGAATGATATTAATCTATACAAGCAGCTTTCTGTCGTTGCAATATTGAAGGAATCTAAAAAATATTTTTGGAGATTATTTTTCTTGAGCATTGTTATTTTTGTAGTATTGATAAGTATTATGCTCGTGCTTGGTGTTCCGGTTGTGTATTTGTTTACACTTAAAGCAAATGTGTTGGCGTTTATTGCTTTGTTTTTGGCAATTGCAATTATTTTACCACTTTTAATCCTGGCTTCTTATTTGCATCACTATGCTAGTTTGCGTATTATTTCAGCAGATGAAAAACTTAAGATATCTTTGGAATCGGCATATGCTTTGTTTATAAAAAATATTAAAGAGAGTTTAATAATGAGCTTGGTTATGTTTATTACCAGGTTGTTGTTGCTGATTGTGATTGTTTCCGGGTGTTTATTTGTGGCTATTATATTTTCTCCTGTGGGACTTATTGCATATCTGATTTTTGCTAAAACAGGAATAATTGTTATTGCGATAATCGCAGCACTTATTTGTGGTGCATTTTTGATGGTAGTTTTTTCTTGGTACGAAGCTTTTCTGCAAACAACTTGGCTTTTCTTTTTTAAACAGATTGCATTTGAAAAAGACAATGAATTGAAAACCGTTGAGGAATTGGCAGAAATGGAAGTTAAAATTCCAAATCCAGAGGTTGTTTAGGGTGTATAGCTCAGTTGGTTAGAGCGCTACATTGACATTGTAGAGGTCTCCCGTTCGAGTCGGGATATACCCACTAATAATGACAAAAATAAAAAACACTTGATTTCATTCAAATGTTTTTTATTTTTTGTTTGTAAGTCGTATTTGTATTTAACGTGTCGGTGTTATTGTTGGCGTTGTCACAGTCACATCTGGATTAGTAACGTTTACACTTGGCGGTGTGTATGTTGTTTTTGCTTTTGTATTTGGTGGACAATTTATTTTATTTCCCCTAACATCAACTGCTGCGCCAGAACTGTCGTAGGAGAAATTTCCAGTTGCGCATATGTTGCCTATTTGAACTCCACCGCTAAATGATCCTGCTCCAGTGCTAGCTGTCACGCCACCTGCGCTAACTCCGATTCCTCCATTAGCACTGTATCCTAGACTGAAAGGAAATTGGTCATTCTTATTTCTGACTGCAGCCTTCCCTTCTTCATTTGCTGTTGCATAATTAAGTGATCTTGAGGCGATGCTGATTCCTGTTCCAGCAGCAATCTGCACGAATGCACCAGCTCCTTGGGAGGCAAAATCGGTGCTCATAATAAGTTGTGTGCCAAGTTGATCTACTTGTGTGAGTGCGCTTGCTGCTAATGCGGCTGGCTGCATTATTTTTCCAGTTTTTTTGTCCTTAACTGGAAGAAAGCCCCTGTCTTGTGAAAGCTTGGCAATTTCTTGAGCCTTGGTAAATTCAGAATTATATTTTGCAGTGGATGTTAATGTATAGCACGCAACATTATTGGCGCATTGCATATATGTCATAATTCCTTTCATATTGCCACCGTCAAACATTTTCGTGGGATCAGTTACGGTGTCTTGCAAATTTGTCACAAACACTTGTCCATCAATTGCTCGAATTGCTTGACCTCTAAGGTAACTGTCATAATTTGGGCCAATTCCTTCATAATTCAGTGAAGATAATCTTCCACGACTAACAGTGTTAAAAAAAGAATTCATTTGAGCCATTGCTCTTTGTTGTGGTGAAACATACAAATAGTTGTTCCAATCAGAAACAACTCCCCCTCCCCCATCATCTCCAATAATAGCTTGGGTTATTTTTTGTACAAGCATTAAAGCTGCAACCTTTGCGGCAACAGTTCCTATCTTTCCAACCATATCCAAAATATATTCTATTTGTTCGATAGAAAATCCTGCTGCATCTAAAACAGTGATTGCTCCTTCAAAAAGAGCATTTACAGCTGCTATTGAAACTGGCCAGGCTTTTGCTTGGCGGACATTTAAAGCAAAAACACTAAAAAAAACAACAGAAAAACACAATACAATTGAAATAAGTTTCTTTTTTTGCATATATAGCTATTTTTAATTCACAGAAAATGAATTAAAGTTGTTACTCCTCAAACTGCTTGGTATAATTTAAAAAATCTGTTTGAAAAAAATCTGCCAACAGTGGCGTGAGTTCTTGTATTTTTTTAATCATTGCCATTTTCAAAACCGGATCTGTATCAACAGTCGGAAGCATTTCACGAAGAGATAAAAATCCCATCGCTATGCGAATTATTTTTACATGTTGGTTCACGAATGTTTGCGGCACTTCCATATTCAATAGTTGCGGCAAAAGAAGTTCTGTTCTATTTGCAATATCCAAAAAATAAGCTTGATCAGTGTTTGATTCTGCAAAAGAATTAAATTTTGCCATAAATTCATCCATTGTAGCGGTAAAATCTTCCTGTGAAAGTATTGGTTTTGGACTGCTGCTTATTACAAGATATCCTACTTGGGTAATATATTTTTCTGCATCCGCTTTTATTTTTTTCTTTTTCTCTTCTGCGCTTAGAGTTGCATATGTTTGATCAATAGTTTTTATTTTTGAGATATCAACAACAGGAAGAGTCGCCAATGTTATTGGTTCTCCTTGCACAGCTGAAAGATTTTCTGTGACGAAATCATTAATTTCGCTATTTGTAATAGGTTCATCCCCTTTTGATTCTACAAATGTTTTCAAATCTTCCGCAAGATCATCTGTTAGTGCTGAATCACTGGTGCCCGTGGTGTTTTGTGTGGTTGTGTCTTGAGTTTCTGCTGCTGTTGTTACTGTTGCTAATCTATCTGCAGGTGCTGCTATTGTTGGGTCGTATCCACTTTCAACTTCCACGCCATCTGAGTAACTATCGCCATCAGTGTCTATATTATTAGGATCTGTTTTGTATAATGTTTCCTCAGCATTAGTAAGACCGTCGCAATCGCTGTCGGTAGTTTTATCACAAACAGTGGTGGTGCTGTCGGTATCAGCTTTTACGTACGTCAAATAATTAAAGCCAGCGAAAAAAAGACAAGCCGAGAATAGTAAAAATTGTTTTATGTGTTTTACCTTTATATACATATTAAAATTATATCATCTAACCCGTTTTTTGCAAAGTAAACGATAATATTTTTTCGTGGTTTCAATAAATGGAACATTCTTAAGTTTGAGAAATGGTTTCTCGATGAATTTGTATGAAAAAATTGCCAAAACCAATGTTAACAAGAAAGCAATAGTGGTGTATTCAAAAAATGATAACCTGCCATTTGAAAAAAAGGACACTGTTTGCTGGATGGGAAAAGCGAAAAGATAAAAGCCATAAGAAAAATCCCCATACTGAGTTATTTTTTTTAAAAAATCTATATTTGCCATAGCTATAAATATGACAAATATTGGCAAGAGAAAATAACTTGCTAATTCAAGATATCCAACAGCTATTAATCCCAAAAAAATGATTAATAAGGCAAAAAGTTGTTTTTTTGATATTGAAATGACATCTTTATATAGATAGATGGCTACTCCAGAAATAAAATAAGTAAACAATCTTATTATGTCAGAATATGGAATAGATGAGCTTTTTTGAAAAAAGGTAAAAAAATCTTTGTTTAGCGAATAAATGGTGCTGTAGAGCAAGAGAAATATTAAAGCATAAAGAACAGTAATTTTTTTTGTAAATATCTTTTTAAAGCCCATCACTGCAACAAGAAGATAGCACCCAATTTCAATGGGGATGGTCCAAAGCGATGCATTAACAACATAAGGAAGGCTGTTTAAAACAAAAACTCCAGGAAGTTTGTTTGCAGTAATGTCAATAAGATTAAGAGAAAAAATGTTTATTGTGTAAGTAAGTGTGCTGGGATGTTGAAAGTAGGTTCCTATCGAAAGAAACGTTGTAATTGGTCCAATAATCAAAACAGTGAATAATCCTGCAAAGATAAGTCCGGGATATATACGCAAAAACCTTTTTTTTATAAAGAACGCAGTATTATTGTTATCTAACCAGCTTTTTGTTATTAAAAAACCGCTTATAATAAAGAAAATATTTACCCCAATTGCGCCAATTTCTAATCCCCTGTCCCAATTTAATATTCCAATAGATCTGGTTATTAATATTGTGTGTCCAAAAAAAACCAAGAAAGCCGCCAGCATTCTTAGAAAATCAAAATTGTTAGTGGTGGAATCTATTATTGTTGGAATTTTCATATAGGTAACAAATTTCGGATAAGTTATCAGTAATTATATATCAATATAAATAAGTATATATTAATAAACTGAATAATATGATCTAAGCAATGCGCTGGTCTGGGTCAACTTGTTTATTTTGGCTAGCAATAAACCCAAATATCATCCATAGTAATATTTGTCCTTGCTGTATATCCCAAAAGTAGTGATCAAAAAGCATAATGAATATAAAAGCTAAAAGGATGGCATTAGCAAATATGGATAATATCCTAATTGTTCCACGTGGAACAATTAGGATATTATCCTTTTCAAATTGTTCCACCCCAGTAGGAATGTTCCACGTGGAACATTTATTTGTTGCAGATTTTTTTATCGAAGTAAAATTTAAAGAAGAACTTTTTGAATTATTGGAACATCCTACGGGGCAGGCGTGGAACAATTTGAAAATAAAATATAGAAACCCCAACATTATAAAGATACCAAATTCATTTAATATAAGCAAAAAAACATTATGAACTGGCTGGAATTGCCATGCTTGTATGCTTGGTATTTCCATCAAATTAAAAATGAACTGTCCTGCGCCTACTCCAATAAAAGGATGAGATAAAAACATTTCATATGAAGCACTCAAGTAAAACATTCTTTCTTCGAGACTTTTTATTAATAATGAGTTTAAATCAGGTTTTGCTATTATGGTAAATAATACTATAACTATAAAGGTAATTAGAATATTTATTCTAAAATTTTCAACCCTAGTAGAAATGTTCCACGTGGAACATTTTATATTTTTGTATTTTTCAAATAATGTTCCACGTGGAACATTTTGTATTTTCAGGATTGTGTAAAGGTAAAATAATCCCACTAATAAGCCAATAATTGCTGATTTAGAAAAGGTTAAAGAAAGTGCGATGAGTTGAATCGATATAAATATTTTCCAAATTGTTCCACCCCAGTAGAAATGTTCCACGTGGAACATTTTTTCGTTGCAGATTTTTTTGTTTAAATACGGCTTGAAAAAGATATTTTTTAGCGCTTGGAACATTCTACGGGGCAGGCGTGGAACAATTGAAGTTACTTTTTCTTTTAAAATGTTCCACGTGGAACATTTTATTTTTTTTAATTGAGGCACACATTCCCTCCCTTCGAAATGTTCCACGTGGAACAATTTAAGATATAAAAATGAAATCAATATTGAAAATATTAAAAACCCTCCAAGAATGTTTGGGTGAGGAAATAGCCCGTATGCTCTAATATATGCATCGCCATTCAATATTATTTTAGCAACACCAGTAATTGATGATGAAATAATGCTTTCTTTAAGCCAAAATAACCCTATGGATTTTTGAATTAGGAATTGAACAATCCCAATAGTGGCCTGGATAACTCCTGTTACAATTATAATTAAAAACACATTTCTTATAAATGTTCCACGTGGAACATTTATTTCTCGACTGTTTGTAAAATTGTTCCACGTGGAACAATTAAGATTTTCATTTTTGGAGATTCCTTTGGAATGTTCCACGTGGAACAATTTGTATAATTTTTTTGAAAAGAAATTATTGAAATTTGAAAATGTTCCACGTGGAACAATTTGAATTATATAAAAATAAAGCAATATAAATTCTAATAATTTGATTGATCTAAATATTGCTATAGGCTTGTTAGTTGTCCACAATATTGAGATAAATGAAAAAAAGGCTATAAATAAGGGAAATATAACAAGATAATTGTTAATAAGCAGTGCATAAGTTTTTTTAAATAGTGTGAATGTTCCACGTGGAACATTTTTTAATGTTTTTTTATGACTGTTCCAATCTTGCCATTTAAAATGTTCCACGTGGAACATTTTTATTTTGGCAGATTGATTTTTGAAAAAAGATATTATATTTGACATTATTAATTTATTATTGTATAATATATATAATAATAAAGTCGAAATTAAGAACAAATCAGATAGGTAGATGTATACCCCGGAGTATTCATTGAAAGAATTATTTATTGAATAAAAATATAAAACCTTTCTAATTGACAATGTAAAGGTTGCCAAAAACATATAAAAAAACCAAATGTCAGGTCTTTCCTTAAAAGAATGCCACAGTTGTTTGATTATATTTATCATACACCTATTATAGCGCACTTTTAGGCAATTTGAACATTGACCAAGACATCACAGGTGCTATGATGGAGAGAGTGAAAAGGGCCCATAGTATAGCGGTAGAACAGATCCATGGCATGGATCAAATCGGGGTTCGACTCCCCGTGGGTCCACTGGTTTTATTTTTATAATTTGTCCTCGTAGTTCAATGGATAGAACAGCAGCGTCCTAAGCTATAGATGTAGGTTCGATTCCTACCGAGGACACAAGTGTATTCTTATGATTCGTAAAATTCCAAAACCTGTTCTTGAGGTTTTGAAAAAAATTCAAGAAAATAATTTTGAGGCGTACATTGTTGGGGGTTGTGTGCGCGATTTGTTGCTGGACAAAATGCCGAAAGATTGGGATATAACAACAAATGCTGAGCCATCTGAAATCATTGAAATTTTCCCGGATAGTTTTTATGAAAATGATTTTGGAACTGTTGGTGTGAAAGTGGAAAAGTTTATTCAAAATGGAAACGGATTGCTTAAAGAGGAAAGGGAACATGATGTTGTTGAGGTTACAACATATCGAATTGAATCGATATATTCAGATCGCAGACGTCCAGACGAAGTTAAATTTGCCAAGACGCTTCAAGAGGATTTGAGTCGCAGAGATTTCACGATGAATGCAATAGCTCTGCAACTTACAACTGACAACTCACAACGTACAACAGAAAATGTAGGATTTGAAATTGTGGATTTGTATGGTGGGCAAGAGGACATTAAAAATAAAATTATTAGAACGGTGGGGGATGCAAATGAAAGATTCGGCGAAGATGCACTCCGAATTATGCGCGCCATTCGTTTTCATTCGCAGCTTAATTTTGAAATTGAAGACAGAACATTTGAAGCTATCAAAAAAAATGCAGCTCTTATTAACCATATTGCACTTGAAAGAATAAAGGATGAACTTACAAGGATTATTCTTTCTGATAATCCTGCAGAGGGAATTGATATGATGCATAAAACTGGCTTGCTTGTGTATATAATTCCTGAGATTGAAAAAGGAGTTGGCGTTGCGCAAAACAGACATCATATTCATACGGTGTATAAACATTTGATTTTGGCTTTGAAATATTGTCCATCAAAAAAACTCGAAGTGCGTCTCGCTGCGCTTTTTCATGATGTTGCAAAACCACAGACAAAACAGGGAGAAGGGTTGTATGCAAAATTTTACAATCACGATCATATGGGGGCAAGGATTGTTAAGAAAGCTTTGACAAGATTGCGTTTTTCAAATGAGGTGATTGAAAAAGTTACAATGCTGGTTGATAATCATATGTTTTATTACAATCCCGATGAAGTTGGAGAGGCAAGTGTTAGAAGGCTTATTAAAAAAGTAGGGCTGGAGAATATGAAAGATTTGATGGACTTGCGCATTGCTGATCGATTGGGAAGCGGAACACCAAAAGCTAAACCATATAAACTTAGGCATTTGGAGTATGTCATTGAAAAAGTTTCTAAAGATGCTGTTTCTGTTAAGATGCTCCAAATTAATGGAAATGATTTAATGAAGGATCTTAACATTGCACCTGGTCCAAAAATTGGAGCAATCCTAGACGTTCTTCTTGCGGAAGTTATTGAAAATGCTGAAAAAAATAAGAAAGAATATTTGTTGCAGCGCGCTAAAGAATTATCCGTAGAGGATTTGTCTAAACTTCGCGAAATGGCAAAAGAGAAAATTGAAGAAAAAAAAGAAGAAGAAGACAAGGAAATCAAAGAAAAACACTGGGTTAAATGATTGCTAGAAAAAGTATGATAGCATAGAAAAACAGTACTAGGAAAATGTATTTTTCCTGGTATTGTTTTTTTGTAAAAAGATAAAATGTGAAAATAGAATATATTATGCTAAAAAGAAGCATTGATTTTATGTTTAGTAGAATTGGAATAAAAATAAAAACAACTGAATATAGAAAGGCAATAATCCTTTTTGAATTTTCGAGTCCAAAAACAACAGGCATTGTCTGCATTTTTTCATTTTTATCTCCGGCGTAATCTTTGATATCTTTCATATTTGAAAAGAAAGAAAAAACAAAAGCAATGATGGCGATTGCCTTGAGTGGAAAGGATGTAATGTGTTGATCTGCTGATACAAAAAAGAATCCAGCCATTGCAACTGTGACAGATGCAAGCCCAATTATAATTGAAGATGAAACGAAATGACGCTTAAGGCGAAGTGGGCGAGCAGAATAAACATAGTAGGCCATTTGAGTTAGGATAAAGAAAAAGATCACAGTGGTGTTCATTGTCGCAAGTCCAAGAACAATAAGAATCAATAAAACATAAGAAAAATTTTTCCATTGCGAAAGAGAGACATCGTTGTTTGCTAGTGGTCTTTTCGAATTTGAAATAATATCAATTTTTATATCCTCGATGTCATTTATGCAAACAGCAAAAAGTGTGTTTAAAACCCCAAGTAAAAAAATGGTTGCAAATGAGATAAGTGTTGTGATGTTAATGAGTTCGACAGTGACAAATGTTTTTTGATTTA
>DNVR01000018.1 GCA_003507445.1 Candidatus Moraniibacteriota bacterium
CAACCTGCCTACCGGCAGGCAGGCAATTGGCCAAATAAGAAATGTTTCGAAACGCGTAACTTTTGAAATAAATAATTTTTTAATAAACAATTTTATGGAAATGGAATTTACAGACCAGAATTTTGAACAAGAAGTTATTAAAAGTGATGTGCCGGTGTTGGTTGATTTTTGGGCACCTTGGTGTGGACCTTGTCAGATGATGGGACCAATTGTGGAAGAATTGGCAAAGGAAATGGGGGACAAGGCAAAAGTTGGAAAACTTAATGTCGATGAGAATGGAGAAATTTCATCCAAATTCGGCATTATGTCTATTCCCGCTATCAAAATCTTTAAGGGTGGAGTTGTCGTGAAAGAATTTGTGGGAGTTCAATCTGCGGAAAATCTTAAAAAAGAATTGGAAACTTTGGCGTAAGAGGCTGCAATTTTTTAGGAAAAGATCCTGTGGAGGGTCTTTTTCTATTTGTCTTTACTTATGATATAATATGGTAAACATTAAAATAAAAAATTAAAATGTAAATCTTAAGTTATTGGTAACTTTTAGCTTTACACTTTACACTTTTACTATGTACGATTTGGTAATCATCGGTGCGGGTCCTGCGGGACTGGGAGCATCAATTTATGCTTCACGTTATAAGCTTAATCACATTGTGATTGGCGGAGAAATTGGCGGGCAAGTGGTGGAGGCTTGGGAAATTGAAAATTATGCAGGAATAGAATCAATCTCAGGCAAAGATTTGATGGAAAAATTTGTGAAACAAACAAAGGATTTGGGAGGTGTGATTGTGCAAGGTTCTGTAAATAGTATTGCTAGGTTGCAAGATGGATTTGAAATCGTTGTTGGCGACGGGCTGACCTCCGCTAAAGCTACGGCGAGCCAAGGTAAAAAATATGAAGCAAAGACAGTCATTCTTGCTCTTGGTATGAAGGCGAGAAAAATGAACATTCCAGGAGAGGATAAATTTCTTGGCAAGGGGATTTCATATTGCGCAACGTGCGACGCGATGTTTTTTCGAGGCAAAGATGTGGTCGTGCTTGGTGGTGGCGATAGCGCAGCAACCGCAGCGATTCATTTGGCAGAATTCGCCAATAGTGTGCAGCTTTTGTATAAAGAGGGCACAAAATGTTTTGAACCAGCTTGGGATCAAAAAATGGCTGAAACAAAAAAAATCGCTTGTGGTTCGTTTGAAAAAATAGATGAAATTATGGGCAATGAAAAAGTTGAAGGTATTGTATATGAAACAAAAGATGGTCAAAAGAAAGAGCTTGCGATTCAAGGCGTATTTATTGAGATAGGCTCTGTTCCAGGAGTGGTTGTTGCGCAAAACCTTGGGGTGCGAACTGATGAGCAGGGCTATATTTTTGTTAATCAAGATCAAAGCACAAATGTTGAAAATGTGTTTGCAGCAGGCGATGCTACAACTGGCTCTAACAAATTTCGCCAAATCATCACAGCTGTCGCTGAAGGTGCAGTGTCTGCAGGAAGCGTGTATAAAAAAATAAAATTAAACACCAATAAAAAATAAAAGTTTTCTGTGCTGCGGAAATTGATTTATAATTTTTTTAATTTTTTAATTTTAAAGGCTAAATTTAAAATTTTAAATCAAATCTAAATGTCTAAATTTTAAAATAATTTAAACATTTGATTATTTGAAATTCATTTTAAATTTAAAACTTAAAATTTAAAATTATCTGTATGGATGCAATTGAATTGTCGAAAAAAATTGGTGGGAAGATTGAAATAAGATCAAAGAAGAAATTGACGAAAGAAAATTTGTCGGTTTTGTATACTCCTGGGGTTGCAGATGTTTGCAGGGCGATTGCGAAAAACAAAAAACTTTCTTTTGAATATACAATCCGTAAAAACACAGTGGCTGTTGTTTCTGATGGAAGCGCAGTTTTGGGTCTTGGCAATATTGGTCCCGAAGCAGGATTGCCCGTGATGGAGGGAAAGGCACTTTTATTTAAGGAACTTGGCGGTGTGGATGCAATTCCTATTGTTTTGGCAACGCAAGATACTGAAGATATTATCAAAATTGTAAAAGCACTTGCACCAACATTTGGAGGAATTAATCTGGAAGACATTTCTGCTCCACGTTGTTTTGAAATCGAAAGACGCTTGAAGGATGAATTGGATATTCCTGTTATGCATGATGATCAACACGGAACAGCCATTGTTGTTTTGGCGGGAATGATCAATGCACTTAAGGTTGTTAAAAAAGACATCAAAAAAATTAGAATTGTTATTTCTGGCGCAGGCGCTGCAGGAACCGCTATTATGAATCTTTTGATGAACTATGGTGCCAAAGATATTGTTGTGGTTGATAGTACCGGCATTATCTATAAAGAACGTCCTAGTGGAATGAATGATTCCAAAATGGAGATTGCAAAAATAACCAATCCTAAGAATTTGCAGGGAACGTTGCAAGATGCCTTGTTGGGAGCGGATGTTTTTATCGGTGTGAGCGCTCCTAACTTGATCAATCATCTTGATATTCGCAAAATGAACAAGGATGCGATTGTTTTTGCAATGAGTAATCCTGTTCCTGAAATTATGCCGGATGAAGCCAAGAAAGGTGGAGCGGCGATTGTGGCAACGGGAAGATCTGATTATCCAAATCAAATTAACAATGTCTTGGTTTTTCCTGGTATTTTTCGTGGAGCGCTTGATACTCAAACAAAAAAAATTACAGAGACTCACAAATTGAAAGCAGCCAAAGCTCTCGCTTCTTTGATAAAAAAACCTACTCGTGATAAAATAATAATAGCCGCTCTTGATAAACGTGCAGCAAAAGTTGTCGCTAATGTTTTCAAAAAATAAATCATGTAACATGTATCATGTAGCATGTAACAAAAGAATATTTTAAATTCCCCAGGAAGAATTTTATGTTTAATGTTATATGTTTTATGCTATATGAATCTTATGAACAATATAAAAATACACAAACAAAAAATTGACCTGGAGAGTAAAAATCAAATTGAATTTTTTGACATCACTGAGAAAGTGCAAGAAATTGTTGAGGCTTCAGGAGTTAGAGATGGAAGCGTTGTCGTTTTTGCTCCACACACCACAATGGGTGTGATTATAAATCATAATGAGCCGATGCTAATTCAAGATTTTATGCGTGTTTTGTATAAGCTCGCTCCAATGGATGATCGTTATTCTCATGATTTATTTGAACTTCGCAGAAGTTCAAAATCAGACGGTAGAAGCAACGGACACTCGCACTGCAAATCATTTTTAATTGGAGTTAGCCAAACTGTTCCAATTGAAAAAGGAAAATTGTTGATAACTGAAAAACAAAGCATTTTTGCAGTGGAATTTGATGGTGCTCGCAAACGCGATGTTACCATTCAAGTAATGGGAATATGATTAAGTTCGTAAAGTTATAAGGCTATAAAGTTCATAAAGTATGGGGAGACTTGTTGATGATTTGGTTCGAAATGGTTATTTGCGCACCAACAATATTGTTGATGCTTTTTCTGAAATTCCTAGGACCGAATTTGTTCCGAAAGATTTGGAAAATCAAGCTGAGGCAAATATACCTTTGCCAATAGGATATGGTCAAACAATTTCTCAGCCGCTTACTGTAGCATTGATGCTGGAGCTGCTTGATCCTCAGAGTGGTCAGAACATTCTTGATATCGGCGCTGGTAGTGGTTGGACAGCAGCACTTTTGGCTCACATTGTTGGCAGCGTTGGCAATGTCACAGCACTGGAGGTTATTCCTGAACTTTGCAAAAGTGGAGAAAAAAATGTTAGCAAATTTAGTTTTATAAAAAAAGGAATCGTGCAATTTCACTGTCAATCTGCTGAAAATGGATTTGAAAAAAAAGCACCTTATGACAGAATTTTGGTTTCAGCTTCAGCTGAAGAAATTCCCAAAGCTTTCAAGGAACAATTAAAGATTGGAGGTAAGATGGTTATTCCGGTCAGAAATGAAATTTGGTTTGTGGAAAAAAAGGGGCAAGATGAATTTAAAATTGAAAAATTTGCGGGGTTTTCTTTTGTGCCTTTTATTGAGAAAAACTAGCCCGTGAAAGTAATAATCTTTCCGGGTGTATTTTAGTGTGTGATTAATTGGAGGCATAAGCGGTTTTTGGTTCTAAGTTTCAAGAGATTAGCGTATTTTTGTTTTGCCTGCTTCCTTTCTCGGCACGCTTCGCAATCGAAGAACTATGATTGCTCGCTAAGAGTTCGCTGTCGCTCTCTGTTGCCTCGAAAGAAAACAGGCAAAACAAAAAACAAATCTGAACCATAATTTTTTTTTAGTAGGACCCATTAATTGTTAAAATATTCCATTATGTTGAGTATTCGAAGAAAAATTAGTGTTATAATTTTCGGTTTAATGCTTGTTGTTGGCGGTTTTTTTTATGTGTATGATCAGGTTTACTTGGCCTCTGGTGTTAATATTGAGAAAAAGACGATTGTTATTGAAAAAGGAGACAATGCCTTGGTGGTTGGCGAAAAATTAAGTAACGATGGAATTATTACCGGAAAGTATTTTTTAGCTTATTATCTTTGGAAAAAAAATCAGCTTCATAATTTGGTGGCCGGAGTGTACACATTCTCAGCTGGTATGAAAATTCCAGAGGTTGCACGTATGATTACGGGCGGAGAAATAACTTCAACAGCTGTTCCCGTGACATTTCCTGAAGGTTGGACAATCAGTCAGATGGCTGAGAGATTGGATGCGAACGGTTTTTCAAAAAATGACTTTCTTTCAATTGCAAATAATCCCAGCTCGGAGCTGAAGGAGAAATATAAGTTTTTAAATGAAGTTCCAAAAGAAAAGTCACTCGAAGGCTATCTTTTTCCGGATACATATTATTTCGCCAAGGATGCTAGCGCGCAGGATATTATTGAAAAAATGCTCAAGAATTTTGATGCAAAAATAACTGAAAAAATGCGAGCTGATGTTGCACTGCAAAAAAAATCTCTTTATGATGTTGTGACAATGGCAAGTATTGTTGAAGGAGAGGTTAAGAGTGAAAACGACAGGAAAATTGTGGCAGGATTATTTTGGAATAGATTCGAAAATGGAATGCCTCTTCAAAGTGATGCTACCTTGGAATATATTCTCGGTGATAACAAATTTCAACATTCAATTGCAGAAACTAAAATAAATTCTCCATATAATACTTATCAAAATAAGGGACTTCCCCCTGGACCAGTTTCTAATCCTGGACTAGCTTCAATTCTGGCAACACTAAACCCAGAAAAAACAGATTATGTGTATTTTCTAACAGATCCAAAAACAGGAAACACTGCTTTTGCAAAAACTTTTGAGCAGCACATTGCCAACAAGGCAAAGTATGGACTGTAGGGCAGCTTCTTAGGCTTTAGCTTTTTAGCTTCCTAGATTAAAAATGCTTACTTCTAAAAACGGCTATGCGCGGCCGTTTTTGGCGTTAGTATTGACATTCTATCAATATGGGTGTATACTATTATTTCTGGGTAAAACCAGTTCTATAAAAGGGGTGTCTGAAAAAAACTGGAGCCACCAGATAAAACAGATCGTGACACATGCCCCGTAATTAAATCAAGCGTCTTCTGCAAGCAGGAGGCGTTTTTTCTTTAATTTTTTCTAAAAAGCTAAGAAGCTAAAGCCTGATAAGCTGTTTTGACATTTTGGCTTAGCTAAGCTATGATATCAGAAGGTAAAAACGTTAATTTGAAGCGATATTTCATACAATTATGGGGGAGAAAATAAAAGGTTTTTGGCAAAAATTTTTCGGAAATTTTTTTGGTAATATCTCTAGAGATATTGGTATTGATTTGGGAACTGCCAATACGCTGGTGTATGTTAAGGGGAAAGGAATCGTGATTAACGAGCCATCGGTAGTTGCAATTAACAAGCGCACCGGACAAGTGTTAGCAATTGGACGAGATGCTAAAAGAATGGTTGGAAAAACTCCGGGGCATATCGTGGCAACTCGTCCCTTGGTAGACGGCGTGGTAAGTGATTTTGAGGTGACCACACAAATGCTAAAATATTTTATTGAAAAGGTTAATAAAGATTCTTTTGCATTTTCACCAAAGCCTCGAGTTTTAATTGGAATTCCATCGCGCATAACAGAAGTTGAAAAAAAAGCAGTTATAGATGCTGCGATGAGCGCCGGAGCTCGAGAAGCATTTCTTATTGAGGAACCAATGGCTGCTGCAATCGGAGCGAGATTGCCGGTTACAGACGCTAAAGGGAATATGGTTGTTGATATTGGTGGAGGAACTTCTGAAATTGCTGTTATTTCTTTGGGTGGCATTGTTAGTGCACGTTCTTTACGAGTGGCTGGGGATGAGATGAA
>DNVR01000019.1 GCA_003507445.1 Candidatus Moraniibacteriota bacterium
ACAAATGTATGTGTTTAAAACAATCCACTGGTATTGACAAAAATTGATTTATGGGTTATCTTCTATAGTTCAGTATGTAGAGTGGTCCATATTGTATGGAGAAGCTTAGTTGCTGAAAGAACCTTAACAATTTCGATTAGATAATATAGAAAAAACAAAGTAAATATCGTATTAAAATTTTTTTAACGCGATAAAACAAAGCCACAGAGGGAGGATGCCATGAAATTTCAACAGCTATTCAAAGCAGCTGGAGGATCAGTGCTCGGGAAAGACCACGTCGCTATCGGCAAAAACAACCAGGATGCGATATTTCTTCCCGAAAGTTACAACAGGACGTTGTGCTCGATTGTGTGCGATGGGTGTGGCAGCCAGCCAAATAGTGAGGTTGGTGCTAAACTTTTCGCGTCCTTATTGGGCACTTTCATCGTGCGTCATCTCGACAGGTACCCAAATCATGGCTTTCTTGCGCAAACAGAGCAGGCAGAAACCTTTCTGAAGCGTATTAAAGACGATGCGTTGGCGTACATGAGAATGATGGTTATAAATCTTGGCGACAGCATGTCGCGTGTGGTTAATGACATGTTTCTCTTCACTGTGGTTGGCGCGATTATTACCGAGGAGGTATCTGTTTTTTTCAGCTTTGGCGACGGGGTTATTTATATCAATGGCGAACGAATTTCAATCGGTCCCTGGTCAAACAATGAGCCTCCATATCTTGCATATAACCTGGTTAGATCAACACTTGGCGATGCAAATCCCCATTTGCTGAATTTTCAGGTTCACAGGGTCATGGCGACGCAGGAATTGAACCACGCACTGATCGGATCGGACGGGTTGACATGCCTCGAAGCCGCCGAAGAAAAGACATTCCCAGGAAAGCCGACAATAAAAGTCGGCCCTATCTCGCAACTGTGGGAGGATGATAGATTTTTCAAAAATCCTTTTGCAGTCCAACAGTTTCTGAATATGGTCAACATGACACGTACGAAGATTGACTGGATAGGTCAAAAGGTTGAAAAAGAAAACGGACATCTTTCCGATGATACGACACTGGCCGTCATTCGTAGAAATACGATTGAACAACAGGATTAAGGAGCGGAGGCGAACCATGGAACAGTACACTTTAGGTAGGAAAAAAATGCCAATCCGTATAAATCCTGCAAACGCAAAGGGGAAAGGTGGAGAGGCGGATATTTTCCAGATTAACGATTCGCAAGTGGCCAAAATTTTCAAAAGGCCGGATCATGCAGATTATGCGGGCAACCCGAATGAGCAGGAAGGAGCGCGTAGAAGGATAGATGAACATCAGCGCAAGCTGACTGAATTCCCTCAAAATCTTCCACCTCGCGTTCTTGCGCCTAATCCTGATAACCTTGTCTACGACCGCGCTGGGAAAGTTGCTGGATACGCGATGCCGTTTCTTAAGGGCTTTGATGTCCTTCTGAGTTACGGTGACCGAGCTTTTGGGCAAGCGGTGCCCTATGATCAAAAAATGGGAATCTGCTTGGGGTTGCATGAGTCTTTACGACAAACGCACCCCCTCGGAGTTATTTTCGGAGACTTCAATGATCTCAACATTCTCGTAAGGGGATCCGAAGCATGGATCATTGATGTCGACAGTGCTCAGTTTGGATCGTATTTGTGCAGGGTGTTTACCGAGAAATTTGTAGACCCACTGCTTTGCGATTCCACTGGCAAGCGTCCGATGCTCAATCGTCCATTCAACTCCGACTCAGACTGGTATGCCTTCGACGTCATGTTGATGGCAACCTTGCTTTACGTTGGTCCCTACGGCGGAATTTTCAAGCCTGGGGACAAGAGCAAGCTTGTCCCTCATGACCAGCGACCACTCAAACGAATTACTGTTTTTCATCCGGATGTAAAATATCCCAAACCTGCAGTGCATTGGAGGGTTCTGCCTGACGATCTATTGCAGCATTTTCACCAGCGATTTGAAAACGATGTTAGAGGGCAAACCCCTCTTGCATTGCTGGAAAAAATGCGGTGGACAACGTGTTCCAACTGTGGAATTGAGCATGCCAGAGCAATGTGCCCGGAATGTTTCGTTGCTCCACCAGCCGCCATCAAGGAGGTAACCGTCGTGCGTGGCATTGTCATTGCAAGCACAATATTCAAAACAAAAGGAGTCATCCTCCATGCTTCCTACCAGGAAGGTAACTTGCGGTGGCTCTACCATGAAAATGGAGAATATCGTCGCGAGGGTGGTGCAGTTGTTACGCAAGGAAAACTCGACCCGCAGGTGAGATATCGAATTAAGGACAAAAAAACCCTGATTGGCAAGGAAAACATCGTTGTTATCCTTAGCCCGGGAGAACAAATGGAACGTGTTGTTGTTGACATGTACGGCCAACTGCCTATCTTTGACAGCAACGACAAGTTTCACTACTGGTCACAAAACGGCCAGCTACGCCGCAACGATCCAATGGGTGAGGAATATATCGGAGACGTGCTGCAAAACCAGACCTTGTTCTGGGTCGGGCCAACTTTTGGCTTTGGCTTTTACAGGGCGGGTGAAATTAGCATGGCATTCGTCTTCGACGCTCAAAGGAAACGCTCCCTTAATGACCAGGTAAATATTCAACCCATACGCGGACAACTAGTCGACGCCACATGCATTTTCAGTCCAAAGTATGCGTGGTTTTTTACCACTAGTTCAGAGAGTGGCAAGCTGATGAATCGCTGCACATTGATTGAAGCAAGTGGCAAGGTTTTATCTACCGCTGAGACTGAAAAAGGCAGCGATCACTGGTTAGGAAATATCAGAGGTTCTTGTGCTATTAACAAGTTCCTGCTGGTTCCAACTGATGAAGGTATCGTCAGAGTCGAAGAAGATAATTCGCAACTGACTGAAGTAAAAAAATTCCCAGACACTGAGTCGTTTGTTGATTCAAGTTCATTCCTTTACCCTGGTGCTGATGGCTTGTACGTCATAAGGCGTCAGGAAATAATCCGACTGAAATTAAGTTAGGAAAAGCAAACGACAAGGAGGTGGTATCTACAAATTAGTTTTGATGTTTTGTGGAGTATTTAATGTTTAGAAATTCAAACTCAAGCAGCACAAAAAAAGGAGAATACCATGAGCCAGAGAAATCCCAGTAAGTATGAAACGATCATCCCTCCTCATTTCAATCCGGACAAAGTCGGCGAGGTTTGGAGGGTTGATTACAACGGCCTTGCCCCCGTCGCCCAGCAGTGGGCCGCGGCGCAGGACATCAAAGCCGCCGTCACCGATCGCATGCGGATCTGTCTGATGCCTATCGACGTCCAGAATACCTTCTGCATCCCCGGCTTCGAACTGTATGTCGGTGGGCAGAGCGGTACCGGAGCAATCGATGACAACAGGCGCCTGGCGGAATTCACTTACCGCTACCTCAAAATCCTGACGGCGATCACGCCCACACTCGACACCCACACCGCCATGCAGATCTTCCACCCCTTCTTCTGGATCAATGAAAAGGGCGAACACCCGATTGGCGGAGCAACACTCATCTCCCTCGAGGACGTTCAAAAAGGCGTCTGGCGGGTAAATCCGGCAGTTGTCTTCAGCGTTACGGGCAACAAAGATATGTACCCGGCGCTCCAGGCACATGCACTTCACTACACGAAACGCCTGACCGAGGACGGCAAGTACGCTCTCATGATCTGGCCTTATCACGCGATGCTGGGAGGAATCGGGCATGCCCTGGTCTCCTCGTGCGAAGAAGCTTTCTTCTTCCACAACATTGCCCGCCGTAACCAGACTGGCTTCGAGATTAAAGGTGGCAACCCACTGACCGAAAACTACAGCGTGCTTCGTCCCGAAGTGCTCGACGGTCCGTCCGGCGCTCCCATCGCTTCGAAGAACTCCGTGTTCTTCAAGAAGCTCCTAGATTTCGACGCAATCATTATTGGCGGCCAGGCCAAGTCACATTGTGTGGCTTGGACAATCGACGACCTGTTGAATGAAATCAAGGCCAAGGATCCCAGACTGGCTCAGAAGGTGTATCTTCTCGAAGACTGCACCAGCCCGGTCGTGCTTCCTGGCATCATCGATTTCACCGACATGGCGAACACCGCCTTCAATCGTTTCCGGGATGAAGGGATGCACGTCGTCCGCTCCACCGATCCGATCGAGGAATGGCCGGGGATGAACCTCTAGGTTAATCCAAACAAAAAACCACAACAGACAAGGAGAGAAGACATGAGCCAGACAGCACTTAACGCATTGTTCCAGAACGCAGCAGCAGACGGAGGACTTTCTCCGGCCGCCATGCAGGCACTCAATGTGAACGATATCGGAGCTCAAATCCAGGCAGGTCTCGGCGTTTCCGTCGACGACGTCCTGGCATCGGAAGTGGTCATCGTGACCATGATGCCCGATGATTCCGGATCCATTCGTTTCGCCGGCAACACGCAGTTCGTGCGCGACGGCCACAACGCCGTCATTGATGCACTGAAAGATTCGAAACAGAAAAACGGCATCCTTATGCACACGCGTTATCTCAACGGTAACGTTCTGTTCCCCTACGTGAACATCGACCAGGCCGTGCGGATGGATTCCAGTAACTACAACCCGAACCTCGGAACCCCGCTCTTCGACCAGACTCTCGTTTTGCTCGGCACCGTGCTGGCAAAAACGCAGGAGTTTGCGGACAACGGCATGCATTGCCGGAGCGTTACCTGCCTGGTTACTGACGGCGACGACGAGCATTCGACTCGTGCCGATGCAAGGATGGTTCGCACCGTCGTCAGCGACATGCTGCAGACGGAAAACCACATAATAGCCGGCCTCGGCATCGACGATGCCCCGGAAGAGTGCAGAAGCTGCGGTTGCAAAACGCTGCGCGAAACCGAGCTGACGGTCAATACCTGTCCCAAGTGCGGAGCGGGTTTCCGTCGCACCAATTTCGAGAAAGTTTTTCTGGAGATGGGCCTGCTCAAAGAGTGGATCCTGACCCCGAAGAACACCCCGTCCGACATACGCAAAGCCTTCCAGATGTTCTCTCAGAGCGCAGTCCGCGCATCCCAGGGAGCGGCAAGCTTTTCGCAGACGGCCGTCGGCGGATTCGGAAATTGATCCGAAAAAATGAAATGTATTTTATGAAGTGAAATGATATTGTGTCGCAACGCAAAATCCAAGGAGATAGGCAACCCTATCTCCTTTTTTTATTATTCATTTTTTCATGGAAATGATTGACAACGAATCCCGTGTATGATAGTTTTTAATATCAATTTTATTACATCGTATCAAAAATTGATGTTGTTATTTCAACGACAAAAGGAGGGAGCCTATGATATTCGACTTGTATGACGAGGGAGATGTGCGAATTGTTCGCGATGCATTCAAGGGAAAAATGGTTGGACTGACATCAGGAAGCTTCGACATGTTTCATGTTGCACATGAGCAATATCTTCAATGCTGTCGCAGACATTGCGGGCATGAAGGCATTTTGATTGTAGGCGTGGACTCGGATCACCTTATCCGGCAAAGAAAAGGCAAGAAGCGCCCCATAATTCCTGAGTCAGATCGTCTTCAGTCGGTTGCCGGTCGCAAGGGTGTGGCAGCAGCATTTATTCTCGGGACTGTCGATGACTTTGGTCGTGCGGCAGAAATCCTGGGAATAAAATTCATTTTCAAGAACCAGGAGTATGAAAAGATTGCCGTTCTTGGCGCTGAACTTCCCGGAGTTGAATTGGTCATTGTGCCAGACTTTCAACGAACGGAATCAACAACAGCACTGATTGAAAAGGTTTTAAAGACACACACGAAGTAAAAACATTTTTTGCTTACATGATGAAATCAAAGGCGCGCCCCGATTGGGAAACGCGCCTTTTTTATTTGAAAAAAGCATTACTTAAAGCAATATTACAAAAGATAACTATGGCGTAACACAGAGAGGGTACCATATAGTTGACAAAGTAATAATAAAGGAGTATTATGCCAATATAATCAAATAATACAAAAAAATATGTCAGAATTCAATTTTGAGCTATTTACCGGTCAAGGAAGCAAATTTAATGTTGCTGTAAGTATATCGAAACCGGGGATATTATCGTTTACTTCCGGAATGTACAAAAAATATGAACTTTATAACTACCGTGGGGCACAACTATTGTTTGATAAAGATAAAAAAGTAATAGCAATTAAGTTACACGAGGAACAATCTAAGGATATGTTCAGTTTGAGACACCGCAAAGATAATAAGGGTGGTTTTATAGCATCCAAATCATTCATATTTGCCTACGATATAGATAAAAATTTTGGAAAAAGATACCTACCAGAAGAAATTGAACATCCTGAATTGGGAAAGATGCTTATAGTTGATTTGAATAAGCTATTGAATTAAGAGTTCAAAAAAACAAAAAACCTCCGGCGCCAACCGAAGATTTTGCTAAAAGCAAATCGTGCTTTTATTATATTCAAATTAGCATAGCGTTTTTAATCTGGCAAGCGGTTGTTGAAAAAATAATATCAATAAAAAAATAATTTAAAAACTATGAATCAGAAATTGCCCATATAAAAAGATGCAAAATACGTGAATATTCTGCATCTTTCCTATAAGCATATAATGCTCTTGTTGCTATTAGTATTATATCAGGTTCTTGAATATTTACAACTTGTTATAATCATTAAATTTAATCAAAAAAATGGATGTTGAAATTGATTTTCTTCCGGTTGGTGAAAATTCACAGAGTGGTGATGCAATAATTTTGAGATACGGTAATCTCAATGGCTCAAGAAATGAATATAGTGTTGTTGTTATTGATGCTGGTTTTAGGGAAACAGGTGAACAAGTAGTTCGCTACTTGGCAGATAATTATCAGACTGATCATGTTGACTTGATTGTATCAACTCATCCTGATAATGATCATTCGGCTGGCATACTAGTTCTGTTGGAAAAAATAAGCGTAGGAAAAATTTGGATGCATAAACCGTGGAATCATACTGCAAATATATCTGAGTTATTCAAACACCATGCGGTTTCTGATGCTGGTGTCGAAAGAACTATCAAGAAATCCTTGCAAACAGTCAAGACAATCGAACAACTTGCCGAAAAAATGGGCGTTGCAATTGTGGAACCATTTACAGGGCTTAGGGATGAGCAAGGAGGACTCTTGGTCTTGGGTCCAGATGAAGAATTCTATAAAAATGAGTTACTTCCAAATTTTCGCTGTACGCCAGAACCAGTAGATAATTCTCTTGCAAAAATAATCAGCGACGAACTTAGAAAATTTACTGATTCTATAAAAGAATTTGTAGATGAAAAATGGGAAATTGAAACACTTGACCATGGCGGTACGACAAGTGCTGAAAATAATTCAAGTACGATATTGCATTTGAGTGTTGGCGAAGACCATTTTTTATTTACGGGTGATGCTGGGCAGCCAGCGCTGGAGAGGGTTATCGTATTGCTTGATTCGTATAATTATGATTATTCGAAAATAAAGTTAAAGCAAGTCCCTCATCACGGCAGTCACAGAAATGTCAATCCTCTCATCTTGGACAAATTAATTGGTCCTAAATTGCCCAAAGAGGAATCAGAAAAAGTTGTCAAATATGTAATTGTTTCAGTTTCAAAAGAGGAAAACGAAAAACATCCGTCAAAAATAGTTACGAATGCCTACAAGAGAAGAGGTGGACCTGTGTATACTACACGTGAGGGATTTAAATATTATGGCAGTAATAATGCACCAAGAAGAAATGCATATGGTGCCGTTGCACCATTGCCATTCTTTGATAAGGTGGAAAAACATAACGATTAAATTTATGCTAAACAAATACAGTACTTACGCAAGATTTTTTCCTGCCGTGCTTTCCCTTATTCCAATATCATTGCTTTCACATTTTTATCTTTATGAAAAAATTCCAAAGCTAATTGATTCAATCATTCTCACTAAAATAGCTGGTGATTTTTCTGTCCTTCTTATTTTTGTTTATTTTGTCATGCAGACATCGAGATATGTGAGCAAGAAATATTTTCAAGGTAATTATTTCAAGAACGAATCACATTTTCCGACCACGAATTATCTTTTGTGTTCTGACGCTACTTACTCAGAAGATTACAAACAGAAAATCAAAAATAAAGTTGCCACGGATTTCAGCATGACTTTCCTGGACGAGTTTTCTGAAAAAATGGATGAGGAGTCCGCACGAAAAAAAATTGTTGAAGCAGTTAATATGATAAGAAGTAAGGTGAAAAATGGGCGTTTGTTGTTGCAGCACAATATAGAATATGGATTCGTAAGAAATTTGCTTGGCGGACTTGCAATCTCGATACCCATTTCCGTGTTCAATGTGGTGTTGTTCATGTTCTTGGAAAATATTATCGCACTTGTTCTTTCATGCGTGTTGTTGTTGATTTTCTTAACTCTGTTCTGGTTCAGTGAGGATATCCTGATTTATTTTGCGCATAATTACGCAAAAGTGCTGTTTAACGAATTCCTTTCGGACGAAATGTAAGCACTGGAAATAGAGAGCGAAAATTTTTTCTTCGACTATTGCAAATCAAGCATGAGTAGCGATTTGTTTTCGGGTTCATCTAAAAAGAGTTGTAAAATAATAACAAAAGCATGCAAATATAGATCATGCCATCAAGGCGCGCACTCGATCAAGATTTGCTTTAACTGAGTCCCAATTGTTGGAAATTCCTTCAATAGAAAGGGCAAAATCGTTCACTGGTGCATCCTTGACTCCCGACCATGTGAAAAAATCCACCTTTTCGGTGGGTTTTTGCTTTTATGAAGTGAAAAATATTTAAGTGCTATTTTTTGGAAAGTGTTTTTTACTAGTTTTCCTTTATTAAACCTTTAGTTTCTATAAGAAATTGGGTTAGAATTCAGGCGAGTGATATGTTGACCTAAATTTTAAATCATGTTATTTTTATATGTCCGCAGCGCGGCAAAATAAAGCTAAAAAGGAGGAGTACCTTGAAAAACGAAATCAACAATAAAGAGGCATCTGCAAAGCTTTTTAAGAATTTCACGAGGGCCAACAGGGAATTGGATGTTTATTTCCTGGCTATGGTTTTCTTTATGACCACGGATCAGGAAACCAAGAGTACATGGTTTTTCAAAACAGTGAAGAAAATCTACGAGCTTTCCATTAAGCATAATATGCCACGAGGGCATATTGAAGAGATTTATAGATGCTTGGCATTGAAAGCAACTGGTCTGGATGAACTACTGTATACTCTCAGCAAGTTCGATAGTGATAATCCCAACACTCTCATAAAACCCAACCTTCAGAATAGAATCAGAAATATATGCGATGATCCTTGCGAGTTGCTGAAAATTTCACGCAAGTATATCACAGACGGCAACGTAGAATTTGTTGAATTCGTTACATCGTATGCTTCTGAGCTTATAGACGAGGAAATCCACTAAGGAGAATCTCCAGAGTTAGAAAGGCAGCTTGAACAATTCGGCTGCCTTTTATTTTTTTATAAAAATCCTATTTAAGTTATTATTTTCTCAAATCTGGAATATAAATATATTTATCTTTCTTTTGAAACACAGTTCTAACATCATCTACAGTCCGCTTTCATTTGTAAAAAAAATGATTATGTGCTTAAATTAAGCCATAAATATGAAATTATAAAAATTATGGCTGAGGAAAAATACGTGCATAGTTATAAGGTTATGTATGAAAAAGACGCCAAGGACGGCATTATTTATTTGGATAGTAAACTTGACAGAGAATATGCCAAAGTGTTTTTTGTATATGCAAAAGAAAACGGCACGGCACCTTTTGAAGATCAGGACGGGAAGAAATACGAGTTGTTATATGAAAAAGGGGTGTATATGTTGACCAGGAAGGGTTTTTAGGAAAAATTCACCCCAGTTAAATAATTTTAAAAAATAGTAATTTTTTAAAATTAAGATTTGGGATTTAGTTGAATACATCAAAATTGAGAAAAAAATATAACAAAATAAGGTGTTGCTATTTTAAGAATAGACCCAAATCTTATTTAACGGGGTAAATGAGTTATCGCTTAAAAATTGATAATAGAAAAAAGATTGCCTTGGTCGTGGCTCGTGAGCTTCGAACGCTTTTTCCTGATGCAAAAATCGCACTTAATTTCAGCAATTCTTGGGAGCTTTTGGTAGCGGTTATTTTGAGCGCGCAGTGCACTGACAAAAAAGTGAATGAAGTAACTGAAAAACTTTTCAAGAAATACAAGACGCTGGATGATTATGTGAATGCTTCTCAGTTGGAATTTCAACAAGATATTTTTCAGACAGGTTTTTATCATAACAAAGCTAAAAACATTTTAGCTACTGCCAAAATAATTAAAGAAAAATATAAAGGTAAGATTCCCTGTACAATGGAGGAATTGATTCAGTTGCCTGGAGTTGCTCGAAAAACTGCTAATGTTGTGCTTGGGAGCGTTTGTGGTGTTTATGTGGGGATTGCAGTGGACACGCACGTCAGAAGACTTTCTAATTTGTTGGGACTTAGCCCTGAAAAAAATCCTGATAAGATTGAAAGAGATTTGATGCAGATTTTCCCTAAACAAGAATGGCCAAAAATAAGTTACCGCTTGATTGAATATGGCAGAAAATATTGCCCAGCGAAAAAACACAGTCATTCTGAATGTCCACTGACTAAAATTCTTAAAAATTAAAAAATATGCTTTCTTATATTGAAATTTCCAAAGAAAATTTGCTGCATAATTTCGAATTGATTCGAGGGTATATTCATCCTGAAGCAAAAGTTATTTGTGTTATAAAAGCCAATGCGTATGGGCATGGTCAAAATGAAGTTGCACAAATTCTTGAAAATTATGCTGATTATTTTCAAGTTGATGATGCTCAAGAATTAAAATTGCTGAGAGAAGTTTCTAAAAAGAAAATTTTAGTCCTGGGCTTTGTGGCTGAAAATGAAATAGAAGAGGCTTTGCGATTGGATGGGATTTTGGCTGTGTATGATTTGAAGCAAGTTGAAAAAATTAGTGAGATTGCAAAAAAGCTTAATAAAAATGCCATTATTCATATCAAAATAGACGCTTGTCTTGGAAGACAAGGCGTGCTCGTGGAGGATGCGCAAAAATTTGCTCAAGATATTTTGAAATTTGAAAATATTGAAGTGGATGGAATTTATTCTCATTTTGCAAACATTGAGGATACGAGCGATTTTTCACACGCGCAAAAACAAATCGATGCTTATCGAAAAGCGCTGGAAATATTTTCCGAAGCTGGTTTTAAGGATGTAAAATCGCACATTTCTTCTACTGCCGGAACTTTGGTATATGAAAAAAATGAGTTGCAATCTTCTTTGGTAAGATTAGGTATTGGCCTGTATGGCTTGTGGCCATCTGTTGAATTGAAAAATAAATTTGAAAAAAATGATTTCAAGTTAAAACCTGCTTTGCGCTGGGTAACTCATATTGCGCAGGTTAAAACGCTTCCAGCGAATTATTCGATTGGATATGGGCTTACGTATATTACATCAAAAGAAATGAAGGTGGCGGTAATTCCACAAGGTTATAGCGATGGATATGACAGAGGACTTTCAAATGTTGGCGAAGTTTTGATAAAGGGCACTCGCTGTAAGATTTTGGGTCGCGTGGCGATGAATATGTTTGTGGTGGATGTTTCGCACCTTGCTGATGTTGCAGTTGAAGAAGAGGTTGTTTTGCTGGGAAAGCAAGGGGAGGAGGAAGTAACAGCAGAAGAAATAGCTGAAAAAACAGGAACGATAAATTATGAAGTTGTGGCGAGAATTTCTGCTCTGCTGCAGCGCATCGTCTTGTAGGATAAATGCTTTTTTTTGAAAAGTTAAATCTAAATGTCGCGTATGTAAATATATGCGCGCTGAGATGAAAAATGGAAAAAGAAAAAGAATTGAACATATACGCTGAAAAAACTGATGAACAACTCGTCGCGCTAACGCTCAAAGACGAGAATTTTTATGCAATTTTGATTGAGCGATATGAAGAAAAACTTACGAGGTATATTTTGAGAATTTCCGGAGGATCGAAAGAAGATGTCGAAGACACTTTGCAAGACGTCTTTATTAGCGCATATAAAAATCTTAATGATTTTGATCCTGATTTGAAATTTTCTTCTTGGATTTATCGCATCGCTCATAATAAAGTCATTAGTCATTTCAGAAAAATAACAGCGCGTCCAAAAACAGTGACATATGAAGGAGATGGGCAACTGCTTAATATTTTGGCTAGCGATCTTGATATTGCCAGAGATTTGGAAAGGAAATATACAGGAGAAGAAGTCAGGAGCATTCTTGAGGAGTTGGATGAAAAATATAGGGAAGTTTTGGTTCTTAAGTTTTTGGAGGAAAAGGATTACAAGGAAATTTCTGATATTTTGGAAAAACCAATGGGAACAGTGGCAACACTTATAAACAGGGCTAAAAAACAATTCAAAGAAAAATCACTGAGACGGGAAGCACAAACTCTAAAACCTAGAACCTAATACCTAAAACCTAAAAAAATGACAAAATTCAGTGAAAGTATTATTGGCAAAATCAAGTGCGAGCACATCGCTCCTGTTCCAAGGTGGCATTTTTTGCTTAAGGGTGGTGTTTTTTGGACACTCTTTGGATTTTCGATGATATTAGGAAGTCTTTCTTTTAGTGTTATTGTGCATATTGTGAGATCCGGAGATTTTGGAGTTTGCGATCATTTGCAAGGAAATTTAATAACTTCAGCCGTGATGCTCCTTCCTTATTTCTGGCTCGTTTTCCTAACCCTTTTTATAATAGTTGCTTATATTAACTGGAAATGTACCAAGAATGGATATCGCTTTAGAAGGCGTTGGATAATTTTAGTTGGGATATTGCTCAGTATCATTTTCGGCATTATTTTTTATGCCATTGGAATGGCAACAAAAGTTGATAATTTGATGACCAAAACCATTCCTCTCTATGACATATCAAAACATAATGCACGTAAGGAGCTTTGGCTTCAACCTGAAAGTGGTTTGCTTATTGGAAAAATTATTGAAATAGATGAGGTTGAAGAAAAAATTGTTCTTAAGGATGAAGAAGGAAGGGAATGGATTGTTGCGGACAGGGCTGTTGGTTGGGAGGATGATGACTTAGAAAGAAAGGGAAAGATTATTAAGGTTGTTGGCAAAAAAATAGGAGAATCTGAATTTGAAGCCAATGAAATTAGGAGATGTAATGATTGCCAAGACGATGAAGATATGGGAGAAGTTGATGAAGAATTGGCGAAAAAAGAAGCTTCTAAGAATACCCATCGAAATATTATTATAGACGAGGAGGATTCAAGAGAAGAATAAGATTGGTTTTTTTTCTTATTTTATCAATTCAGTTTTTTCTAATGCTTGCTTGATTAGTGTTGGAATGTCCAATTCTTTTTCTGCTTCTAAAACCTCCCAAAGTTTTGCTCGCGTTTCTGGTTTTTTGGGCATCAAACGAGTGCAGCAATCATCATGAGGTTGAATGGAAATATCGTAAGTGCCAATAGTCTTGGCTTTTTGCATAATTTCTTCTTTGTCCACTCCGATTAGCGGTCTAAAAATTGGTAAAGTTGCAGCCTCGCTCACTGCTAAAATGTTTTCGAGTGTTTGCGAAGCTACTTGTCCGATTGAATCTCCCGTGATGAGTGCCAAGCACTTTTCTTTTTTAGCAAGAACTTCGGCAATGCGAATCATCATTCGGCGATAAAGAATTACGCGAAATCTTTCCGGAGTTTTCATCATAATTTCTTTTTGCACGTCGGCAAATGGAATTAGATATAATCTGGTGGAGCTGCCAAATTTTTTAAGTTCTTGAGAAAGTGCGATTACTTTTTCTATGGAAGCTTTGGATGTGTATGGTGCGCTGTGAAAATGAGCATAGCGAAGTTGCACTCCGCGCCTGAGTATTTGAAAAGCGGCCACGGGAGAATCAAATCCGCCAGAAAGCATCGCCATAGCTTTGTTTCCAGTGCCAACTGGCATCCCGCCAATCCCAGAAATTTTTTCAAGCGATACAAGTGCAAACTCATTAAGAATAAAAATTTTGCATTCGCAGTCGGGGTTTTTCATGCTGACCGATTTTTCTCCGTTCAATTTATCATAAATATATCCCCCAACTTCGCGATTGATTTCCTCTGAAGTCATTGGAAAATTTTTATTGGATCTTTGCGTTGTCACGCGGAAAGTTTCAAATTTTTCTTTGCTCATCATCTTCCAACAGAAAGTTTTTAAGGTCTCAATGTCTTGTGGAACACTGGTTGCGAAAGAAAAATTAGCAATACCAGGGGTATGCATCAGTGCGTTTTTAATCTCATTTGGATTTTTGAGACCATTCTCATTTAATTTAATCAAGATCCCACCAGACATTTTTTTAACATAGTCAAAACCACTCGGACAAAAATTGTTGAGTTGAGATTTGATATTTTCAATCAATTGCTTCTCAAAGAAGTTGCGATTTCCGCCTTTGAGGGCAATTTCACCATAATGTATGAGAATGTGATCTTGTTTCATAAACCTATTGATAACACGAAAAAAGGCACAAGTAAAGAAGATACAGTCTTTTCAACTAAGGTTTAGATGTGCAAAAATCCTTTTTTGCTTACAGGTGCATTCTCAAATCGCTGCGAGGCAGTCAAGAGAGCGAAGCCGAGTGATCTTGACGGTCGAGGTAGATTTGATATTTGATTGGCTCATAGACAGGAGGCTAAAAATCTGCTATAATGGATATAGTTATTTGAAAAGACGGGTGCAAAGCCTGTCTTTTTGTCTTTTTATAAACCAATAACAAACAAAAATATGAATTTTGATCAACCATTCTTAGAACCTGTCAAAAAGCCGATAAGCAGGAGGGAATTTTTGACGGGGGAATGGGATGACCAAGAAGAATCAAAAAAGAAATTAGCAGACGAATCAAAAGATGAGATTGATAAGATTGTTGATGGTATAAAAGAAAAGGAAATTAGCCGCAGAAATTTATTGACTGGCAAATGGTTCAACTAAAAAATAAGATTGCAAAGCTATTATGGAAAAATTTGAATCCCATTTTGATGCTAGTGCAGAATTAAAAAATGTAAGACATTTGGATGATAATGAAAAGGAGTTGTCCAAGGAGGACAGATTGAAATTGAGAAAAGAAAGACTCGAGGATATTAAAAAAAAATTGGCAGACCAAATGATAGGAATTGCACAAACGAATGCTGGACTTGAAAGTCTTGTTTTTTCAGGTGAGGAATTGACTATAGAAAAATTGAACGACTTTCTTGAAAAATCCATTTTAGTTCACAAACTTGCCCCCTGGCAGATTGAATATTACAAAAAAGCGATTGAAAGGGTTGTCGAAAGAAACATCTTGGTGAATAGATTTTTTGCAGAAAATTGCGAAGGAAAAACAGATGAGGAATTTTTTGAATTTATTTTTGATAAAAAACCACACGGTAAAATTTTAATTGAAAAAGGAGCTCTTTGCCCAATAATAACTTGCTGTGAAGAAGATTTTTCATATATACGCTCACTTAATTTTGTAGAAAAAATGAACTCAGGCGATAATGGTGGCATAAATAGTAAACAGGTACAAAATATAGTTGGCGTAATGATGCGATTTTCTCCAGATGTTTATCCTAAATTTGTCTCCTTCGGAAGCACGCTCGTTGTTGTAAAACTGCCCGGCAATACTGAAGAAAAAACTGCCGGAACTATTATTCACGAAGAAAAACACGTTCTGGACAGGATGGTATTTTCAGATGAAAAGCGTAACATTGCTGAGAAAACACAGGCTGATCTGACGAAGATGGTGGAAGGCTTCAATGACATTTCCGATGAAGAGCTTGATCACTTAAGTCCCAAAGAGTTTGTTGAACGCTTTACAATCAAGCCTATCGAAAAGCAGCTAGATGGGTTGCGAAAAATTTCTGAAGAAATTGCCAGAGAAGAGATTCTTGCTTATTACAAGGAGGGTTTTAATGTAGATCATCTTTATGCAATTCTTTCTAGTTCGTATGAGGGAACTGGCTATGGCGTTATTGACGAGATGACTATACGGGGATTTGAGCAACACCTTGAGACATTTTCAGGTGTCGAGCAAGAAAAGAAAATTGCATTGGAATTTTTTAAAGATATACATAAAAAAGAAGAACAAGATTATACTAAGCATCTGTCGAGGGGAATAGATGCGATAAGAAGACTTGAAAATATAGGAATTTCAAGAGGTGAAATTATTGGACTTTTTGAAACTGAGTCGCTTGCAAATTGGAATAAAATTTTTGAGAGAATAGAAAAAAGTGATGTGTATTCAAAAAAACGTAATATACATTCATTGGAACTGTATCTAAAAAGCACTGAAGATAATATTGAAAGTCATAAAGAAATTATAGCTGAAGCATTGCAGCAATTAGAAGAACCCTCTGAGAGAAACCATCTTTACAGCTTTTGGCAAAATTATCACAAGCAAAAATATGCAACATATGAAGATGCTTTGAAATTTTTTCTTGAGTCCAACAAAAAGTATCTTGACGAGTCATTGGCAAGGAAAAGAGAATTGAAGCAGCAAATATCTGAGCTTGAAAAATAGCAGCTGCTTGAGAAAAATTCCAGACACGTTTTTAATTTTAGTGATTTCAGCTCTGATTGCAACAGGACTTGAAAAAATTGATTCTTGCATTATGTGGGGGTATATTGAACTGATTTAATAAACCAGTTTTTTATATGCAGAAAAGGTTAGATGAAGTCGTAGAAAAATTTAAAAGTAGTTAAATAACTCTCGAAGCATACTGGGCTATTTGTGATTTTGCAAAAATAATTGAAACACGTTCTAAATTTGTTGAAGAAGCTGTATTGTTGCCTTCTTTTTTATTGCCTAAATTAAGTATTTACTGTACGATTTACTTTATGAACTTTTAACTTTAGAATTTTACGAACTTAAATTTATGGCTTTACAAATAGGAATTGTGGGGTTGCCAAATGTGGGGAAATCAACCCTTTTTAAGGCATTAACGGAAAATCCAGTAGAAATTAGCAATTATCCATTTTGCACTATTGAACCTAATGTTGGTGTGGTAAAGGTGCCAGATGAGCGCTTGGATAAACTGTCGATAATGTCAGAAACAGAAAAAATCGTGCCAGCAGTGGTGGAATTTGTGGATATCGCTGGAATTGTGAAGGGGGCATCTGAGGGAGAAGGTTTGGGCAACAAATTTTTGGCTAATATTAGGGAAGTTGACGCAATTGCTCAAGTTGTGCGAGTTTTTGAAAATTCTAATATTACTCACGTGCATAACAAAGTTGACCCTCTTGAAGACATCGAAATCATCAATACTGAGCTTATTTTGGCAGATCTTGAAACCGTGACAAAAAGAATGGAAAAATTGGCCAAAGATGCACGTGGAAATGATAAAGAGGCTCAATTCAAGCTTATCATAGCGGAAAAAATTAAAAATACCTTAGAAAAAGGTCTTTTGGCTAATATGACAGACATTGATTTTGAGGACCAAAACACCAAAATTGCCGTGCGAGAGCTGCAATTGCTCACAATGAAGCCATTTTTGTATGTCTATAATGTTTCTGATGTTAATGAAAAATTGCCGGATATTTTGGAAAACAGAAGGCACGTTAAGTTGGACATTAAAATTGAGGAAGAATTGATTGAGATGAGTGAGGAGGAAAAGGCTGAAATGGAGCTAACTTCCCACATTAATGATTTGATTGTTGAGGCGTACGACTTGTTGGGGCTGCAAACATTTATCACTACTGGAAAAATTGAAACAAGAGCTTGGACAATAAAAAAAGGTGCTACGGCGCCCGAAGCAGGCGCTGCAATTCACACTGATTTTCAAGAAAAATTCATTCGAGCCGATGTTATTATGTGGGACAAACTACTCGAAATCGGTTCCTGGGGTAAGGCTAAAGAATTAGGCGCGGTTAAAACTGTTGGCAGGGATTATGTGATGACAGATGGGGAGGTAGTAGAATTTAAAGTTTAATCGCCAGCTGGCGATTAAACTTTAAATTAATTTCCAAATCCCAAATCCCAATTTCCAAACAATAAGTTTCTTACTTTCTTAAAAGTGCTAGCGCAAGCTAGTCTTTTTGTATTTTTGGTATATGTTTTATGTTCCATGCTTTATGACTCTTTACTGTTTTATGTTATATGATTTTGTGATATAATTGTGATAAGAATGAAACTGCTAAATATCTTATAAAATATAATGATAAATTTAAAACAAAGAATTTACGATGAGCTGAATTTAAAAAAACAAGCTGATGAGCTCGGGGTTAAAGTTTGGCAAGCGCCTAGTTTTTTGTTTATTGTGATGGGTTTTATTATTGTTGTTGCGATGACGGCGGTGTATGTTGTGTCTATAAATTATGATTATCCTGAGATTGTGGTAATCAGTGAATCTTTGGTGGTTGTTTTGCTTTTTACGATCGGGAGTTTTATTATCAGAACTGTGGAAGAAGTGGCCAAAGCAAACAAAATGAAAACAGAATTTGTTTCAATTGCTTCACATCAACTTAAAACTCCTATTTCTGAAATGAAATGGCAAATAGAGTTGTTGTTGATAAAATTTTCCACAGGACTCAGCGTTAAACAAACTGAAATAGTAAATGAAATTGCGCATTCAAGTGAAAAAATGGGAAGACTTGTTAATGATTTGTTGGATGTGGCTAGAATTGATCAGGGACAGTTGGCACTTGCCAAGGAAGAAATTAATTTTTGTGATTTGGTTGATGATTCAGTTCAGTCGCAAAAGATTTTTGCTAAAGCCAGAAATATTGATTTGGCAACATCTTGCAATGTGGACAAGTTGATGGTGCTTGTCGATAAGAGACGACTCTCTGTTGTGCTTGATAATCTTATTTCTAATGCGATTAAATATATTGATGGCAATGGTAAGGTGGAGGTTGTCGTTGAAAATGCTGATGGTTTTGCTCAAGTTTGCGTTAGGGATGATGGCGTGGGTATTCCAAAAAATGAACAAGATAATATTGCTAAGAAATTTTTTCGTAGCAATAATTCAATTAAAAATAGAACTGATGGAACTGGGCTTGGATTATATATAGCCAAAAATATCGTAGAGCAATCAGGTGGAAAGTTGTGGTTTAAATCAATTGAAAATGTTGGTAGTGAATTTTATTTCTCAATTCCATTGGTTGATAATGAAAAAAATAATTTAAATTTTAAATAAAAATAATGTTCTTGATCGGTTCGAAAATATTTTCGTGTCGGTTGTGAGAAAAGTTTATGGCAAAGTTATTGATTATTGAAGATGATCTTGTTCTGCAAAAAGCCCTTAGTGAATATCTCACCTCTGAAGGTTTTGAGGTTGAATGTGCAGAAGATGGGGAAATTGGCGCCAAGTTGGCCTTAACTGGAAAACCAGATTTGATTTTGCTGGATATTGTTTTGCCAAAAAAAGATGGATATGCAGTGCTTGCAGAAGTGCGAGCAGATGAAAATTCAAAGAATATCCCTATAGTGCTGCTAACAAATCTCGGAAGTATTTCTGATGTTGAAAAGGCTTTGGAATTGGGCGCAACGACTTATCTTGTAAAAGCTGATTATAAATTGGAAGAAGTTACTGCCAAAGTTAAAGAACTCTTGCATATCAAATAGCATAGGCTATAAACGTACAAAAGGCGTACAAAAATACAAAAATACAAAAATACAAAAACCCCAGTTAAATAGTGAGGGTTACCGTAATTTAACGGGGTAAACAAAAATAAAAAACAGAAATCCCATGCGAATTGAAAACAAACAGTTGAAGGATTTTCTTTTGGATTCCAGCTTGTTGGATGCTGGAATTATAGAAGAGAATTTTAAAATTTCTTCGGAGACCAATCAAAAATTGGGAGATTTGTTGGTGGAAAAAAAGTTAATGAATGAAATTGAACTTCAGAAACTGTATTCATATATTTTAGGCATTCCGTTTGTTAATTTGGAAAAAGAAACCATCACGACGGATATCCTGCAAATTATTCCAGAGCCTATTGCAAAAAAATATGGGATTATTGCTTTTGAAAAAAACGGTAATGATTTGAAAGTTGCAATGAAAAATCCTGAGGATTTGCAAACCATTGATTTTATTAGAAAAAAAACAGGATTGAAAATTATTCCTTGTCTTACAAACGAGGAAAGTATTAAAGCAATTCTCAAGCAATACGAAAAAAGTTTGAAAGCTGAATTTGGTGATATTATCAATAAAAATGCTGATGATGTCACTGTTGGAAATGACGCGGAAAGTTTGGAAAAAATTGCACAAGATTTGCCAATAATCAAAATCGTGGACACCTTGCTTAAGCACGCCATTTTGCAATCTGCTAGTGATATTCACATTGAACCAGGGGAAAAAGAAGTTCGTGTGAGATATCGTATTGATGGTGTTCTTCATGATGCGATGACACTTCCAAGACAGGTTTTGGAGGGGCTTGTTGCTCGTATTAAGGTTTTGTCCAATCTTAAATTGGATGAACATCGGTTGCCACAAGATGGACGTTTTAAGATTGAAAAAGAAGGATATAAAATTTCTTTTCGTGTTAGTATGTTGCCAGTTTTTGAAGGAGAAAAAATCGTAATGCGTTTGTTGGACGAAACATCCAAGGGACTAACTCTTGAAAAAATGGGGCTTAGCGGTAATGCTTTGGAGGTCGTGCATAAACATATTAAGCGTCCTAATGGGATGGTGTTAGTAACAGGACCAACTGGATCTGGAAAAACGACAACATTGTATACGATTATGGACATTTTAAATACTACAGAAGTTAACATTAGTACGGTTGAGGATCCAGTTGAATATCGCATGACCAGAGTTAATCAAACTCAAACCAATGCTAAAATAGGAATGACATTTGCAGCAGCACTTCGCAGTCTTTTGCGTCAAGATCCGGACATCATAATGGTGGGAGAAATTCGCGATGGAGAAACAATGCAAATTGCAGTGGAAGCTGCGATGACAGGACATCTTGTGCTTTCAACTTTACATACTAACAGCGCAGCAGGAACACTCCCTCGTCTTTTAGATATGGGCGCGGAAGCTTTCTTGGTCGCTTCAACGGTAAATGTTGTTATTGGCCAAAGACTTGTGCGAAAATTATGCAATGAATGTAAGACCCCTTATACGCTCGACGAAAAGGAAGTGAAAACACTTGGTGCTAATTTTGATATGGCTGCTATTTTGGAAATGCTTAAAAAAACACCCGAATTGGGGGAAATTGTCAATGCAAAAAGCACTTGGAAAAATTTGAATTTTTATCATGCTAAAGGTTGCGAGCAATGCAATAATGAAGGGTATCATGGACGTTTGGGAATTTATGAAGTATTGGAAATGGATGAGACAATTGGAAAATTGATAACCTCTAATGCTTCATCTGATGATATAGAAAAAAAAGCCAGAGAAAATGGGATGCGTACGATGGGAGAGGATGGTTTTATAAAAGCAATCCAAGGAATCACTTCAATTGAAGAAGTGATGAGAGTAACGAAGGAATAGTTTAAGGCAATGTCAAATTAAAAATTAAAAATATCAAATCCAGGACGATGCCCGTATGATTTCTTGATATTTAACATTTGACATTCATTTGAAATTTGGAATTTAAAATTTGAAATTTTTTAGATTATGCCTAAATATATTTATACAGCTAAGAGTTATAGCGGCGAAACCAAAGGCGGGGAAGCTGTAGCTCAAGATGAAAAAAATCTCGCGCAACAATTGCGCAGCGAGGGCTTTTTGGTTACTTCAATATCTCTTGTGAAAGAAGTTGATGCCAACAGTGTTAGTGTGAAATTTTTAGACAGATTTCAAAGTGTGCCGCTTAAGGAAAAAATGGTTTTTGCTAGAAATTTAAGTATTATGGTTGCTTCGGGATTAACTGTTTCTCGCGCAGTGAACAATCTGGCTTTGCAAACTCAAAACAAAACATTTAGAAAAATTTTGTTGGAAATATATGAAGAAATTCAAAGCGGAAAAGCATTGAGTGAGGGATTGGCCAAGTTTCCTAATATTTTCGGCGAGTTGTTTGTTAATATGGTTAAGGTTGGAGAAACTGCTGGTAATTTGGATGAAGTTTTGAAAATAGTTGCTGTTCAGTTGGAAAAAGAACATGATTTGAAGAGCAAGGTTAAAGGTGCGATGATTTATCCTGCTGTAATTTTGGCAGTGATGGTTATTATTGGAATAATAATGTTGACATTTGTTTTGCCAAAATTGTTGAGCGTGTTTAAGGATATGGATGCTGAATTGCCTGTTATGACGCAAATGATTGTTAATCTTAGCAATTTGCTAAGAAATAATGGACTTTTGGTGGCTATTGTTTTTGTTGCGGTTACTCTTTTTCTACAATATTTCTTGAGACAACCCTTGGGCAAAAAAACCTTAAGCTGGGTTTCTATCAAATTTCCAATTTTTAGTCCGCTTGTTAAACAAGTAAACTGCGCACGTTTTGCTAGGATTTATAGTTCACTTTTGAAAAGTGGAGTTGGCAGCGTTGAAGCGCTTAAAATAATTTCACATACGCTTACCAATTATTATTATCAAAATGCACTGCTGGGAAGTATTGAGGATATTCAAAAAGGTGTTGCGCTTAGTAAGGTGCTTTCCGATAATCAGGATATTTTTCCAATTTTGGTATCCCAAATTGTGCAGGTTGGAGAAGAAACCGGAAAAACAGAAACCGTGCTTTTGCAATTGGCAGAATTTTATGAAGACGAAGTTGATCAGATTACTAAAAATTTATCAGCTGTTATCGAACCACTTTTGATGGTTGTTATTGGTAGCGCTGTTGGTTTTTTTGCAGTAGCAATGTTACAACCGATGTATAGTATGATGGACAGTGTTAAGTAAATTTAAAATAAAGTGAAAATTTTTAGAAAAATAAAAAAAGTAAAAGAAGGCTTCTCATTGATAGAGGTTTTAATCGTGATGTTTATTGCTGCGGTTGCTTTTACGTCTTTTTATACTGTAGCTACATTTGGTACAAAATATATTATTGAATCAAAAAACAGATTAGCTGCTGTCGCATTTTTAAATGAAAGAATGGAGATCGTTAGAAATCTAGAATATAGTGATGTTGGGATGGAGGGAAGTATTGATGTTGATGGTATTCTTCCACAGGAAACTGATGCGATTGCAAATGGACGCTCATATCATATTTCTAATTCAGTTGCATATATTGATGATCCCTTGGATGGTGTATGGCCAGCAGATACAATTCAGAATGATTACAAAATTGTCAGAGTAGTCGTTTCCTGGAATGATAGTAATGGGCAACTGCAAAGCGTGTCTTCATCGTCACGTTTTGTGCCACCTGGACTTGAAACTAGTGTGGGCGGTTCTCCTCTTTCAATTAATGTTATTGATGGCACAACGCTACTTCCTATCTCGCAAGCAACTGTTCATATAACAAATAATACGATGTCTCCTCCAATTGATGATACGATACAAACTGATACTAATGGGCACATTATGCTACCCGTCGCTAAAATATCCAATGATACCCATCTGTCAATCACAAAAACTGGTTATGAAACAATTGAGACTATGGATTCTTCGCCAACGTTCGTTCCTATCTATGGGCACGTTAATGTTATTGAGGGTTTTCTTAATACCTATAATTATTTGCAAAACAAATTGGGAGATCTTATTGTAAAAACTGCTGATTATCAAGGTAATCCAGTGGGCGATCTCGGGTTTACTATAGGTGGAGGAAAGGTTATCGGGCACGATGAAGTTGAAGTTGAAATTTTTAGTATGGCAAACGAAACAGGCACAACAAATGCGACTACTGGAGAAAAAGAATATTCCGATATAAGTTCGGGAAATTATTCCATTTTGATGAGCCCTGATGATCAGTATGAGTTTATAGATTATGACCCATCTGTTTCTCTTGCTTTTCTTGTTCCTGACAGTATTACAACACATACGCTTCGCGTGGCTGATAAAAATATTAGCGCATTATTTTTGACAATTGTCGATATAGAAGATATGGCACCAATTGCAAATGCTAAAGTGACATTAACTGACGGAGGAACCGATATTTTTACTGAAAAATTAAGCTCATTAAGAGGTGTTGTTTTTTATCCTGATGATGCGGCAACTTTGGAAAATAAAGAATATACATTAAAAGTTGAAGCTGATGGATACAATCAAGACACTAAAACAATAAATATTTCCAACCTGACTCACATTGGAGTGAGTTTAACAAAATTATAGGATGCAAAAAAGAAAAAAAAATTTGAAAAGCGGGTTTACTTTGGTAGAAACACTTATTGCAATCGCTCTTTTTTTGTTGGGTACGCAAGCGACAGTGCTTGTTTTCGCCAAAACAATGAAGAGTAAGGCGTACACCTTGGAAATGGGCAGGTCATCTTTCGTTGTTTCGCGTTCTATGGGAGATCTGACTCAATATCTCAGGCGAGCCAGACAATCAGACGCGGGATCGTATCCTATTATTTCAGCTGATGATAATGATTTGGTGGTGTATTCTGATTATGATAAGGATGGTGATACTGAAAGATTGCATATTTATTTGACGGATAATAAAGTTTATATGGGAGTTAGAAATCCATCTGATAGTTTTCCTGTAACCTATGCATCAGGTGACGCAGAAACTTTTCAATTGGCTGACCATATTATTAACTCAACTGATGATGCAATGTTTTCATATTATGACAGTGCATATACTGGCGAATCTGATGATCCGCCGGTTGACACTCCAGCAGATGTTTCAGAAATTCGTTTGGTAAAAATATTTTTAAAAATTAATATCGATCCAAACAGAGCGCCAGACAATATTCAACAGGAAACTTTTGTAGAACTTAGAAATTTAAATGATTATGATAGAATTCATTAATTTTTTATGATTAATTTTAGATTTAAAAAAAACCAATTAAATAATTTGCCTACGGCAGAATTTAACGGGGTAAATACAAAAAGGGGAAGTGCTTTGGCTATGGCCTTGGTAATGATTGTTATTGTTGCAATCACTTTAACTTCACTTCTTGGATATATTTCATCTCAAATAAGATATAGCAAGGACAGGGTTGAGCGCGAGCGAGCCTTTCAGGTCGCTGAAGCTGGAGCTTATTATTATAGGTGGTATTTGGCGCATCAAGTTTCAGGAAAAACTGCGGCTCAAATTGAGGATTTTTGGCAAAATGGAAATCCTATTGGAGTTACTGATCCATATTCTGGAACATTTAATGATTCAGAAAATATGCCTGTTGGAGAATATGAATTAAATGTTGATCCTCCAGAAGATGGTTCAACAATTGTGACTGTCACATCAACAGGTTGGACAAATAATAAGCCAAATATTAAACGCACTGTGCAGGTGAGATTTCGCAGACCTTCTTGGAGTGAGTATACTTTCTTATCTAACAGTTTTTTAAATTTCGGAAATCAATCGACGGTGTATGGAAAAATTCATTCTAACGACGGAATTCGTTTTGATGGACTAGCTTATAACGTTGTTAGTTCTGCCAAAGCAAGATTTAACGACCCATCTATTGGTGGGAGTTCTCTGGATTTCGGAGTTCATACAACAGTAACTCCTGCAGATGATCTTGCTCCCGCATATCCTTGGCCGTCAGGAACCGTTCCTGTTCGAAGTGACATTTTTATGGGAGGTAGGGAGTTTCCTGTTCCCGAAGTTAGTTTTTCTGGTGTTGCTACTGATCTTGATAATATGAAAGCTCAAGCGCAGGCAGGCAGCGGTCAGTATTTTTCTGCTATAGCAACAAGTAATGGTAAGGCAGGGGGGAGAAGAGTTATTTTAAAAGTTGACGGGACTTATGATATTTGCGCAATAAGCAAAGCCAATGAAACAAATCATAGTATTTCAAAATATTGGAAAAATGATATGAGTGGAACTTGCGACACTTGCAGTGGAGCTTGCGCAACAAATTACCCAATCGTTAATAATGGGTTAATTTTTGTGGAAGATAATATTTGGGTTGAGGGTTCCATAAACAATAAAAGATTAACAATTGCTGCCGCTAATTTGTCTGGAGGATCAAATCAAGCAGATATTTATATTGGAATAGGCAATGATAATTTGCGACTTGCTGCTTATGATTGCGCTAATATGCTCGGGCTGGTGGCACAAAGGGATATACGAGTTCTTAGTTATTGCCCAGAGGATTTCATTGTGGATGCTGCTTTGCTTGCTCAAACAGGTCTTGTGGGTATTGTTAATGGCACATCGGGAGTAAAAAACTCACTGACGTTTAATGGTGCGATATCATCATATTTGCAAACATTCTTTTTTAATGGAGTTAGCGGCTTTGATGACAGAACTTATAACTTCAACAATAAACTTTTAGATTGTCCACCGCCGTATTTTCCAACTGGCACGGAATACGCAATAGATCTTTGGGATGAGTTATAAAAACACAAAATAATTGTAGAAGAAAACAGAAAAACGCAGAACTAAAATTATGAATTATTGATAAAATAGTGTAGAATTAAAAAATACAAAATAAATAAACAAATATAAAAATAGTAATAAGAATTTTGTAGCGGGCGTATTTTATGTTGTATGCTACATGATTCATGCTATATGAATTAAATGTCTTTTCTTAATAAAAAAATATTTAATGACAGTCTTGATGTTTTTGGATTGGATTTGAGTGATTTGTCTGTCAAAATTGTTAATCTTGAAAGTGATGGCACATCTGAATATGTGGCAAGTTATGCTACAGTAATGCTTGCCAATGGCGCTATCGTTGATGGGGAGATTCAACAAAAAGATCAAGTTGTGGCTGCAATAAAAAAGGCAGTTGAAATTGCTGGACCTGAAAAAATAAAAACCAAAAAGGTAATCTGTTCTTTGCCTGAAACGAAAGCATTCTTACGCATCGTTTCAATTCCTCAAATGAGTGACGATGAGCTTAATGAGGCGGTAAAATGGGAAATGGAAGCTAATATCCCGCTTACGCTTGATCAAGTTTATTATGATTGGCAGGTAATTCCAGCGGAACTTCTTTTTGAGAAAAATAAGGTAAATTTATTAGTAGTGGCAATTGCTAAAGCTGCTGTTGATCAAACGATAGAAGTTTTGGAATTGGCAGGTCTTGAACCCGTTGGTTTGGAAATAGAATCAATAGCTCAAGCAAGAAGTTTGCTTTTGGAAAAAAATGAAAAGGAAACAATATTAATTGTGGATATTGGAGATAGGCGAACGAGCTTTTCTGTTACTAAGGGCGGTGTGCCGTGTTTTACTTCGAGTATTCCTCTTTGTGGACAATCATTGACCGATGTTATTTCAAAAGGGATGAATATTGGCTTTGAGGAAGCAGAAAAAATTAAACTTTCCTATGGTATTGGGGATGATTTTAAAAATGATACTCTTTTCAAATCAGTAAAGCCAGTTTTGGAAAATTTTTCTCAAGAGATAGAACGCTCCATTGATTTTTTTGTAACAGGACTTAAATATTCCGACAGCATTGATAAAATAATAATCTGTGGTGGTGGAGCAAACACAAAGGGCATCGTGCCGTATTTATCGAAAAAATTAGGCAGAGAAATTCAACTTGGAAATCCATGGATAAATATGAATCTTGGTAAAAATTTGCCAATAATTGAAAAAGGGCACTCGTTGCAGTTTTCAACAGCGGTAGGACTCGCTCTTAAAGGATTACATTATGAAGATATATCTTGATTTATTGCCAAAACAAAGAAAAACAGAATTAAAACGAAAAAAACTATTTCGTAGAATTTTGCGTGAGGAATTTTTGTTTTTGCTCCCGATAATTTTGTTTATTATAATTTTGTTTAATATTTTTTATTTGCTTTCTATTGAGCGCAATGCTTCTTTGGCTGCAAAATCAGCAGCTGAGTCGCAAGATAAATATCAAGAACTTAGCTTGTATGAAGAAAAATTTAAACAAGTTAATGAGAATGCTTCAAAATTAGTGAAAATTCAAGAAGGTCATTTTTATTGGGCGGAAATTTTTAACAAACTGAGTGCTGCCACGCCAGAAGAAATTGCAGTTACAGATTTTTCAACAAAAGATCGCAATGTATATCTTGTTGGAAAAGCCAAAAGCCGCGATGTGCTTTTGGAATTTAAGGATGAACTCGAAAAGAACGAATGCTACGAAAATATAAATGTTCCACTATCTAATCTTGTTGTGAAGAATGATATTGTTTTTCAAATGGATTTCTTAATAAAAATGGATTGTCTAAAGAAAACCCTAGTTAAATAGTGCGGGGTACCGCCCTATTGAATAAAAAAGTTCAACAGGGTAAACAATTTAACGGGGCGAGAAATAATGAAGAATTTTTTACACAAACAACGTGAAATTATCGCAATACTGGCTTATGTGGCAGTTGTTGTTGGTATTGTTTACTTTGCCATTTTTCCCTTACTTGGTCGTATAAATAGTATTAATGATGAGATTCAGCAAGAAACAATGAAACAAGAAAGTGTGAAGCTGCATATTGAACAACTTCCAAAAATACAAAAACAATATGAAGCATTGCAAGCAAGCGGAGATTTGATGGATGTGCTTTTGAATAAAGACAAAGCGGTTGTTTTGATAGAGAGACTTGAAAAGTTAGCTGATAGTACCGGCAATGAAATAACAATTGCGGTGCAACAGGAAACTGCGCCTGTTAAAAAAACTCAAACAAAAACAGCAACAGCTGCCGCTGTCGAGGATACCCTTGTTGCGAATCTGCCAAGCGCTGATTATCTTGAAATGAAAATAAGTCTAAATGGAAGTTATAACTCAATCATTGAATTTATTGATTTGCTCGAAAAATTTGAATACTACGCTGATATTATTGAAATTAAAATCAATAAAGAAGAAGCGAATGTTTCAACTGTGAATAGCGCAACTGTTGGAATGTTTTCACGATCGTCATCTGTCACAAGCAAACAACCTGAAAAATCCTTAAAAAGGGGAGAGCTAGCAGCTTCTTTGGGGGTGGTATTTTATACGAATTAATAATAAGAGAATTCACCCTGTTAAATAATTTTAAAAAATAGTAATTTTTTAAAATTAAGATTTGGAATAATAAGGTGAAAAAATAAGAATTAATTTAAATAAGCTGGTGCTCTTTATTGAAGAGTCCAAATCTTATTTAACAGGGTAAATGCAATTTGATTTTAAAAAATTAACAACGAACAATGGGCAGCTTTTTTCTACGGTTGTAATTTTTTGGCAAAAAATTTATAAAACGGTATTCTTTGTTTTTTTGACAATAGTGATTTTATTGAGTGTTTATGTATGGCAAAGGAGCTTATCAGGAGGACAATGGAGCGCGGAAAAAAAACAGGAATTTTTGGATGCACAAAATAAAGGTGTGGTTTTCAAGGAGAGCGTTTTTAACAAGGCACTTTCAGACGTCGAGATGCGAAAACAAGAAAACGTTAGCGAAAGTAAAGGGATAAAGGATATTTTTAAAGATTACTAGGACTTTATTATTGGAAAAACTCTCAGCAAAAATTAAAAACCATCTAACGATGGTTTTTAAAATATTTGTGCGCCTTGAGAGATTCGAACTCCCGACCTATTGTTCCGAAGACAATCGCTCTATCCAGCTGAGCTAAAGGCGCAAAATGTCTCGAATTTTTTGTGAAATATGTGCTGGGCGAGTACTGGGAATCGAACCCAGATTCTCGGTACCACAAACCGATGTCTTAGCCGCTAGACGATACCCGCCATATTTAAATAAAAAAACTTCTTTTTGTTTAGAAATTAGAAATTAAAAATTAAAAATTTCTCAACATGTACCCTCAGCAGGAATCGAACCTACATAACAAGCTTAGAAGGCTTGTGTTCTATCCATTGAACTATGAGGGCATATTAATTCCCTGCAAGGGAACTGGTGGGTTATGCAGGATTTTCACCCCGTCACTAACCTTTGTGCGTCCAGTAGGATTCGAACCTACGACCGTCGGCTTAAGAGGCCGCTGCTCTACCAACTGAGCTATAGACGCATATTTATTTTTCTAGTTCTTTTATCTTGTTTCTTATAAATTCTCTACCACGGAAGCTTTTCAGTTGTTTTTCTCTGTCCATTGCTTCTTTCCTTGTTTCAAATTTTTCATTATAAACCAGTTTCCATTCGCCCTTATTTTTGCTTGTATACGAGGTATTTTTATTTTTCAGTATGCCGTTATGTCTCAATAACCTTGTTTTTATGTCGTTTGTTTGGCCTATGTAAATTTTTTCATTCAAGCTATTTTTTATAGCGTATGCAAAGTACATATTTTTATAGTTGACCGTCGGCTTAAGAGTTCGCCAGCTGGCGAATCTACCAACTGAGCTAATAACCCAATTTTTTAACAACTAGCCAAGTATATCAGCTTTCTTACACTTAGTCAATCCACATATTTAATATCTTGGTTAGTTTTTTTCAGCGGCTCTTGCAATATCACGCAATGTTTTTTTGTATGCTTTCCACTCATCTTCGGACCAATTTGATGGTTTGGCACTGAGGGTCGGTCCACCCGGATGTGGATATTTATAAGGCGATCCGTATGAACTGTTAAAGACATCTGTGATAAATTCACTGCCATCACTTTTGAAAACATGTTGAGTGAAGTGTGCTTTGAGTGAGCCATCAGGTTGTCTGTCTGTGGTATATGGTCCATCGACTGTAACTTTTCTCCCATCATCAGTGCCATAAAAGCTAAAAGTAAGTTGAGTACCTTCTATTCTTGCTTGAATTAATATGTGATTTGGAGTGTTATTAAGAAATCTTAAGTCTGGATTAGGAACATATACCGTAGCATCCATTCCTTGTGGATTGTAATATGAAACTGGATAAGCGTGATTTCTACGCGCTGTTATTTTTAAGCCAGAATAAATGGCCGCCCTAAAAGCTGTTGAAGAAACTTGGCAAATTCCTCCACCAAATTCAGGCTCCGTTACACCTTGTTTAATTACAAGTTCAGGAAGATAACCATGCTCAGCATCAACCTCGCCAAGATTTTTCACAAATGAAAATTCCTCTCCTGGTTTAATAAGCAGACCATTAAATCTTTGAGTTGCAACTTTAATGTTGAAAACTCGATTGCCAGGAGACCCTTTAAAATTAGAAGTTCCTTCGCCGATAAGAGATGAGATTCCAAGATCATTAACATCTCCATAGTTTGTGTCGGATTTTTTTATGTCAAAAGGCAGCGCTATGATCTGCTCAGTTTTGAAATTGTATTTATTTAAAGCATCTGTGATAACTTCGAGACTTTTTTCTATGTTGAGAGTTATTCCTTTTTGAGATTCTGAAAAAGTGACAACTTTGCCATTTTCCACTTTAAATTTTGCATCTATCGGATCTTTATTTACTTTTCTCGCCAAATCTTCAAGGTAGGATTGAATAGTTTGTGTGTCTATGTTTGGCTGAGAGGATAATTGCAGGTGTTGGCGCTGAATTTTGGTGAGTGTGAGTTCACAAAAAAGTTTGTTAACCGGACAAAATGAAGAATTTTCAAATTCTCCTTTTGCGCTTGGTGAAAGTGAAAAAGAAGTGGTATAAAAAACCCACTTATTAAGCAGATCATCCGACACAACTTCCGAATATTGATCAACAGAAAGTGTTGTGGTTGGAACGCTGGCTATTTTTGTTACAGCTTGGTCTTCGGCAGCTGAAACTGCACAGCCAATTGTAAGAAAAATTACGATTAAAAATGCTATATAAGAATATTTACGCATAAGTTTAGCATACTGCAAAATTTGGAATATAACAAGAGTAAAGGCAGGTTTTAGGTTCTAGGTATTAGTCTCTAGAATTTTTTATTAATTAAATAAAAAAGAAGACAACCTGTCTTCTTTTTTATATAAACCTAGCACCTAGAACCTAATACCTGGAACCTGTCTTTAGAATCCGCGAACTTGAATACGTTTAATTTTTGTTGTGTCTGCTTTTGGTAGACGGATAGTTAAGATGCCATTTTTAAGTGATGCTTCTGCTTTGTCAGAAATGATATCGACAGGAAGAACAACAGAGCGTGAGAAATGACCCCAATAACATTCTTGGTAATAATAGTTTTCGCCGTTTACAATTTCTTCGTTCTTTCTTTCTCCCTTGATGGTTACCATATCGTTGTTAATCGAAACATCCAAATCTTCAGGCTTCACACCTGCAATGGTTGATTTGATAACAATTTCGGTGTCAGTTTGGTATACATCAATTGTGAGCTGACCTTCTGCGTCAGAAGAAAAATTTTCTTCCTCCACAAAAACAGAGCGTTGAGGTTGAGCGTTCATAATCATTTCAGTTTCTTCCTCTTCGGCATAGATAGGCATAGTCGATTCTCTTCGCTCGTCTGGCTCAATTGATGTTGCTCCAGTTACGCGCTCAAAAAATGATTTTTTTGTTTTCAACATAATAAATTTTATGTAAACCCTTGATCAAAATGACCACTGATTTCCCCCTGTTTAAAAATTAAGTTATATGAATATTATATGATGATTTTCAGTCCCGCGCAAGACCCGTCACTCAAGAGCTACGAGTTAAGTTTTTTGTTGATCCTGATGAAATTTATAATATTAATAAGAATCAAAAGTCCAAGTAAGGCAAAAATTGCGTAATTTAAGATAGGCGTGCGATTTAGGATTAAAAGGTTATATGCGCTATGGAAAAAAACGACTAGCATTATGGCTTGGATAGCCGTGCTTAGCCTTTTTGGGTTTTTTATTGCAGTGATATATCCAATAAGACCGGCAGTTCCAATGTGGATGGTTGCAATTTCAGCTAAAAACTTAACATCAGGAATAATACCTGTTGCTATTATTAAAATCAGTTCAACTGAAAAAAATCCAAGACCAACCAAAAATGAATTTGTAAGATATGATCTTCCAAGAGACAACATTTCTATTCGCCTGGAAATTACAATATATTTAAAAACTTCTTCCACAAAAACCCCGATGATAATAAACTGGGGGATTATAAAAAGCTCCAAAAAAGAAATGTTAGATGGCTGGCTGGATCGCATTGAAAAACCGATAAAAATTATTAGCTCCACAATAAGCGCGCCCAATGCTGCGATTATTCCCCAGAAAAATGATTCAAGTTTATGCATAGAACCAATACTAAACTACGAAATTAATACGAATCTACAAAGATCATTTTTGATGTTTATTGCAAAGATGCTAAATGCTTTTTGAGCTCAGCTAATTCAACTTGTTTTTTGGCTAGAGTTTCTTTTTGTTGAGAAATCACTTGCTCAGGAGCCTTGGACACAAATTCCTTGTTGCCAAGTCTTGCTGCTGAGCCAGCGATAAATTTTTCAAGGTTAGCTATTTCTTTTTCAGCTTTGTTTTTTTCTTTTTCAACATCAACAAGACCATCAAGCGGAATTTTTATGATACATTCTCCCACAACTCTCTGAATGAAATCGCCAATAAGTATCTCGTTAAATTTGATAACAGAAACTCCTGCTGATTTTTTTATAAAATCTGCGTTGTTTGATATTACTTTTTTGGATAATTCAGAAGTTGTTTCTACCCAAAGTTCTATTTTTTTGGCGGATTCTATGTTTTTTTCTTTTCTGACATTTCGTATTGTTTTGTTGAGTGATAATACAAATGGAAAATATGAAGAGGTTTTTGCCTGCTTGTTTTCTTCGTAAGCTGGCCATTCAGAAATCATCAGCAATTCCTTCTCTCCTGCCAAAGTCCAAATGTGTTCCGTCACGAATGGAATAAAAGGATGCCACAATTTGAGCAATTTGTCTAAAACATATCCCAGCATCTTGTCGTTTTTTTCTATTTTTTGAGCTTCAATATATCCATCTGCAAATGAATTCCAAGTGAAAGTTTTTAATAAATCAGCTGCAACAGAGATTTGTTTGCTTTCAAATAGTTGATTTGTTTTTCCGATTAATTCGTTTAAGCTGTCAGTAATCCAGCGGTCTGCTTCAGAGTTTATATCTTCCTTCGAAATTTCTTCAACTAATTTGAAATTTTCTTGTGAGAGGCAATAGCGCGAAATGTTCCAAAGTTTGTTGGCAAAATTTCTGAAGGTTTCAATTTTTTCTTCGTATAGACGTGAGTTTTGACCAGGAGCAGAGTCCATAATAAGGCTCATACGCAATGCATCGGCGCCAAATTTTTCAATAACAGTGAGTGGATCAATCCCATTTCCTCTTGATTTGGAAAATTTGTGTCCATCTTTGTCCAGCACTAGTCCAGTGAAAAATAAATTTTTAAAAGGTATTTTTCCTGTCGTATAAAGACTCATCATTATCATTCGCGATGACCAGAAGAATAGAAGATCGCGTCCCATAACCATTGTGTTTGTTGGATAAAAAGTTTCAAAATCTTTTTCTTTTGATTTTAGTGTAGTGTAAGCCCATTGCCCAGAGGTAAACCAAGTATCAAAAGTATTTTCATCTCGAGTTAATTTTTTTCCTTGGCAATGAGGACAAGTAGTTGGTTTTTCAAGTGAAACAATATATTTTTCTTGACCGCAATTTTCGCAATACCAAACAGGGAATTGTGGTCCCCACCAAATTTGGCGAGAAATGCACCAGTCGCGCATATTATCAAACCAGTCGATGAGAATTTTTTGAAAATTATTTGGAAAAATTTCAATTTCATTTTTTTTGATAGCTTCAATCGCTTTCTTTTTTAATGAAAAGTTTTTAGCATCAACATTAATAAACCACTGACTTGAAGTCAAAGGTTCAATGATGGTTTTGCAACGTTCGCAAATTGAAACGCTGTGCGTCATTTCCTCAATTTTTTCTAGTAAGTTTAATTTTTCTAAATCTTTGACAATTTCTTCTCTTGCTTCATGTGTGGTAAGTCCTGCATATTTTCCGCCAAGTTCTGTGATCAGTGATTTTTCATCAATAATTTGAATTTCATCTAGTTTGTGATCCTTGCCGATTTCCCAGTCGAGAGGATCGTGTGAGGGTGTGATTTTTACAGCCCCAGTTCCAAAAGATAAATCAATGCGCTTGTCTGCAATGATTGGGATGATTGTGTTTTGCAATGGCAGGACAACATTTTTTCCAACTAATTTTAAATAGCGTTTGTCTTTGGGGTTAACTGCCACTGCAGTGTCTCCCAACATTGTTTCAGGACGCGTGGTTGCAACTGTAATAAATTCGTTTGAATTTTCAATTGGATATTTGATAAAATATAATTTCCCAGGAGTTTCCTTGTGCAGAACTTCCACATCAGAAAGAGCAGTGCCGCAGCGCGGGCACCAATTGATGATTCTTTTACCTTTATAAATCAAACCGTCTTCGTGCATTTTCACAAAAGTTTCAAGTGCGGTTTTGAGCACATCAGGGTCAAGCGTGAATTTTTCTCGTGACCAATCAGCAGAGATGCCAATCTTTTTTTCTTGGCTACGCATATAGTTGGCGCGATCAATACAAAAGGCATAAGTTTTTTTGTAAAAATCTTCTCGTCCAATTTCTTGGCGAGAAAGTCCAAGTTCGGCTTGCAATTTTTTTTCAAAAACAACTTGAGTTTGAATCCCAGCATGATCTTTCCCAGGCAAAAGTAAAGTTTTTTTGCCGTTCATTCGAGCGTAGCGACCAAAAATATCCATCACAGTGTATCCACTGGCATGCCCGATGTGCAGTTCGCCGTTAGCATTTGGTGGTGGAAGAATGTTGCAATAGTTCCCACTCGTATTTTTCAGATTTTCCGGCGCAAAAAAACCGCTCTTTTCCCAGCGCGCATAAATTTCATTCTCAACTTTTTGCGGTTCATATATTTTTGGAAGTTCTTTCATGTTTTTTCTTTATATAAAAGCTTTAATATGTATCTATCTTAGCAGGATAAGGGATATTTTTCAAGAATGTAAATGCGGAAAGGGCGATTGTGATACAATCGCCCTTTTTTTAGGGTTGCGTTAATTCCTCAATTATCGCATCTCTTAGCTCCTGCGAAAGTGAGGACTTTTGAATTTGCAACACAAATAATTCAATGTCTTTTCCGAGAGTCTCCGTTATGAATGTTGACAGGAGAATTTGAGGTTGCAAATCTTTGCTGTCGGAAAATATTTCTCCGAGCTGTTGAATGTAATGGCCTGTAGCATTCATTGCTACATCTTTCTTAAATATGCCAGCACATTCATTGATGGATCTGATTAGTGAGGGATCTCCATTAGTAACCACATAGACTTGATAAAGCATTCTTGCAATCGTGCTCATTTTAGGTCTCATGTCGACCCTCCTTTTAAGTTGCTAGTATCATGGTATATCTATATCTATCTTTGCACATATCTATTTCATTTTCAAGTTGGCAGCTGGCTGAATTGTTTTCCAACCATCAAGAGCCTTTTTCTTTTGCACTTCTGACATTTTTTCCCAGCGAAAAGATGTTGCAGCTGCAATCATGGCAGCATTGTCGCCAGTCAGATTGGTATTTGGTATTTGGTATTTGGTATTTGGCAGAGATTGTTGAATTGCGATTTGCAATTGCTCGCGAAGTTCGGTGTTGGCGCTGACGCCTCCGGCCAGTAAAATTGTTTTAGGATTGTAAAGCTCAGCAGCTTTCAAGGTTTTTGCAATAAGAACATCTATACAGGCTTGTTGAAATTCGTGGCAAACTTCGGCAATATATTTTTTATTTTTCAATAAATCAGGATTCTTTTTCGTTTCATATAAAACAGCAGTCTTGAGCCCAGAAAAAGAAAAATTAAAATTTTTCTTGTGCAGCATCGGACGAGGGAATTTTATTTCATATTTTGAATTACTTTCAACTTTCAACTTTCGACTTTTAACTTGTGTCGCACATCGTGCGACAGCTGGACCACCTGGGTAACCTATATTTAAAATGCGGGCGACCTTGTCAAAAGCTTCTCCAACTGCATCATCCACGGTTTGTCCGATTATTTCATATTGCAAATGATCTTTCATTAAAATAAGTTGTGTATGACCGCCCGATACGACCAAGCATAAAATTGGGAAATTAATTTTTGGTGATTTTCGATTTTCGATTTTCGATTTTCGATTGGTTATTTTTGGATTTTCAATCGCCAATCGTAATTCGTCATTTGACAATTGTTTTATGAAATTGGCGTAGATGTGTCCCTCAATATGATGAATTCCAATTAGGGGCTTTTCCCAGAGATAGGAGAGGGTTTTGGCATAGTTAACCCCCACTAGAAGTGCAGGAATAAGCCCAGGACCACTTGTGACACTGATTGCATCCAACTGGCTTGGCGTTATTTGCGCCTCTTCCAGAGCCATTTTCAGAAGCTTGGGGAAGTTTTTGAGGTGTTCTCTGGCTGCAAGATTTGGCACAACTCCGCCCCATTTGGCATGTAATTTTACTTGAGATGAAACTTGGTTTGTAAGAACCCTGAGCCCCTTTTTTGAACTGCACAAAATAGCGATAGCTGTTTCATCGCAGGAGGTTTCTATGGAAAGTATTAGGGTATTTGACATAAGTATGGTATTATTGTAGTATTCAACTTCCAATTAATGGCTTTGGGACACAATAATTTTCAGACGTTTCGCGTAGTAGTAATAATCGTTAAGCGATTTTACCATATGGCAACGAAAATGAAAAGCCTAATCAAAAAGCCGATTTTGCGCAGCACTGCGCTTTTGCAAGGCGCTGCCAAACAACCAATTCTCTTTAGACGTAAGAACGATTTGTCCTGGAAAAATTCTGATTCGCAGACAATTCTGAAAGAAGTTTTGGTGCAACAAGACAGCCCAATTTTTTTCAGAAGAAATGCTGATTTGGATCGCTTGAAAGATTTGAGCGACAATGATCTTATCGTTGTTATCCGCGCGCAAAACAGGGAAGCATACAAGGAACTTTTTGCTCGTTATCAAAAAAAACTCTTCGTCTATATTTTTCATTTGGTTGGAAACAGAGATGAAACTGAGGATATTTTGCAGAATGTTTTTTCCAAGACATATAAAAGCATTGAACATTTTGATACTGCACGAAAATTTTCTTCTTGGATATATCGTATCGCGCACAACGAGTCAGTGAATTTTTTGAAAAGAAAAAGCAAGAGATATACAGTTTCTTGGGATGACATTTCAACAAGCAAGGACAAATTGGACACAGCAACAAATGAAGAGCGACCTGAAGAAAAAATGGAGCATCAAGAAATCGTGAAAGAAATAGACTACGCTTTGAAAAAAATTCCTGCAAGGTATCAAAAAGTTTTGCAGATGCGATATTTTGACGAATATTCTTACGAAGAAATTGGAAAAATTCTCAAAAAACCCGTTAACACAGTCGGAACACTCATCAATAGAGCCAAAAAGAAGCTGCTTGAAGTGGTGCAGGAAGAAGAGCGAAAATAGTTAAACTATTGATTTATTTTTTGTTTGTGTTAAACTATCCACTGTTACTGTTTTAAAGGCTTTTTGAGCTTTTTTTATTTAAATAATGGCGCCATCGTCTAGTGGTTAGGACACCAGGTTTTCATCCTGGTAACAGGGGTCCGATTCCCCTTGGCGCTACACTCTTCAAAAAGAGGCTTGTAAAGCCTCTTTTTTGTATTGACTAATTAGCCAAAATATGCTATTCTTATGCGTTGTACCTGAACAAAAGAATATTCAATTCACATATTCCAAACAACCACGAAAAGGAGAATGTCATGGACAAAAAATTAGTGGAAAAGAGAAATTCTTTCATTACAGTAGCGGTTGAAAATGCATCCCTTCAAGCACTTGTTGCACTCGTGCTTGCGCCTGCCACAATGGCGCAGAAAGTCGACAATGAAATCAAGAAAAGGATTTCTGAAGACGGAAACGATTGCAAGGAAATTCCTCACTGGATTAAACTTTTCACTTCGATGGGTTCAACACTTGCAGACACGCACACGAAAGATTTCTTCAAGGTTCTTCACGATAGTGACTATGCCTTCTCCATGATTGACCTGAAAAACTTTCTGTTTGCCTTCGGCATCGGAAGGAGCCACAGCGACAAGGTCAACAAGCTTTTCCTTCAGCACGAACACACCAGCGAAAGTGATATACTCGAAGTTATCGACAAACTTTCGCCCATGAGCCGTGAGTATTTTTTCAAGAAATACCTGCCCGAAGGACGACTTTCAAGACTTGGTTATGCTCACTGCATGAAGTACCGAGAAATTGGCAGTGACGCTATGAAAAGTTTCGAAAGTATATCCAGTGAAAATGATGACATGGAAGAGTTGAAGAAGCACATGCTCGCAGCTCTCTGCAACAGGGACATCCACGAGAATGTCTTCGATTTCATGCTCACACTGAAAATGCTTTCGCGGGAGGAAGTGACTGCTCTCTCCGAGCAAGACGGTATGAAACAGCTCGCGAAACGCGCTCTAAAAAACAATTTGGAACCTCGTGAAGAGGATTAGAAAGGGAGAGCATTATGGAAAATAATCTTAAAGGATATGTGAAATTTACCCATGCCATTATTGGCAAATATTCCGATGAAGACATGCTTCCCATAAGGGAGCACGACATCCACGCTATCGAAGAACTTCTATCCTCACGGCTCGGAGAAAAACACATCAAGGTTTTACACATGAGCTTCGGACTTGATGGGCAGGAAGCAACACGGGCAGAAATTGCAGATATACTAAACATCTCGCAAAGTCGCGTAGGTCAGCTTGAAGAAAAAGCTTTGCGAATTCTTCGGCATCCTGCGAACAGCAATGTTTTCAAAAAGCTCTACAGGTCTCATTTGGAAGCAATAATAGCGCGTCAAAGAAAGGATTTGACAGAGGCATACAGCTCGCGAGATAGTGTCGAGAAAGAGCTGAACAAAACAAGGATGCTCAAGCAGTTGAATGAGGAAGCTCTATTTTGTACAAACAGGGAGGTGTGGAAATCGCTTGTCCGCGACATGCACGAATACATCATAGAGGACATTCCGCATTTTTCCGTAAGAACCCAGAGATGTCTGAAAGAAAATAACATCATAAAGGTTCGGGATTTAGTTCGCAAGACAGAAGAAGACTTGCGCTCATTCCCACAGTTTGGAGCCAAGAGCTTCAATGAAGTGAAGGACTTCCTTTACCATGCTGGTCTTGAACTTTCAAAAGAAGAATAAATGCATCAAACGGTTGCTTCAATAGAAGCTACGACGACCCACCTAGAGGTCGTCTTTTTTTATGTTCCATTCTTCACTGGCAGATGCAAAATACTCGTTTCAAGCATAAACTTCTGCAGTTTCAATTCTATTTCTAAACAAAGCCCACTCTTTTAACTCTTGAATTAAAGGGTTCCAAGAATTTCTAACTTGGGCTACACTCATAAAAAAGAGGTTATTTGAGGCCTCTTTTTTGTTTTGTCTCATTTTAGCTGGAATTTTTAACTGTTTGATGTTAACTTTATATTACAATTATGAAGAATTTTATTATTTCGCCAATTGCAAAAAAAATTATAGTCCGCTTTAGCAATAAGTGCGTCATCCTGCCATTGGATATTCAGGATAAGGTTGATGCTTATTGGGATGAACTTATCAAGAGTGGAAAAAATTATAAACGAGGAGAGGTTTTCACTGTGACAAAAAAAGAGGAATTTGAAGACCGTATTGATATTTTGGTTGAAAAAACTGATTATGCACATTACCTTTATTGTCAGAATATTGATGCTCTTGGAGAAAATGGAGTGCATATTATTCATACTGCGGCATTAGTGGAAACATCAGACGAAAAGATTATTTTTGGCAAGATGGGGAATCAAACTTCTCGCAGTGAAATACATCAGCTCTGTGGTGGTGGCATTGATAACAATGACTTGCGAGATGATATTTTTGACTTGAATCATAATATAAAAAAGGAACTCGAAGAAGAACTGGGCATCAATATTGATGACAGTAAGCGAATTGAAACATTTGGACTTGCTTATTTTAAGGAGGGTGGTCCAACTAATAAGATGACCGTTACATATAAAGTAAAACTCAATGAAACAAGTGAGGAATTTATGGAAAAATACAATGAGTTTGTTTTGTATTTGAAGAAAAACAACAAACTGCCTGAGTTTGGAGATATTATTATCTTGAATAAAGATAAAAAATCTCTTAATGATTTTTTTAACAAAAATGATATTAGACTTGATGAATACATGAGACCCCTGTTTGAATATATTAGTAAACATAGCTTTTAGCTCAACCTTAAGTATTTTGCATAAATTCCATTCCTCACTGGCAGATATAGAATACTCATTTCAAGAATAAACATCGGCAGTTTCTAATTGTTTTCTGAATATAGCCCATTCATTAAGCTCTTTAATAATAGGGTTCCAGTTCAACCTAACTTGGGCTACAAACAAAGAAATCTCCGCTTTAATGAGGGGATTTTTTGTTTGTCTTGCACCAAGAGTGGAATCGGACGGGTATTTTAAATAAAAAAAGGAGACCGCGTTAAGCAATCCCCGAAATGTTGTGAGCCCCATATTATGCCACAACAAACACTTTGTGTGATGCCGATGGGGCTAGGCTTTCTTTGAAAATTTAACAGGGATGAGTTCCCCTGCACCGAGACGAAAATTTTTGTTGCCAATTATTTTCATCTCGACTCTTGGGTCAACTAGGCGTTGCAAACGCGCACAAGCGACGATAATATTTGCAAAAAAACTTGAAAACCCAAGTTGTGTTCCAACTGAGAAAATATAATCATTAAATTCTCGTTGAAACATAATCTTTTGAAAAACATTGAGATGATATTCTCGAGAAATAGTAAACCGAGACAACTCAACACAATTCAGTGGCAGGTTGCTGTGTTGTGGGAAAAGAAAATCCTCAACAGGCAACCTTGCTCTTCTGCGATCGATAAGACGACAGCCTCCAATAACTTGCTTGTCATACATAATAATGTAGTGGCAGCAGTTGTTGGCGTCATATTTGTCTTTCTCTAATCGCTCCTCATTTTCTGGCTCTGCCTGCATCTCTTCAACATAGCGCTCATAACGTATGCGAAAATATGCATTAATCATCGCCGGATCGTTTGTTAGAATAAATTGCATATCAGCCTCCTTTTTTGAGTTTGCCTGACGGCAAACTTTTTATAGGTGTAGGTGGCTGGTTACCCCTTTTTTAAGGTAACAAAACAGCATACTCCTATTTTGGGAATTTGTCAATAGCAAGCATTATTGATAAATCCTTGAATAAAAGAGGTATTTAAGATATAATTAGGGATATGGAACAAACAGGACAATACATTTTTGAATTCTTGCGGCACTATGGCTATTGGGCAATGTTGCCTTTGATGATTGTTGAAGGGCCAGTGGCGACTATTATTGCTGCGATGCTGGCGTCACTTGGCGCTTTTGCGTGGCCGGTGGTTTTGCTATTTTCAATTTTGGGGGATATTATCGGAGACGTGCTTTTGTATGGAGCGGGGTATAAATGGGGAATTGGATTTGTGCGTGGATTTGGAAAATATATGGGAATCACGGAAAGTTTGGTTTTGAGGATGGAAAAATATTTTGAGGCTCACGGTGGTAAAACAATTTTTGCAGTCAAATCAACCACAGGGCTTTGTTGGGCAACCTTTGCAGCAGCTGGAATTGTGAAAATGGATTTCAAAAAATTTGTGAAATATTCAATTCTTGGTGGTTTTGTTTGGAGTGGAACCTTGGTTGCAATGGGATATTTCTATGGTTATCTTTGGAAAGAAATGAAACAATATATCAGCTGGATTGGCTGGATCATTGCTGCTGTGGCAATCGTTTCTTTTATTGTCATCACGCTTTATAAAAAGAAACAGTCAGGGAAGTTTGTGGAGTAGGAATTTTTCAAAAAAGACAGAATAATGCTTTAAGATTGTATTATGCGTTAGGAATTAAAAACCTCATGTATGACAGTCTTTTTTATTTTCCCTCATCCTGACGATGAAACGATTTTTGCTGGCGGAGTGATTCTGCGCCATCTTACTAATGGCGACAAAGTTGTTTGGGTTTGCGCCAGTTTTGGCGAGAGAGGAGGAGAGGCCACAAAAAGATCCCCAAAAAATTTTTATGAAATGTTCAGACTCGCGGGAAAATTTCCAATCTTATTGTTTGCACAAAAAGCTGTTGTTTATTGGTTGGGTATTTTCAGGAAGCCCAGTACAAGACTTGCTGAAACAAGAAAGAGAGAGGCAAAAGAAATTGCTGATAGGCTTGGAGTGAAAGATTTGATTTTCATGGAAATTTCAGATATGCGTTTTGGATGGAACAAGAAAAAAATTATTGAAAATCTGAAAAAATATATTAATGAAATGAAGCCGGATATTATTTATACGATGTTCTCCGATGGAATAACGGGACATCCTGATCATGTCGCACTTTCGAGTTGCGTTGTTCAGATTGTGCGTGAGGCCGAGGCGGCAGGGCCCAAATTATTTCTCACAACATTTTCAAATGAGATTATAGATAAATATAAGCTTCCACTTTTTGGAATGCCTGAAAAAAATATTTCCAAAATAGTTAAACTTTCACCTGTGGAACTTGCAAAGAAAAAACAATTAATCTCCCTTTATGCCAGTCAATCATATCTTTGGAAAATTTTCCTTGAAAAATATCCTGAAATTTTAGCAGTGGAATTTCTTGTTGAATATTGTTAATGAGCAGTACCATTGACTTTTTGCAGAATTAATTGTATTGTTTATCGTTCTTTTACATATCTAATTTCAAGGGAGGATACACAATGAAGATATTACTTTCGGATTGGCATCTGGCTCCTTTTCGGGTTGAGAAGTTTTTGACTCAAAAAAGGAATTTTATTGAAATAATTATCCAATATTTCGCAAAGAAATTTGAGGATAAAGAAAAAGAGGCAAAAATGCTTGAAAGCATCCGGCTTGTTGTAAAGAAGGAAAATATCAAAGTCGGATATTTCAACGGCGATTTTATGGAATCACGAAGAACTGAACGGGGCATGAACACAACGGAGGATTTGGAAAAGGCACTTGAATTGAAAGCATACATCATGAAAAAACTCGGTTTGATATTGGCTTTTTTTAATCTTGGGAATCATGAATCTGGGTATGACTTGCCACTTTGCACTGATGCAGAGAAAGGTATTAACTGGCAGGCCATAAAAAACTTCCTTGTTTTTACGGAAGCAGAAGAATTATATTGCTCATTTTATGAAGATAATTCCAAGCTTATTTTCGTGCCGTACATTTTTTCCGAAGAAAAGGCTCGCGACTTTGATCTTGATGCCGAGAAGAAAATATTTTTAGGCAGAATGAGAGAAGATCTCAAGGAAGATATTCCCACAATTTTATTGGTTCATGATCCTGATTCATTTGATGATGTTGAGTTGCTTGGATTGATTCGGGAAAATCGTGAAAAAATAAAATTTATATTCTTCGGACACTATCATTCTTGGATAAACTTGTTTTTCATGAGAATCATGGTCAATGTTTATGGTAGAATTCTTCTTTTTCCTTTTAGGTGCTTTGTGGATCTGTTCTTCTTTGCGCTTACAAAGGGAGATGTACATATTGTCAGAGAATTGGGTATATATTTTCGAAAACGAAAAAATATACCAACGATCATAAGAGAATTGGGAGCCGTGCTTATTCCTGCACCAACTGGTACGGTTGGTATCGGAGGCGGGTATTTGGTTCTTGACCTCGGAAAAGGAACATATGAAAAGAAAAAAATATGAAAGGAGGCCAGAGTTAATCATGGCATAGTGATTGTCTGTAAATAATGCATTCGGGGATGCTCTATGGAGTGGCCCCTTTTTTTCTTGCAAAAAAGCTTGATTAAGCGTAAAATCAAGAAATAATATTATGGTGAGAAGACTTGTAAAATTTGCAGGAAAGGCCATGGGAAAGGCAAAAAGTGTGCTTTTTGCGGATCCAAGGCTTTTATACAAAGAAGAACGGCATCTTGTGAATCAGCCGTTTTTTTTCGTGGGCAATAATGGTAAAGGAATTTTGCTTGTGCATGGTTGGACATCAACGCCATATGAAGTGCGAAGATTGGGAAAATATCTCAATGAAAATGGCTACACGGTCTTGGGAATTCAACTTGCTGGACACGGAAGTGTGCCAAAAGATTTGGAAGGAATAAAATGGCAAGATTGGATTTTGGATATTGAAAATGGTTATGCGGAATTGAAAAAAACTTGCGAGAAGGTGTATGTCGGAGGGACTTCAATCGGTGCAAATCTGGCGATGGAGTTTGCCAAAAAAGAAAAAAACATCGCAGGATTGATTTTAATGGCCACGCCGTATAGATTGAGATACGAAGAGATTGTTGTGTCTTTTGCAAAAACATTAAAAATGTTTAAGAAATATCACAAAAAATATTATCCTCCGACTTTTGGTGTTTCAACCACCATTACAAGATTGATTTCATATCAGTCTTATCCAATTTCTAGTTCACTAGAAACTTTTTCCTTAATTAAGGATTCAAGAAAGAATCTGGAGCTGATAACTCAGCCTATTCTTATTATGCAATCAACACACGATCACATTGTTCAAAAAAATAGCTTGGAAAATATTTATAAGAAAGTTGGCTCTGAAATAAAAAAGAAAAAATATATTGAAAAAGCATATCATACTTTCATTTCGGATATTAAAAACGAGCACGTGTTTAGGGATATATTGGAGTTTTTAGAAGTAAATTAAGATTTTTGACGCAGGTTGTCTTGTGTTTTCGTTGCTATTTTCAAATTTCCAATATCAAATTACTAATTTCTAATCAATGTCCAATTTCCCAATTCCCAAATTTTTGACATTTTGATATTAGAATTTTATTGGAAATTAGATATTAGAAATTAGAAATTGAGAAACATATTGAATCTCTCAAATATTATTTTTATTGATGGCTTAAAGTATTATGAACATCGCTATCTTCACTAATAATTACCTCCCTAATCCTTTTGGCGTTTCGATGTCGATTGAAAGTTTTCGCAGGGAATTTGAAAAACTCGGCCACACGGTGTATATTTTTGCCCCTGATTTTAAGGATTATGTTGATGAAAATAAGAATGTTTTCAGATATCCTGCCTTGGATTTGAAATTTAAAAATATTCGTTTTCCAATTGCAATTCCATATTCCTACCGTATCGATAGGATTTTGGAAAGTTTAGAAATTGATGTGATTCATTCTCAACATCCAAATTTGTTGGGATGGCAAGCAAGAAGATGGGCAAAGAAAAAAAATGTGCCGCTTATTTTCACGTGGCACACATTGTATGATCAATACGCACATTTTGCACCTTTTATTCCCAGAAAATTGGCTGCTTGGTGGACGATTAAAAACGCCGTGAAATACGCAAACAGGTGCGATCAGATTATTGTGCCAACCAAATCAGTCAAAAAAATAATAACTGATTGGGGAGTGCGAAATGAAAATATTCAAGCAGTTGCGACAGGTGTTGAAGAAAGTTTTTTTCAAAATACTGATAGGGTTGGAACGAGAAAAAAGTTTGGTATTGAAGATGATGAAGTGGCGCTGCTGCTTCTTTCCAGATTAACAACAGAAAAAAATGTTGAATTTTTGGTGCGAGCAGTTATTAAAATTTTGAAAAAAAATGAAAAAATTTACCCTGTTAAATCCGCGATAGATCGCGGTGCGGAGCAATTTAACAGGGTGAAGTTTATTTTAGCTGGGGAAGGACAAGAATTGCCAAAACTTAAAAAAATGATTGTTAATGCTGGATTGATAAATAAAGTTGTTTTTTCAGGGATTGTGCAAAGAGAAATTACAAAAAATATTTTCGCAGCTGCTGATATTTTTGTGTATGCTTCAAAATCAGAAACACAGGGGATGATTTTAACTGAGGCAATGTGCTTGGGTCTTCCTGTTGTAGCTGTGGCAGCAACAGGTGCGATAGACATTGTTGGCAATCAAATCACTGGATTATTGGTAAAGGAAAATGAAGATGAATTTGCAAGTGCTGTTGAAAGATTGATAAATGATGTGGAACTCAGAAAGCGATTTTCAGAAAATGCCGAAAAAATTGCCAAAGAAAATTACACAGCTCCTATTTGTGCTCAAAAAATGCTAGAGATTTATCAAAAAAATATTGGAACAAAAAAATGATTCTAGGCAAAAATTTTTATAAGCAAAACACTTTGGATGTTGCTAAGAAATTGTTGGGCTGTGTTTTGGTTCGCAGGATTGGAAAAAAAGAAATTCGCGCTGTTATCACTGATGTGGAAGCATATATGGGTGAGGATGATTTGGCGAATCACGCCTCTAAAGGCAGGACGCCAAGAACTGAAATTATGTATGGAGCAGCTGGTCATTCGTACGTGTATCTTGTATATGGAATGTACAATGTGCTCAATATTATTACTGAGAAAAAAGATTTTCCTGCTGCAGTTATGATTAGAGGGATAAAAATAGAAGGTGTTGATTACAAAAAAACCAATGGACCAGGAAAACTTTGCCGACAATTGCAGATAGATCGCAAACTTAATGGGTGGGATGTGACGAAAGGGGAATTGTTATGGATCGAGCGTGGCAAGAAGGTTGTTGATGTGATAGAAAGCAAGAGAATCGGCATTGATTATGCCAAACATTGCAAGGATTATCTTTGGAGATTTACTCTCCCAGAATATGCTGGGAAGAAAAAGTAAACTCGCTGTGTAGTAATAGTTGCGTTGCTAAAAATTAATTAATAAAAATATCTGCAGTGCGTATTTTTTGATACATGCTTCATGATATATGCTATATGATATGGTTTACGAAGCAAAAAAATTTGATCATCTGCTGGGTTTGGATGGTTTTTCAGATGAACTACTTAAAAATCATTTCACCTTGTATGAAGGTTATGTGGCAAATACAAACAAGGCGGTTGATACAATTGTAAATCTTTTGGATCAAGATAAGACGGCCACGCCGGAATATGCAGAGGTTATGCGCAGATTCGGTTGGGAGTTTAATGGGATGCGACTCCATGAATTGTATTTTGAAAATATGATGAAAGGTGGTTCGACATTAGAAAAGGAAAGTGAACTTGGCAAAAAAATTGTTCAGCAGTTTGGTTCGCTTGAAAGATGGGAAAAGCATTTTCGTGCAACTGGTGCAATGCGGGGAATCGGTTGGGTCGTGCTATATCAAGATGATGTTACCGGTACGATGTATAACGTGTGGATTAATGAACATAACGAAGGGCATATGACTGGCGCAACACCACTTTTAGTTATGGATGTTTTTGAACATTCCTATATGATTCAATATGGCCTAAAAAAAGTTGATTACATCGAAGCGTTTTTTAAAAACATCTGCTGGCACGTTGTCAGCGCAAGGTTTGCACAGGCGAATGCGTAGATGTTCTTAGAAATTTGTAATAAAAAATCTCCAGGATAGATCTGGAGATTTTTTAACTTATGAGTCCATTGTACAAGGATGCTTGAACTGGGTTTATAAAAAAATATTATTTAATTCAATGCTTAATTTTGAATAATTTCTTCAACTGCTCTTGCTACATGCTCATTCCAATCATGTCCAGCTTCAACTTCGATAATTTTAAAATTATTAACTTTCAAAATTTCAACATTTTTCTTATCACAAAAATAATCATCATGCTTGCCTCGAATTATAATAATATTTTCTTTTGGAATTTTTTTCATTTGCTCAAGAACATCAACTTCAAGTAATAATAGAATTTGTTTAAAAGTATGCAACCAATATTTCACCGGAGCTGCTTTCCTAATTTCAAATCCCTCAAAAATTAAAAAACGTATCCAATTTACAAAATGCAGCAAGAAGCATCTTCTCTTAATCAATGGATTTATAAAAATAAATTTATAATCATTTCCGACATTTAAATTAAGAATATGGTTAGCGCCTAAACTATGACCGATAAAACATTTTGTATTTATTGGAATCTCATTATGATCATTTATCCAAATATCCAATCCATTATAGCTTTTATAATTTTTGACACATTGGATTGTTCCGGGAACCAAACATACATTATATTTACTCATAGTTGATTATTATTTAATATCATTATTGTTATTTTAACACAATTTATCCGCATTTTTCAGTCACACAAAAAACGGCTCTGTAAAAACGTTTCTTATAAATTTGAGCCCCTTGCGTAATGACGTTCGAACTGGGTTTATGCAAAAGTGTTTTATAATTAATTATAAATAAAAAAAACGGCTCCTCACTTTGCAGTGAAGAGCCTAATTACATTTTACGGATCTATTATTTATAGCCATATTTTTTAAGGAAAGCATTTGAAGCCACTAAGGCAACAACAGCAATCCAAAACATTCTCCAACTTATGGGTTGGATGAGATTTGAGAAACCGTCGTAAAGGCCACATATAAGCAATGTTCCTAAAGCGAGTAAGGACAGTACCATAATAATGGCCGCCAGAGTAATTGAAACTTTTTTCATCATGAATATTCTCCTTTTTAACTGCCTTTTTGGTTATTGGTATCAGCGCCATTCTTTCATTTCTATTATGAAATTCTTTCTTGCTCTGTAATAATCCTCGGAGTGTTTACTCTCTCCTTCCACGTTGAGAACTGATTCAATCTCCTCAATGCCAGCATAGGGAATCAAACCAGCTTCAAGCATATGACGAAGATCAGTTATATCATAATTCCTCATTGATCGCAGCTTGTAGTAGGCTGTCTTGAGAGGACTTGCAACATTTAGTACGCTGCCTTGAAATTCTACAACCTCAGAATAAAACCAACGTGCTGGCAATACTTTTTTGCCCCAACTTAATGGATTTCCAAGCTCGTTTCTTCTGATGATATGGACATTAATGAAGCTCAGTGGCTTATCTTTTTGAATTAAGCCATTTTCATCAACGGCAATAATCCAGAAAAGGTAAGTTTCAGCCGTTGAAAATTCTTCCCAGTCAACACGTTTCATGAACATTGTTTCTCGACTCTGAACTCCAAGCGTGACGAACAGGCCGTAACCTTTTCTCTCAATCCACTCTTGCAAACTTTTCAACTGAAACTCTTCTACTGCTAAATCAAGATCTCTATGCTCTCCAATGAAATCACCTAGCAAAATAGAAACACTAAGGCCACCATCAACTATCCAACTTAACCCAGAACAGTCAAAAAGTTTTTCCAGCTCGCATAACATTGTGATGATCTGAAGTCTCCTTTCCTTCGTTAAGGCTACCCTAGTTCCATCTTCCAGGATTTTCTTTTTTTCAAAACCACCGTCGGTTTTAAAAGGGAAAGGTTGAAAGATGTTTTCTTTCGGGCAAAGATTCTCTTCAAAAAGACAACCATGTAATCCTTTCATGTCTTACTCCTTTGTGTAATTCCTGATTGAGATTATAAATCACATTGTGATTGTTTTTAAAAGAATATAATACACTATCAACAAATGAAAAGAATGTCAATATTAACAAACAAAAAACAGCTCAACAGAGCTGTTTTTTGATTATTTTGAGCGGGTAGGGTTGGAATTCCGCGTCGTTTGTTCGTCGACACTCACAAACTCCTTGTCCGCGGCAGAGCTGAATGCTCGTATTCCTCGCATTCATCTACGCACGCTGCGAAAATCTCCTGTTGAAGATTTTCTAGCTCACTTCTGCCGGTTCGATTCCCACTATTTCAATTATAATAAAACAAAACAAGGTCCCAAAAAGGACCTTGTTTTGTTTTATTTTGAGCGGGTAGGGGGAATCGAACCCCCCTCCTCAGCTTGGAAGGCTGATATAATAGCCACTATACGACACCCGCCTTCGTTACACTTCGGCGGGCAAGCCCGCACGACGCAACTCTTTTCGAACTCTTACTATTATATATAAAAATAAAGTTTTGTCTAGGGCTGTGGGCGAGTTTAAGAATTTAAAGCCCCTTTTTTCTTTTTTTGATTTATGTTAGGATGTTTAAGTAATTTTTAACAGTTTAAACTATGGAAAATAAAAAAGTTCTTGTGATGCTGATAGTGATTGTTGCGATTGTGTTGGGATATATGCTTTTTGCTAGCAAGTCCGCAAGCGCTCCTGTGACAAAAACTGAAACCGAAAAAGTAGCGTTGCAAGAAACCAAAAAGGCAACACAATCAACAATAACTAATCAATCTAATGAGACAAAAAAACCTATGGAATTAGAAATCAAAACAACTCAAGAGGGAACTGGCGATCGTGTGGTAAGATCAGGCGATAACATTGCCGTTCACTACACTGGAAAACTGACTGATGGAACCAAATTTGATTCAAGTGTGGATCGAGGGACTCCTTTTGAATTTCAAATTGGACAAGGAATGGTAATTGCCGGTTGGGAACAAGGTCTTTTGGGAATGAAAGTTGGCGAAAAACGAACACTAACAATTCCATCTGAAATGGGATATGGAGCGCGAGGAGCAGGCGCAGTCATTCCGCCAAATGCAACCCTTGTTTTTGATGTGGAATTGATTTCGATCAAATAGTTTTCAAAAACCAAATAAAAACAGTAAAAGAATCTTCCTTTTTTTGGGAAGATTTTTTACTTTGCCTTTTTCCTTTTGAGGCACGCTTCGCAATCGAAGAACTATGATCGCTCGCTAAGAGTTTGCTGTCGCTCTCTGTTGCCTCAAAAGGAAAAAGGTAAAGTAAAAATTTCAAAAACTTTGTTTCGCGTGTAGCTCAATAAAGTAATATATATCTACGTATTTAGATTATTGCAAATTTTTCAAATATGCTATATTATAGATAGCTTTAAGTGCAATTTCGATTCAGAATTTAAGCTGATTGCTGTAAATATAAAGAGAATGCTTTTTCAAGAGAAAAAAACAGAAACATCATACAAAAATAACAAAAATGATGTTATTTTATATCGCGATTTAAACAAAAGGGAGGAAATTGTTTCCCCCAGTTTTGATATGGAGAAAAAAACATACAAAAAGATTTTGAAAATATTTTTTATTGATCATTTTCATCTTCTTTTTAAATCAGCAGCTCTTAATCATTTGCGTATTCAGCAGTGTAAGAACAAATCTAAGGTAGGAGATGTTTGCAATTTTAATTTCGATTCATATTCTCAACTTAAGCGTTATCAAAAAAAAGTCAGATTGTTTACTTTTAGCACATCTTTCACTGCGGCGCTGATTTTTGTTGTAGTGGCTGGTTTTCAATTGGTTGATATTCGGCAGGGGAAAAGTGCAACTTTTGGATGGCTGCAAACAGATTGGAGTGGTGGAGCAGACGTTGTGGCAACTGCTAATCACACAACAAATCAAAATGGTTGGACTAAGTTTTTTTCTAAAGATGCTGATGTAGATACAAGTAGTGGAGAAATGAAAATTGCTGGTGTGCCTGATTCCTTTGTGACAACTTCAGACACAGATTTTAACGCTTTTGCAAAAACACAATCCTTTGTTAGTGGAACAGGTGCGGCAGGAATAATTTATGCTCAAAAACCTGATGGTGGAAGTTGTACTACGAACACAGAGTGCGCAAATGATTGGTGCAATGTAAATGTTTGTGCCAATCCTTGGACAATTGGCCCTTGCGCTGGATTTGCAGTATATAAAGAAGATAGTGGATCTCTAACAAATCCTGGTACCTGGACTTGGAAAACAGCTAATACTGATTGCACTGCCCCTCAATGCTCACCTGTTGATGGTTATGACAGTTTGGTTGCAGATAATAATGTTGATTTTTCTCTTTATCCTGCACGCAATGCTTGTAAAGCTCTGGGTGGTCGCTTGCCAACCAGAAATGAACTTTTGTGTATTTATAGCAATAAAGCGAGCTATGTTGGTGCGTTTAATACCAGTGGTGCTTTGTACCAAGCTTCCCAGGAAGCTGGTGTGGACAGAATATTGTACGTTAGAATGAGTGATGGCTTTTCAAATCTAGCAGGAGTTCAATATAAAACTAGTTGGAACAGAGTTAGATGTATAAAATAAAAGCAGTATAAAATGTTTTTGAAAAATAAATTAAAATTAAAATTGTTTTTGTCCGCAGTATTTTTTTGCAGCGCTCTTTTTGTTTTCTCAATTGAAGATGCTAAAGCATACACATATTCGGCTAGCGCAATTTCTCCTGTAAAAACATATGCTTCGCAAGTTTCTTTTGGCACAATTTCTTGGACTGAAGTTTCTTCCGCGACTGGTATAAGTCCGCGACCAGCAAATTCTTTGATTGCGATGGAGGTGCGAGCTGGAAATTCTGTTGTTCCTGATGAAACCTGGACTAATGGTGGAAATTGGACAGCTGTTACTAACGGACAAAGCCTATCTTTTCTTAGTGGTAATCAATATCTTCAATATCAAACCATTTTTTCCTATGACGACTTAAGCAATATGCCGGGGATTTCTGATGTGACAATAGCTTCAACAGCTTATCCTGTTGGTGTTTATAATCTCGTTAGTTCTCCATATGACTCTAATGATGTAGCCAATCTGTTGGCAGAAATAAAATGGAATGAGAATGTTCCAGTTGGCGCAAATGTTAAATTTCAGATGCGCAGTGCTCCTGATAATGCTGGTGCTCCAAATTGGGCAGCTGGCAGCGGTTGGTGTGGACCGTTAAACTGTGCCGCTACAACGGCTGACGCTGATTATGCAACTGATTTTTATGAAAACACGCCAACAGGAGAAAGTTCAAACCCTGTTCACATAACAGGAAACAATGATCAATGGATTCAATATATCGCTTGGCTGGAAAATGATAGCACAGCTATTACCCCAATTCTTTCAGATGTCACATTGACGTATGTTGTTAATATTCCACCTCAAGTGCAAAGCGTGAGCGCAATTCAAAATTCTGATGGTACGGTAACGGTAAATTATGAAATAAAAGATCCGGACACGAGCACTGGAATTTTAAATGGATCACTGGACACTTTTCTTGAATATTGCACAGCATCTTGTGATAGTCCTGGAAGTGAAACTTGGACCAACACTAGCGCACTGACTGGCAACTGGGGATTGTTAGTGGTTCAAGAAGAAAGTTTCACTGCATATTCCCTTGTTTGGACTCCTAAAACAGATTATTCAAATCAATATAATGCTAATATGAAAGTTCGTGTTGGCGTGAATGATAATGAAGCTGCCAACAATGTGGCTTATGGAGAATCTAATGGTTTTATTTTGGATACTAAAAACCCAACCAATGTTGGAGTTGTTATTGATCACACCAAGTCTTCAAATAATCTGACACTTACCACACCTGCTGACGATTCACTTTATCAAATCGCATATTCCAATTATTCAGACTTTAGAGATGCATCTTTCGAGGATTTTCCTGTGGATAATGAAAAAACATATAGCACCTTAACTTCTGATCCTGCTACTGTGTATGTTCGAGTGAAAGATGAAAAAAATAATTATACCGACATTAGCGCAACCACTCCAACGCAACCGAGTCATATTGTTTATTACGACACTTCAAATGAGGCTTCAAATGAATATCGCGAATTCGTTGCTTGGGACGCTGTGCCAGCTGAACAAGTCGGTAGCGGTTTTGCAAGTTACGATATTTATCGCGCGGAAAGATTGGAATCTGATAGTACTGCCACGCCAAGTTTTAGTTATTTGGATTCTATTGCTGATCGCAGTACCAACTTTTTTACTGATTTGAATTTGGATAATAGTAAACATTATTATTATAAAGTTTTTGTTAAAGATGTTGCTGGAAATATTTCTCAATATTCTTCAGTTGTTGATGACAATCCAAATGGTCAAGGAGGATCAGATCAGACGCCGCCAACTTTGTCGAATGTAACTGTCTCAAATATTAACACTACTAGCGCAACCATAACTTGGAACACTGATGAACTTTCAGATTCGAGTGTGGGTTATAGTGAAGACGTTGCATATCTGCCAGAAAGAGGACTGGCTTCAATGGTTACGGCTCACGAAATCGTGCTTACCAATCTTGACCCAGGAACAACTTATAATATTCGTGTTAAGTCTCATGACAGTGTTGGAAATCTTGGGCAGAATGACAAAGATAATCCTGGCTCGACTTCTATTCCAAATTTTACTTTTGAAACTTTGCCAGGACCTGCAATTTCAGGTGTCACCGTTCCTAATATTTCAAACAATCAAGCCACAATAGACTGGAAAACTAGCACGGATTCTTCAAGCTACGTTGTTTATTCCGACACTATTTCTGGTGGGGCACTTGTAAATCCAAAGGAGTTTGGGACACCAGAACTTGTGGGCAGCCCTGTTGATGGAAAATATTCTCATTCTCAAACCATCACAACTTATAGCGACCTGCCGCTGGTGCCAAACACGAGATATTATTTCTATGTAAAATCTGTCGACGGCGATGGGAATGTTTCTATTGATAACAATGCCAGTATGTTTTATGAACTTCTTACCACTGAAGACAATGATCCTCCAATAATATCCGATATTGAAACACCACTGATAACAAAAGATGGGGTTATCGTTTCTTGGACAACCAACGAGCCAGCCACAAGTAAAGTTTCTTATTCCACTACAAGCAGCGGTCCATATAGCGAGGTTGTGGAAGTGCTTACCTACGATCGTAGTCATTATGTGATATTGGGAGATCTTGATTCGGACAAGGATTATTATTTCAAAGTGACTTCTGTGGATATAAATAATAATTCTAAAACAACAGAAGATCAGGAAACATTTAAAACGTTGAAAAATGTTGAATTTCAACATGATCCAATTTCTGCAATTACTTTTGCAGATCCAAATCCATCGATAATTACTGACACAGTAGCTGTCATTTCATTTAATACGGATCAAAACGCCAACTGTTTTGTTGAATATGGAACTGTGTCGGAAAATCTTGTTGCTGTGCCTGCAAAAGAGGGCGATGATATTTTTAATAGAGGACACAACATTCAAATCGATGGTCTTATTTTTCAAACAAAATATTATTACAAAGTTACTTGCGAAGATAATCTTGGCAATGTGATTTCTTCTAGCGAAAATGATTTTACGACCAAAGAAAAAAATTACACATTGACGGGCATAGAGGATTTGATAGATTCAACAGTTCCAACAATTTCCAATGTTAAAGTCGCTGATATTAGCGGTGAAAGTGCCACTATAAGTTGGGATAGCAATGAAAAAGCCAATAGCACGGTGAGATATGGAATTGCTGATGTTTCCGAGGTTGCTGCCAGTGATAGCGTCGTTAATAGTAGCAAGGATAATTATGTAACTTCGCATTCAGTTGTGCTTGGTGGTCTTATTCCTGCTACCAGATATGTCTTTATTGTTTCATCTATTGATAAATCTGGTAATATTGCTCAATCATCGCAAGACAATTTCACTACATCTTCGCCATCTTCCATTTCTTTTATAAAAGCGCAATCAAAAGAACTGGGACAGGCAACAATCACTTGGAAAACCAGCGCGGAAACAACTTCAACAGTGGAATATGGTTTGTCTACAAGTTATGGAGAGAAAAAAGAATCCACCTCTCTTACCAATGATCACTCGCTGAATCTCTCGGGTCTTAATCAAGGAAACACATATCACTTCAGGGTCAAAGGAAAAGATAAGGATGGAAAATTTTATGCTTCTTCTGATCAAACTTTTGATCCCAAATCGCCTCCTGTGATTGAAAATATTATCATAGATGAAATAACTGAGCACAGCGCAACCGTTTCTTTTTCTACCAATGTTCCAACTGATGCTACAGTGGCTTATCAAGATGCGCAAAATAATGATAACTCAGGAACTCAAGGCGATCCTGATCTTACTATTGATCACAAGGTAAAGCTTATTGGATTAAATTCCGGAACAACATATCGCACCACAATTAATGTCAGAGATGAACAAGGAACGCAATCAGTTCAAGTTGCCAAGGATATAATAACCAGCAGTGATGAAAATGCCCCGAAAATTGATAATGTTAAAACTGACAGTGCACTAACGCAATCAGACAAAGTGCAAGCAATTATTTCTTGGAAGACTGACGAACAAGCAACTTCGAGTATTTTGTATAAAGAGGGTAGAAATGGTGAAGAAAAAGAGCTTAAAATCACTGACAATTTGACCACGGGGCACATTGGCGTTATCACGGTTTTCAAGCCAGGGACAGTATACAATTTCAAAGTAAAATCTATCGATGCTTCTGGCAATGTCGCTGTTTCCAATGATTTCGCACTTCTTACACCAAGGAAAAAAGAAAATATCATTCAAATTATCATCGCAAACTTCACAGAAATTTTTGGATGGGCAAGATAATTTGAAAATCAAAATGCAAAGAACAAAAAAATTCTCATTAACTTGAGAATTTTTTGTTGTATTTCCACCCCTTTTGTCTTTTTTAAAAATATGCAATAATATTTAAGGTAAATTATTAAGAAAATATTTTATATGCGAATAATCGATGAAGAAGTTAAGAAAACACAGGAGATTTTTAAGGTGTTAGAATTAACATCAGCGCAGATAAAAGAGCATACTGAAAAAATAAAAAATGCATTATTGATGGATATGGTTGCAGAAGCTTTTGCAGAAAAAGGTCAAATGATGGAAGATGCAAATTTTACACAAGACGACGTTGAAGATTTTTTGACTGATAATTATGAAGAAGGGGAGATTGCAGAAATTTTAAGCAGGGTTTCGCGCGATGTGATTGTGGAATATTTTTCAAAAATATTAAAAGGTGCTGCTGAAGATAAAATTGAAAAAGTAAATGAGATTTTGACGGCAAAGTTTGAATAGCATTTCAATTTTCGTATTTTTGAAAAAGATGTATAATGGGTGGGTATTTAAATGGGTATTTAATTTGTTAATAATTGTAATAATATGATTTTGTATAATAAATTTGCAGGTATTGAACCAGAAGAGGATGAAGACGACGAAGATTGTGGCGACTTCGGTTGTTAGATAGAAGGAAAATAAAAAATTGTTTTTAAACCACCTTGTTTTATGAGGTGGTTTTTTGTTGAGAAAGATTATTGTGTGTCTTAACGTATTGCATAATGATACCCTCAGGGGGTATTTGACAAGAAATACTGTGTGGGTGTAATATACCCCTAGAGGGTATTGCTGCACAAGGCGGAATTTTAAATTTCCAAATAATAAGGAAGATAACTTTTAATAAAAAATAATATGAAAAATGATGCATTTGCAAGTGCGATGAGCCAACTTGAGCAAGTTCAGAAACTTATAAAAATAGATAAAAATATTTTTGCACAACTTCAAAGCCCGCAAAGAATTTTGGAAGTTTCAATTCCAGTTAAGATGGATAATGGTAATATTCAAGTTTTTACAGGTTATCGAAGTCAGTTTAATGATGCGCGAGGACCCTTTAAGGGCGGAATAAGATTTCATCAGGATGTGAATGTTTCAGAAATAAAAGCACTCAGCGCATGGATGACTTGGAAAACTGCCGTGGTCGGAATTCCTCTTGGTGGCGGAAAAGGCGGCGTGATTGTTGATCCAAAAAAACTTTCTGAAAATGAATTGGAAAAACTTTCACGTGGATATGTGCAGGCTATTTTTAAATTTATTGGACCTAATTTGGATATACCAGCTCCTGATATGTATACTGATCCCAAAATTATGGGTTGGATGCTGGATGAATATGAAAAATTAGCTGGTTTTCATATCCCAGGGGTAATAACTGGGAAACCTCTTTCTATCGGAGGCAGCAATGTTAGGGGTTATTCTACTGCACAAGGAGCTTTTTATGTTTTGAAAGAGGCTGTGAAAAAAATGGGAATTCGAAAAGATGCAACTGTTGCCATTGAAGGTTTTGGTAATGCTGGGGCTCATTTGGCTCAGATTTTGCAAAAAAATGGTTTTAGAATTGTTGCGCTTAGCGATTCAAAAGGGATGATTGTAAATTATATGGGACTAGATGTTGAGCAGGTAAAAAAGTATAAAGAAAAAACAGGAAGTGTGGTTGGATATCCTGGTGCTGAAAAAATTAAACATTCACATATCATTGCACAAGAAGTTGACATCTTGATTCCTTCCGCATTAGAAAATTCAATAACTGTAGACAATGTTAAAACAGTAAAAGCAAAATTAATAATAGAAGTGGCCAATGGACCCATAACTCCTGGGGCGGATGCGATTTTGGCAAAGAGAAATATTATGATTGTGCCAGATATTTTGGCTAATGCTGGAGGAGTAGTTGTGAGTTATTTGGAACAAGTTCAAAATGCATACGGATATTATTGGAGTGAGGAAAAAGTTTTGAAAAAATTAGAGCAAATTATGAAGGAATCGTTCGCATATGTTTGGGAACAAAAAATGAAACATAATACCACAGTCAGAATGGGTGCGTATGTGTTGGCCATTAATCGTGTATCACGGGCAATGGTTGATCGGGGTAGGATGTAAAAATTTTGAATTTGGTTTTTTATCAAAAAATCGTCAATTAATGGCGGTTTTTTGCTCTATGCAACAAGTGAAGAAAGTTGTATGTTTGATGTAGTAGTAGTTATATCGTTAAAATTATGAAAAAGAAGGCTATCAAAAAGAACAAATCTCGATTTCACTATCCTAAGCAAGTTGTGCTGGGGATTATTGACGCTGGCTTGGTAATGTTGATTGCTGGGATCTGTTTTGTGGCTTGGGTGTATTATTCCGCGACTCCTGCAGCGAGCCAGTTGGCAGAAAGAAAAATTTCCGAAACCTCGGTTTTGTATGATCGAAGTGGCGAATATGCTTTATATAAATTGTATGGCGAGGAAAATAGGAAAATAGTCTCGCACAGTGAGATTCCAGATGTTGTGCGAAATGCGACGATTGCAACTGAGGATGCCAATTTTTATCGTCATATCGGTGTTGATCCGCTTGCAATATTAAGAGCGGTTAAAATTAATTTTGAAAATAATGGCATAAGACAGGGAGCATCAACCATCACCCAACAACTTGCTCGAAGCGCTTTTCTTACTTCGGAGCGAACAATGAAGCGCAAGTTTTTGGAAGCAGTTTTTGCTTTGAAGATTGAACGACACTACAGCAAAGATGAAATTCTTGATCAATATTTAAACCAAGTGCCATATGGTTCGAATGCCTATGGAATTGAAACCGCCAGCAGGACATATTTTGACAAAGCCGCTAAGGATTTAACATTGGATGAAGCAGCTTTTTTGGCTGCACTTCCAAAAGCACCGTCATATTATTCTCCGTACAGCACACATAAGGGGGAGCTTGCATATCGTCAAAAGAAAATTCTTGAGCGCATTTCTGAGCTTGAACTTGCCTCGCAGGAAGACGTGACCAATGCGCTTGCAATCGACACATTTTCAAAAGTAAAACCTTTGGTCAATCCTATCGTCGCACCTCATTTTGTGTTCTTTGTCTTGGAACAGCTTGAAAAAAAATATGGCAAAGAGTTTTTGCAAACAGGTGGACTTAAAATTTATACAACGCTTGATTACGAATTGCAAAAAATGGGAGAGGATGTTGTTGAGCGAGGAGCTGAAAAAAATATAGCCAGAGGAGCAACCAATGCGGCACTGGTAGCGGTCAATCCAAAAGATGGAGAAATTTTGGCGATGATTGGAAGTAAAGATTTTTATAACAAGGCTATTGATGGAGAAGTAAACATTGCTACAACCTTGCAACAACCAGGATCTTCATTCAAGCCTTTTGCATATGCCACCGCATTTGAAAAAGGTTATCAGCCGGAAACAAAAATTCTTGATGCGCCGACAAATTTTGGGCCAGACGGAAGTGGTCGAAATTATGTTCCGAGAAATTATGACGGAAAATTTCATGGACTTTTGAGTATGCGCGAAGCGTTGGCACAGTCGCTTAATATTCCAGCTATCAAAACTTTGTATCTTGCAGGAATTGATAGCACGATTGAATTAGCTCATCGACTTGGCATCACAACGCTTAATGATCGCAATCGTTATGGTTTGTCTTTGGTAATTGGTGGCGGAGATGTGAAATTGGTGGATATGGTCAGTGCCTTTTCTGTTTTTGCTAACGACGGTGTGCGCAATCCTTCACACAGCGTAATTAAAATAGTTGATAGTAAAGAAAAAACAATTGAACAAGCGGAGTACAATCCAATTCGAGTGCTTGATGTTCAGATTGCACGCAAGATTGATTCAATACTTTCAGACAATAAAGCTCGCACTCCAATTTTTGGACCAAGAAGTCCGCTTATACTTGCAGATGGAAGACCAGTGGCTGCCAAAACGGGAACGACACAGGAATTTCGCGATGCTTGGACTGTTGGGTTCACTCCGCAAATCGCAGTTGGTGTGTGGGCAGGAAACAACGATAATCGTCCTATGAAAGCTGGCTCTGACGGAGTTTTCGTGGCAGCGCCAATCTGGAATGAATTTATGACCAAGGCGCTTGCAAATCAACCTAGAGAAACTTTCATTGCATATGACACTTATCAGCAAAACAATGATCCGACAAAAATTGCTGAAGGCGATTCAACAAATCAAGATGTGAGAATGAAAATAACTTATTATAACAATAAGACCGGAAAAAAGATTTCTGAGGAAAAAGCAAAAAAAATAGATCCTAAAAAAGTTGATAAGAGGGTTGAATATATTATCGTCAATGACCCAAGCATTATCCCACCAAAAAATTCAGTCAGTGTCGCAATGCCTTCGCCAACTGACCCTATGTATAAAAATTGGACAATGCAGCCTTGAGTATTAAATTAAAAAAACAGTCTTACGCAAAACTTATTTGCGTAAGACCGTGAATGATAGTTCATGCAATTGCAAGAAATATAGCTCCAGCGCTAAGTGGAACAATGGCTGGAATCAATCCCTGCATTCCATATTTGTATGATGCAAGGCATAAGAAAAAAATAAAGCAGCCCAATGCCAGTGACAAAATACTGTTGTTGCCAGTGGAAAGAAATGCGACAATTTTTTTCAATGGATTATTTTCAAGAACTCTGAAGACATGTGGGATTAGCAAGATGATGATAAAAGATATTATCAAGACATCCGTCGTGGTCGTCTTTTTTTGCAATTCGTTAAAGAAAATCCCGAAACTTATTTGGACTTCTTCTGACCACTCAAATGGTGCAAAAAAATTTACATTCATGTGAACCTCCTGGGATTCTATTGCAAAGCAATAGATAATTTGAACAACTCAAAACATCTTACTACAAAAAAATGCATTTGTCAAGCTGGGTGGCTTTGTGCTAGTGTGTGGTTATGAATAGACGAAATATTATAATTATCAGTGTTTTGTGCTTATTGGCTGTCCCTAGCCTTTATTTTGGCCTGAAAAAAGTGCAAGAATACAAAAAAACAGTTCAAATAAGCGTGACTGATTTGCAGGAAAACAATGACAATCAACAAATTGAAGAGGAAGAGAAATCAATTGAAAAAGCTGTTAATAATGACAATGCAGAAGTTGTTGAAAATCAAGAAAAAGAAATTGCAGCGCCAAAAGTTCCAGAAAAAGTAATAGAAGAAAAGAGGGTTGAACCAAAAAAAACAAATCCGCCAGCTGAAGAAGAAACAAAAGTAGAAGCAGGAAAAATTGTCGACAAATTAATTTCGTGGGGCTTTACAAAATCTTCCGGAAGAACAATAGATACCGTTATTGTTCATTCATCTTATGATGCACTTGGAGACGACCCGTATAGTGTTTCTGGAATTATTGCTGAATACAAGCAATACAATGTTTCTGCGCACTATTTGATTGCGCGCGATGGCACCGCTTATCGTTTGGTAACGGATCAAAACATCGCTTGGCACGCAGGTGTTAGCAAAGTTCCGGATGGACGAACAAACGTAAATGATTTTTCAATTGGTATAGAGATGATCAACACAAAAGATGGGAAATATACTGATGATCAATATTCTGCATTGAATTCTTTGATTGCAACATTGAAGAAAAAATATAAAATAAAATATATTCTTGGCCACAATGAAATCGCCCCCGACAGAAAGACTGATCCGTGGGGAATTGATTGGAATAAAGTTAATCGATAATAAATTCCAAATTAAAAATTAAAAATTTCAAATAAATTCCAAATGATTAAATTTTAAAAATTGGGCATTGGAAATTTGGTATTCATTTGATATTTGTTATTTGGACTTTGAAATTAAATACTATGATTCTGCAAATATCTTTAGATGGTAATGACATAAAATTGACATTAAAAGATGGTCGAAAGATTGTTGATGAATTGTCGTGGAATGATGAATATACCTTGAGTGAAAAACTGCTGCCAAACATTGATGAGCTGCTTAGAAAAAATAAAATTTCCAAAAGCAAAATAGAAAAAGTGACCACAAAAATTAGTAAAACTTCCGGCGTGACCAGCGCACGAATAGTGAGGACAATTGCAGCAGCCTGGAACCTGGGAAATTAGCTTATTAGGCTTTATCTTCTTAGGTGACATGAAGTTTTTTTATCTGGAATTTTCTAAAAAGCTAAAAAGCTAATGCCTAAAAAGCTGTTTGATTGGACAAGTAGTGAAATTTATGCTATACTTAAATGGTAATAGAGGACGGGTGCAAACCCCATTAGAAATGAATCAAATTGATAATTTCTAACGGGGCAAGACCTCGTCCTCTTTCTTTTTAATAAATGAAAATCCATGACAACAAAACAAAATAAAAAAGAAACAAAAAGCACTGACTGGAAAGGTTTAGTGCAAGGCTTTGTGGGTAATATGCTGGAACAGCTGAGTGAAAACGTTACAACTCGAGTTCATGTTTGGACAAAACAAATGAAACGCAGAGCAGTTGGAGGAGTTGTGATGCTACTTGGCGCAACATATTTTCTAACTGGTTTGTCTGATTATACCGGTAGTTTTTTTGGAGAAAATTTCCCTGGATTCGGATATTTACTTGTTGGAGCATCGGCACTATTGATAGGATATTTTGTTAGTAGGAAATAATTTTTTTAATTCATTTTTAATTAAATAATAAAAAACAAAATGAACAAGAAACAAATCAAGAAGGTCGTGAAAAAAAATGTGGAAAAAGCACAAGCATCAGGAGCTGAACTTCAAAAGATGGCTCTTAAGGAATATGACAAAATTAAAAAACAAATGGACGCAACTTCAAAAAAAGTTGAAGTCTATGTGAAAAAGAATCCAGCCAAAGCTGCTGCAATTTCTGCCGGCATCGGTATGGCTCTTGGCGCAGTTGCTGGAATTCTGGCTGCTGGAGGAAAAAAGAAGAAGAAATAACCTGTCGCTCACGAGCGACGGGTTAAACCAGTCAGTCGAGACTGACAGGTTAATCTTCATATAATATACAGATAGCTAACAAATTGAAAAATCCTGCTCTTGTTGAGTGGGATTTTTCTTATTGTAATATAATATTCCATCACACATATGCCAAAACTATGCGGTCGTCGAGTTTTGGTATATAGAAATAAGCTCTGAATTTTATTTGAATTTTAAAAGCCTGCTCCATTCGGGGCAGGCTTTCGTGCTGTGTTAGTAGCAATGTTATCGCGGGTTGAATTTTTTAGGTGCAAGAATGCGGACAACTCTCGAATCATTTGTAAGGCGCAGTCTATGCTGCGCAAAAAGTTTTATAGCTTCTGAATATATGACGTGTTCTTTTTTTAGAATGCGTGCACTGAGAGAATCTTCGTCATCATTATCAAGCACTGGTACAATCGCTTGAATAATTATAGAACCTGTATCAACTTTTCCTTTATCAACAAAGTGTACGGTGCATCCAGAATATTTGACTCCATACTCGAGTGCTTGAAGTTGAGCATGAAGACCTGGAAAAGATGGCAGGAGTGATGGGTGAATGTTCATGATGGCATTTGGAAAGGCGTCTATTAAAACATCATCAATAATCCTCATATAACCAGCCAAAACAACAAGTTGAACCCCGTGCAACTTGAGCACTTCAATAATTGCTTTGTTGTAACTCTTTTTACCGGCATACTCTTTGGGATTAAGATAGAAAGTTGGAATTCCTCTTTTTCGCGCAATTTCTATGACTGGTGCATTTTCAATATCACTTATGACGCAGACTACTCTTGCCTGCAAAATGCCACTGTTGCAATTGTCGTCGATAGCTACAAAATTGCTACCCCTGCCTGATGCCAATACGCCTAATTGTAATTTCATGTCGTGTTTCTCCTCTCAGGTTTATTTTGATGTAAAAAAGCAAGTGTTTTTATATTTGTGAGTTTAATCTAGCGGTAAACCTGTATTTAGTCAATGCTTATAGCGCTTGAAGGGATTTTTAGAAACTAAGAAGCATAAATCTAAAACCTAGAACCTAGAACCTAAAACCTGTGCTATTGACACTTTTTCGTATCTGTGTTAACTTACTTGTACATTCTAGCTTTAGGAAAGAACTTCTACTTTTTGCATTGTTTTTGGGTGAAAACAGCGCACAAACTTTTTGTCAAATTAAAGTGTTAAAATGCTTTAAAATGACACTTTTTGTCAAAGGATAAATGACTAAAAACATACAACTTAATTAAATAGTCTTAACCAAAAACTCGCTGCGAGCTTTTCGTTTTTGCGTCGAAAAGAACTAGTGAGAGTTGTTTTTATGGTAAAAGAGAAGAAAGCACTAAAGGTGAAGGAGACTTATGCGTCTACCTCATCCCTGTCTAAAAGAAAGTTTTTCAAAAAGCAGTTGATGGTGTCGTTGCCTAATCTGATTGAAGCTCAGATCGACGCGTATCAGTGGTTTTTGGATAGAGGTCTTCGGGAATTGTTCGATGAAATCAACCCAATTAGTGATTTCACTGGAAAAGATTTAGAGCTTTCGCTCACTGACTATTATTTGGACGAACCAAAAACAGATGAGCTTACTGCCAAGAACAAAAATGTTTCATATGAAGCGCCTCTTCGAGCGAAGGCGCGTTTAACGATAAAGAAAACTGGTGAAATCAAAGAACAAGAAATTTATCTTGGAGATTTTCCAGTGATGACTCCTCGTGGAACTTTCATTATCAATGGAGTGGAGCGCGTGGTTGTTTCTCAGTTGATCAGATCCTCTGGAGTTTTCTTCACAATGGAATATTCAAAAGGAAAGAAGTTGTTTGGAGCAAAATTAATTCCAAATCGTGGAGCATGGCTGGAAATCGATACTGATTTGTCCGGTGTTTTGAATGTGAGAATCGATCGCAAACGAAAAATTCCAGTAACTGCACTTCTTCGAGCTTTTGGAATGGAAAAAAATGAAGAAATTCTTAAAGCATTTGAAGGTTTTGATAATGGCGAAGTGAAATTCATTGAGGAATCACTTGCAAAAGACATTACCAAGAGTCAGGCTGAAGGATATAAAGAAATTTACAAGAGAATTCGTCCGGGAGATTTGGCAACAGCAGAAAACGCCAAGCAACTTGTTAATGGAATGTTTTTCAATTTCGAAAAATATGATTTCGGCTCAGTTGGACGTTATCGCTTGAACCAACGTTTGAATATCAATCTTGAAGACAAAGAAGAAAACAGAATTTTGTTGGTTTCTGATCTGCTTTTGATTATCAATGAAATTATTCGTCTTAACAATGACCCACACGCAATCGCTGATGATATTGATCATCTTGGAAACAGACGTGTGAGAGGTGTTGGAGAATTGGTGCAAAACAAACTTCGCATCGGTATGGCTCGAATGGCTCGCAACATTAAAGACAGAATGAGTACTTGCGACATCGAAACAGTTGTTCCAGGACAATTGATCAATTCTCGTCCAGTAGCTGCTGCGATTAAAGAATTTTTCTCAAGCTCTCAACTTTCTCAATTTATGGATCAAGTAAATCCATTGGCTGAGCTTGAACACAAAAGACGTTTGTCAGCGATGGGACCAGGAGGACTCACGCGAGAGCGAGCAGGCTTTGAAGTTCGAGATGTGCATCATTCACATTATGGACGTATTTGTCCGATTGAAACTCCTGAAGGTCCAAACATCGGTTTGGTAGGACATATGGCATCATATGCTCGTATTAATGATTTTGGATTTTTGGAAACACCGTATATTAAACTTCATAAAGAAGTTCCAAATACTGTGGAGGCTTTGCTTAACAGAGTTTTGAATGAAGATGTGGCTGGTGGAAAATCTGGAGAATATATTACAGAAGAATTGGCTAAAAAAATTGCTAAAACATCTGCCAAGATTATTCAAATTAAACCTTATATTTCTGATGAAATTGAATATGTTAACGCAACGGTTGAAGATCGCTGCGTTATTACTCACGCTCGTGTAAACACTGATGAGCATCGAAATATTGTTGATAAAACAGTGGAAGCTCGCGTGAAAGGACATCCTGAAATGATTGAAACTGAAAAACTAGATTATATCGATGTTAGTGCTAAGCAATGTATTTCAGTTGCAACTTCACTTATTCCATTTTTGGAACATGATGATGCTAACCGAGCATTGATGGGTTCAAATATGCAACGACAAGCTGTTCCTTGTATCGTGCCGCAAGCTCCTTTTGTTGGAACTGGTATTGAAGACAAGGCTGCTGGAGATTCAGGACAAGTTGTTTTGGCACTTAATGATGGAGAAGTGGTTGAAGTTGATGGAGCGCACATTACTATTAAAGAAAATGCACCAATCGGAGCAAAGAAAGACAATTTCAAACGAGAATATAGATTGCAAAGTTTCCAAAAATCAAATGCCTTTACTTCAATGAGTCAACTTCCACGTGTGGAAAAAGGACAGATCGTGAAGAAAGGTGATCTTTTGGCTGATGGAGCTGCAACAGAAAATGGAGAATTGGCACTTGGACAAAATCCATTGGTAGCCTTCATTCCATGGGACGGATATAACTTTGAAGATGCCATCATCCTTTCAGAAAGACTTTTGAAAGAAGATTGGTACAGTTCAATTCATATTGAAGATTTTTCAATCGACGTGCGCGACACAAAGCTTGGGCCGGAGGTTGTGACTCGTGATATTCCAAATATTGGAGAAGAAAGACTCAAAAACTTGGATGAAACTGGAATAATCCGTATCGGTGCAGAAGTTTCTTCAGGAGACATTCTTTGTGGAAAAATCACACCGAAGGGAGAAGGAGATTTGACTCCGGAAGAAAGATTGCTGCGAGCTATTTTTGGTGAAAAATCTAAAGATGTTAAAGATTCATCATTGTATCTTCCTCATGGAGAGCACGGAAAAGTTGTTGACATTAAAATTCTTTCACGAGAACAAGGTGACAAACTTTCAACTGGTGTGATCAAGCAAATTCAAGTTTCAATAGCTCAACTTCGCAAGGTTTCAGTTGGAGACAAGTTGGCTGGACGACATGGAAACAAAGGTGTTATTTCACGCATTGCTCCTGTTGAAGATATGCCATATCTTCCAGATGGAACTCCAATCGATGTAATCCTAAATCCATTGGGAGTTATCTCTCGTATGAATATCGGACAGATTTTGGAAACACATCTTGGATGGGCAGCGCTTAAACTTGGATATAAAGCTGCAACTCCTGCACTTGATGGAATCACTGAAGAAGACATCAAAGGAGAACTTAAGGCTGCTGGACTTCCAGAAAGTGGAAAGATTCGATTGATTGATGGAAAGACTGGCGAGCCATTTGATAATGAGACCACTGTTGGTGTTATGTATATTATGAAACTGAACCATTTGGTTGAAGACAAATTACATATGCGTTCAATAGGACCATACTCACTTATTACTCAGCAACCGCTTGGAGGTAAGGCTCAGTTTGGAGGACAGCGTTTTGGAGAAATGGAAGTATGGGCGCTCGAAGGATATGGCGCAGCGTACACATTGCAAGAAATGCTCACAATTAAATCAGATGACGTACTCGGAAGATCAAAAGCATATGAATCAATTATCAAGGGCGAAAAAATAAAGAGCCCGAACATTCCTGCATCATTCCACGTGCTCGTAAATGAGCTTAAGGGATTATGTTTGGATGTTGAACTTGTTGATTCTAAGCTTAAGGAAGATGATCATGACGATGAAATCGGTGGATATGATAAACCGGAAGAGGACGTTGATCAAATTTAATTTAACTTTAGTAATAAACTTCTTATAAAAAAACAATATGGAAAATATTACCAAGGTGAGCGATTTCAATAGCGTCCGACTCCGACTAGCAAGTCCTGACGCAATTATGAATTGGTCTCACGGCGAAATAACAAAGCCTGAAACAATAAATTATCGAACCCAACGTTACGAAAAAGATGGTCTGTTCTGTGAAAAAATATTTGGACCATCAAAAGATTGGGAATGTTATTGTGGAAAATACAAACGAATCCGATATAAAGGAATCGTGTGCGACAAATGCGGAGTCGAAGTGACTCGCTCAATCGTGCGAAGAGAAAGAATGGGACACATCAAATTGGCTGTGCCTGTTTCTCACATTTGGTTTTTGCGAGGTGTGCCTTCAAAAATTGGCTCAGCTCTTGGACTTGGAGTGCAGGACTTGGAAAAAGTTATCTATTTTTCAGCCTACATCATTAAAGAGGTTAATGAAGAAGTTCGTGATCGTGTGGTTGACCAATTGGAACAGGAATACAAAATGAAGCAAAAGGAAATCAAGGGTGGAAAAACCGAAAATGAACGAAGCGCAGAAACAATGCTAGATGAACTTCGCGAACAATACAAAGGTGTTAAGGATGATTTGAAAAACCTTAAACCAATGCAGATTCTTTCAGAACTTGAATATTTCAATCTTTCTTCAAGATTCGGACAAGTTTTTTCTGCTGGAATTGGAGCTGAAGCAGTTCGCGCAGTGCTTGAATCAATGGACATCGAAAAGATGATCAAGCACGTGAAGAAGGAATTGGAAAATGAAGATACTGCTGACAAGAAAAAACTTTTCAAGAGAATGAAATTGTTTCAAGGTTTCAAAAAAGCTGGTCTTAAACTTGAATGGATGCTTCCAACAGCAATTCCGGTTATTCCACCAGATCTCAGACCGATGGTTGCTCTTGATGGAGGACGCTTTGCAACTTCAGATTTGAACGATCTTTATCGCCGTATCATCAACAGAAATAATCGTTTGAAAAAATTGATTGATCTTGGTGCTCCCGAAGTTATTACTCGAAATGAAAAAAGAATGTTGCAGGAGGCTGTGGATGCACTTTTTGACAACTCTGCTCGCAAAGGACAATCATCAGTGGCTGCTTCAACTGGACAACGAAGACCACTTCGCTCATTGGCTGATGCACTTAAGGGAAAGCAAGGACGTTTCCGTCAAAACTTGCTTGGAAAGCGCGTGGATTATTCAGGACGATCTGTGATCGTGGTTGGACCGCAGCTTAAACTTCATCAAGCAGGTTTGCCGAAGAAGATGGCTTTGGAACTTTTCAAACCGTTTATCATCAACAAATTGATTGAAAAAGAATTTGCACACAATGTTAGAACTGCTGGACGAATGGTTGATGCTGAAGCTGAAGAAGCATATGAAATTTTGGATGAAATTATTGAACATCACTATGTGCTCCTAAACCGTGCGCCAACCTTGCATCGTTTGTCTATTCAAGCATTTCAACCAGTATTGATCGAAGGAAAAGCCATTCAGGTTCATCCTATGGTTTGTGCTGCTTTCAATGCTGACTTCGATGGAGACCAAATGGCTGTGCATGTTCCTTTGACTGATCAAGCTCGCGACGAAAGCGCAAACATTATGCTTTCTTCTAAAAACCTCCTCAAACCTGCTTCTGGAGAACCAATCGCAGTGCCTTCTAAAGATATTGTGCTTGGAATTTATTTCATTACACATATCAAAGCTGGCGTGAAAGGTGAAGGAAAGATTTTTGCTACCGAAGAAGAAGCAATTTTGGCATATCAACTCGGATATATTGCAATTAATGCAAAAATCAAAGTTGATGTTGAAGGAACAATTCTTGAAACATCAGCAGGACGCATTATGCTTAATGATATTTTGCCGAACGAACTTCGCTTTGTTAATGAAGAATTGACTCAGAAGGAAATTAAGCAGTTGGTTGCTAAGATGCTACGAATGAAAGGACAGGAAGAAACAGCTGCTTTCATTGATCGCATCAAATCACTTGGATTTAAGATGGCTGGACGCTCTGGTATTTCTTGGGGAATGGATGATCTTAAACAATCACCAGTGAAAAAAGAAGCGATGATCAAAGCTGAAGCAGAAGTTTCAACTATCAATCAACAATATGCAATGGGACTTTTGACTGAAGAAGAAAGAAAGAACCGTGTTATTGAAATTTGGAACCGAACCAAAAATTTCATTGCTGACGCTGTGAAAGCTTCACTTGATAAGGAGGGAACAGTGTACACATTGGTTCATTCAAAAGCTCGAGGATCTGAATCAGTAGTGGTGCAGATGATGGGTATGAAGGGACTTGTGGCTGGACCGACTGGAGAAACGATTGAATTGCCTGTAAAAAGCTCCTTTAAAGAAGGTTTCAATGTTTTGGAATATTTCATTTCAACTCATGGAGCTCGAAAAGGTATGGCTGACACAGCTCTTCGAACTGCGACCGCTGGATATCTTACTCGTCGTCTCGTGGATGTGTCTCAAGACATTATCGTACGCGAAGAAGATTGTGGTGACACTGAAGGAGCATATATTTATCGCGCCGATAGTGATAAGATCGGACAGAGCTTCGCAGTGTGTGTTGAAGGACGAGTTGTTGCAGAAGACATTATTGATCCAACAACAAAGAAAGTTATTGTTAAAAAAGGAACATTGGCAACCAAAGAAGATGGATTGGCAGTGGATGCAACCAAGATTGATAAAATTAAGATTCGCAGTGTTGTTACCTGTAAAAGCAAGAGAGGTATTTGCCGACATTGTTATGGAATCGATCTTGGACGTAGTGAACTTGTTAATATTGGACAGGCTGTGGGTGTTGTGGCCGCGCAAGCTATTGGTGAGCCAGGAACACAGCTAACGATGCGTACTTTCCATACTGGAGGTGTTGCAGGTGGATCTGATATTACACAAGGACTTCCACGTGTTGAAGAAATTTTCGAATGTCGCCCACCAAAGGGAGAATCAATGATTTCAGAAGTTGATGGAAAGATTATTGATGTGGTAAGTGAAAGTAAAAAAACAGTTACTGTTAAGATTGAAACAACTGAAGGAGAAATCAAGGAATATCAGGTTCCAGCTGAATCAACACTGGTTGTTTCTAAGGGACAACTTATTGGCAAAGGAACACAATTAAATGAGGGTCACATCGATCTTAAGAAATTGTTTGAAACAATGGGACAAGAAGCAATTCAACGCTATGTGATTGGCGAAGTTAAGGAAATTTATGCTGCGCAAGGAGAACCTCTTCAAGATAAGCACGTTGAAGTTATCATTCGTCAAATGCTTTCTCGTGTGAAAGTTATCAGCGCAGGAGACACTGATCTTTTGCCAGGGGACATTGTTGAAAAAGATCAATTTGAAGAATCCAACAATGAAGCAATTGCTGCCAAGGAAGAAATTGCAGTTGGCGAACAACTTATTATGGGGATCACAAAAGTTGCTCTTTCAACCGAATCATTCCTTTCAGCTGCATCCTTCCAAGAAACTGCTCGCGTTTTGATTAACGCTGCAGTAACCGGAAAAGATGATCGTTTGCGAGGACTCAAAGAAAACGTTATTATCGGACGCTTGATCCCTGCAGGAACAGGGTATAGAAAGTAAACTTCCATATTATCCCCTCCTCAGATGAGGAGGGGAAGTAAAGGGGAGGTTGAGCACCGCAAAAAATTTAATAAAAACTTCGACAGGTTTACCCCGTTAAATTGCCGAAGGCACATATTTAACGGGGGTATGGAAAACATCAAACGTCTCACGAAAGTGGGGCGTTTTTTGTTGTCAAAAATCGGCATGTTTGAGCCAAGTTTCGGACTTATCCACAGTGATGTCTTGCAGTGTTAAAGTATCAGTGATAGAATAACAGTAATGAAAAAAGTTCGTGAAAATTTGAAAATAAAATGCAAAACTTGAGGTTCCAATTTGGAACCTCAAAGAAAAGAAACAAAATGAAAAAAGAAAAAGCATTGATTCCATATGAAACAATAGAGCAAAAAATATATTTGATTAGAGGTAAGAAGATTATGTTGGATATGGACTTAGCTCTTTTGTATGGTGTTGAAACTAAGGCAATGAACAGGGCAGTAAAAAGAAATATGGATCGTTTCCCGATGGATTTCATGTTTCAATTAAATGCTCAGGAGTTTGAAAACTTGAGGTACCAATTTGGCACCTCAAGTTATGGTGGAAGACGTTATCTGCCGTATGTGTTTACCGAACAAGGTGTAGCTATGCTTTCTGGGATTTTGAATAGTAAAAGAGCTATTGAGGTTAATGTCCAGATAATACGAACGTTTGTTAAGCTTCGGGAAATGATAATAAGCAATAAAGAGCTTAGAATAAAAATGGAAGATATGGAAAGAAAATATGACAAAAGGTTTAAAGTCGTTTTTGACACACTTAGAAGCTTAATTGAAAATAATAAAAAAGAAATTTTAATTGAGAAAAAAGAAGCAATTGGTTTTAAAAACAGGAAAAAATAATTTTTTTAATTCTTCTAAAGCTAATAAGCTAAAAAGCTAAAGCCTAAGAAGCTAACGTTATGCAATTAACAGCGAAACAAAAAAACATTCTTGAATCAATTCGAGAACTCACAATGCAAAAAGGAGAAAAACCAACCAGCTATCGTGTTTGCAAGCATCTTGTTTCTCAAGGCGCAAAGGAGAGTATGAAATCAGTGATGCAGGTTATTGAGTCATTGGAAAAAAAGGAACTCATTACTCGCGATGACAAAAAGAAAATTTATCTCGTGGAAAATGACAATTATGGTGATGTCCAAAATGTTATGTCTATTCCACTTTATGGCTTGGCATCTTGCGGAGAAGCGCTGGCGTATGCTGATGACAACAGTACTGATGATTTNNGCACTTGGAGACTCGATGAATAAAGAGGGAATCGGCGATGGAGATTATGTTATTTTTGAAAAAGCGGAAGGTCAAAATGATTTTGAAGGAAAGATTGTGGTGGCAGTAATTAATGGTATGGCCACAATAAAGCGATACAAAAATATGGGCAAAGGCATAATCGGACTTTTCCCACATTCCACGAACGAAACACATCATCCGATTTATTTGTCAGAAGTTGATGTTATTTTTGTGGCTGGAATTTTCAAAAAAGTTTTACCAGTGAAGTTTATAAGTCTGTAAAATAAAATTTTTAATTTTTAATTTTGAACCAATTTTTAATTTCTTAATGATTTAATGTTTTAAACATTTTGTCATTCTGATTTTATTCGAAATTTTAAATTCGAAATTCGAAATTATTTCTGATATGAACATCATAACCACAATTGAATATTTGGCTGCAATGATGATTGGTTTTTACTTGATCGGACTGCTTGTGGTGTGGATTTATGAATTCAAGCGAAATGCTATTTACAAAAAAATGCAGGAGAAGGCCAGGAATCTTGAAGAGATGCATTTGAGTATGGCAGTTACGCATGCTAAAGCATATAAGATTATGCAAGATTATCGACGCGACAGCTCAGCGGTTGAAAGAGTGCAGCAATTTATTCTCGAAAATGTGTTGTTAATAAGGAGAAGTACTTTGAAAAGTGAATAATGCAATAATATAGAAACAAATAGGGAAATGTGCTAAAATTAAAGCATATTAATTTTATCTAATTTTGGCTATGGGAAGAAGAAAAAAACAACAAGAAGATGTTGAAAACGAGGAAATAAAGCCTATTATTCACGGAGATGCAAAACGTAGCTTGGTAGCAATATTTTTGTTTGTTCTGGCTGTGTTGTTTGTGTTGGGATTCTTGGCAGATGCGAAGATCGTGGGTTCTGGCTGGTTGTTGGATTTTTTGAATTTGGTTGTTGGTTGGATGTTTGGGGTTGGAAAATATATCTCTCCAATTGTGCTTATTATTGCTGGGATAATTCTGCTTTTTCGAAAAGAAACATTGTTCTATGTTTCAAAGCTTATTGGACTTTTTATCGCATTTGCTAGTATTTTAGGACTTATTCATATTTTGGCCTATGATGCTGACAAAATGCTGGAAGTTGCTAAGCTTGGAGAAGGAGGCGGTTTTCTGGGCTATATTTTTGCAATTCTTTTATTGAAACTTGCTGGAATTATTGGTGGGAGCGTCATCTTGATAGCGCTTTTGCTTATGGGTGTCATTGTGGCTTTCAATTTTTCTTTGGTAACATTGATTAAGAAATTTTTTCACAAAAAAATTGCTCAAGAGGAAGCTGAAAAAGAAGAGGTGGAGGAAGAGCAACAAGAAGAAGAACTTGAGGAAGTTTTGGAAGACCCAATTGTCGAAGTCGAAAAACAAACTGATCTCGAGGAAACAGAATTTGTGCAGGATCCCAATGAAAATGAGGAAATGGATAGTCGTATGAACAATGTTCTTAAAAAGGCTGCAGCTTGGATGCCTAAAGGAAAAGATAGGGCAAAAAAAGAGCAGTCAATCGTAGATTGGGAATTGCCACCAGTTAGTTTGCTTGATAGCGTGATTGAAAAAGCTCAAGGCGGAGATGTGCAAAAAAATGCCAAAATAATTCAAGATACACTCAAAAATTTTGGAATTGAAGTTGAATTAGGAGAAATTAAAACTGGTCCAACTGTCACACAGTACAGTTTCCGTCCTGCGGTTGGAGTAAAATTGAGCAGAATTACTGCGCTTAGTAGCGATCTGGCTCTTCGTTTGGCTGCACGTCAAGTTCGAATCGAAGCTCCAATCCCTGGGAAATCATTGGTTGGAATTGAAGTTCCAAACAAAGCAAATGCCACAATAAGATTGCCAGAACTTCTTTCAGCTTTGGAATTTGAAAATAGAAAATCAAATTTGCTTTTGGCTTTGGGAAAAGATGTGAGTGGAAATTACATTTTTGGCGATTTGAAAAAAATGCCTCATTTGTTAATTGCCGGCTCAACTGGTAGTGGAAAAAGTGTCTGTGTGAACACACTTTTGCTTTCAATGTTATATCAAAATTCTCCAGAAGAATTGAAACTAATTTTGGTTGATCCAAAAAGAGTTGAGCTTACTCCATATAACGGAATTCCACATTTGCTTACGGATGTGATTGTGGAAAATGGAAAAGTTTTAAGCGCACTAAAATGGGCGATTGGAGAAATGGAAAGGCGGTATAAATTATTGCAAAGCGTTGGGTCAAAAGACATTGCTTCTTTTAATAAAAAATCTGAAAGCGGAGAAATGTTAAAGAAAGTAAACACTGAAACTGGCGAAATTACCGAAGAAGCATTTGATAAGATCCCATTCATTGTTATTGTGATTGATGAGTTGGCGGACCTTATGGCTTCGCACGGAAAAGAAGTTGAAGGCGCGATTATTCGTTTGGCTCAGATGGCTCGTGCAGTTGGTATTCATCTTATTCTTAGCACTCAAAAACCGATTGTCACTGTCATCACAAGTTTAATCAAATCAAACATTCCAACACGCGTTGCTTTTCGTGTTCCGTCGTTGATGGATTCACGCACAATCCTTGATGCTAGCGGAGCAGAAAAATTGCTAGGAAATGGCGATATGTTGTTTTCTGCAGCTGAAGCAGTGGATTTGCGAAGAGTGCAGGGAGTGTTTGTTTCTGAGGAGGAAGTGAAGAGAGTTGTTGATTTTATCAAAAAACAAAAATTTGAAAAAATCGAAGATGATCTTGAAGATGAAATTGTTTCAACTGAAACCAAACCGGAAGGCAATCGCAACGGCGAAGCAAAGACCGTGCAATATGCTGATAAAATAGACTTCGATTCAATTGAGGCAGATGAAAATGAAGATTCTCTTTATGATGAAGCCAAGAAAATCGTAATTCAATCAGGCAAAGCATCATCATCTCTTTTACAACGCAGACTTCGCATTGGATATTCCAGAGCAGCTCGACTCATTGATATTTTAGAGGAACGTGGTATTGTCGGCGAAGCAGATGGTGCAAAGCCCAGAGAAATACTTGTCGCTGCTGGTCAGCCAGAATATGAAGACGCAATGACGGATCAAGTAGTAAGAGATAAATGGCAAATGTAGCACGCAAAGCGTGAAAGTTAAAAGTCTAAGGTCTAAGTACTGAATCAAATCTAAAGTTTAAAATATAAAGTTGGCGGATACTTTTTACTTTGTAATTTAGAATTGAATTAGTCTTTAAAATTTAGTCTTTAGAATTTCAGAAAGTATGGTTCGATTTACTACCAAAAAAATAGATTCTTTGACGCTTGGTGAGCGAATGAAGAAGCTTAGGGATGAGCGCAGATTGAGCTTAAGCGAAATATCCAAAAGCACCAAGATCCAAACGAAATATTTGGAATATCTTGAAGATGGTGTGTATATGAAACTTCCTGCTGATGTGTATGTCAAAGGTTTCCTCAGAAGCTATGCTATTTTTATGGGTCTTAATGAATTGGCGTTGATTAAGCAATTTGAAAGAGAAAAAGGAATTCATAAAAACATTAAAAAAGTTGTTGAAAATGACGGGACATCACTACCTTTGGGTTTTTCAAGTCTTGTGATCACACCAAAAATGATAATTGTCAGTGCGATTTTGCTAGTTGTTGTTTCAAGTTTTATTTATCTGTATATGGAGGTAAATAATTTTGTTTCAAAGCCGCGTCTGAATGTCATTAAGCCCGCTGATGGCTCCACAGTAATTGGAAGTTCAACACATGTGACAGGTGTGGCTGAAAAGGGAGCTTTGATTTTTATCAATGAACAACCTGTCTTGGTTAATGAAAAAGGAGAATTTAGCGAGGACGTGGGCTTGAAACCAGGTTTAAATGTGATCAATGTTAAGGCTAGGAGCAAATTTAACAAAGAAGATGTTAAATCTGTTTCAGTAAATGCTGATTTCCAAAGTGTCGTTAATGAACAAGTAAATTCTGAAGATGTGAATCAAGTTGATCAAGCAGCACCTATTAATCCAATTGCATTGGAAATATATGTAAGTCCAAATCCAACTTGGATGTCAATTGAGGCTGATGGTAATTTGGTTTATAGTGGGGTTTTGCTTCCAGAGTCGGTGCAAACTTTCAACGCTAATGAAAAAATCAGTGTAACCTCTGGAAAAGGCAATGAGACTTTTGTAAAAATAAATGGAAAAGACCTTGGAATATTGAGCAGTGATAATGGTGTCGTCAGAGACATTGTGTATGATGCAAATGGAAAAATTGAGGATAAAAAATAAAATTAAATAACAAACAACTTACAACTTACAACTCGCAACTCACAACTCATCGTTTGTTATTAGTTGATTGTTGTCAGTTGTTAGTTAAAAATTATATGGCGTACGCTGCAAAAGAAAAAAAACCAGCCAAGGAGGCGGTTGAAGAAATAAAAAATGCAGGAAAAAAAGAGATTGATAAATTGGTGGATGATATGCAGGAAAAGTTTGGAGAGGGGATGCTGATGAAATTGGGAGATGTGAAAAGGGTTGATATCGAAGCTATTCCTACAGGTTCAATATCTCTGGATATTGCAACTGGAATTGGTGGAATGCCACGAGGAAGAATTGTGGAAATCTATGGGCCAGAATCTTCCGGAAAAACCACTCTGACATTGCACGTTGTGGCTAATGCTCAAAAACAAGGTGGAACAGCTGCTTTTGTGGATGCGGAACACGCTCTTGATCCAGAATATGCCAAGAAGATTGGAGTGGATATTAAGAACTTGTTGGTTTCGCAGCCAGACAATGGAGAACAAGCCTTAGACATAGTTGAATCTTTGGTGCGCTCAGGCGTGGTGGATGTTGTGGTTGTTGATTCAGTGGCTGCACTTGTACCAAAAGCTGAAATTGAAGGAGAGATGGGCGACCAGCACGTGGGAAGACAAGCACGTTTGATGTCTCAAGCTCTTAGAAAATTGACTGCAATTATTGCACGCTCAAACACAACCGTAATCTTCATCAATCAGATTCGTATGAAAATTGGTGTGATGTTTGGCAACCCAGAAACAACAACTGGTGGACAAGCACTTAAATTTTATTCTTCAGTGCGCGTGGAAGTTCGTCGTGCTGCTCAGATTAAAAAAGGCGAGGACGTTGTTGGAAATCGCGTGAAGGTTAAAATTGTAAAAAATAAAGTTGCTCCACCATTCAAGACTGCAGAATTTGATATTATGTATAACGAAGGAATTTCAATGGCGGGAGATTTGCTTGATGCTGGTGTGAAATTTGAGGTAGTTAAAAAATCTGGCAACTCACTTTCTTATGGCGACATTAAGCTTGGCGCAGGTCGCGAAAGTGCCAAGGCATTCTTGCGAGAAGACAAAAAGACTGCTGACAAAATCTTCAAGGAAATCGCTGAGAAAGCTAAAATAGCTGCTTAGGCTTTAGCTTGGGGAATCCCGTTTTCCCTAAAAAGTTAATGCCTGAGAAGCTGCTTGCTTGTTGACAAAAGTCCATTTTGGGTGTATAATGGACATATAAGGATAAAAAACGGGTGTCAAAGCCCGTTTTTTCTTTAATTTAATTAAATTTTGCTCGGGGGAGCAACAAAAACAAAAATGGAAAAAACCCACAAATGCGTACATTGCGCAAAAAGACACAAAGAAGAGTCGCAAAATGAGGAATTTAACTTCGCAGTGCTAATCGCACTAGTTCCACTTATGGTCTTTACCCTATTTGGACAAATCGGACTTATCTAAAAATTGAATAAAAATATATATAAAAAACCATCCTCTCGGATGGTTTTTTATTTTTTGTCATTCCTGCGGAGGCAGGAATCCAGGATCTTGCAAATCGATAGTAATAATAAAAATAAAAGTTATTATTTTGCGAATCGTGTGCTAAATCCTGGATTCCGGACTAAATCCGGAATGACACGGTGTGTTTAGGCTCTGGAAACATAGGCTCCTTTTTCTGTATTGACGATGATTTTGTCTCCTTCGTTAACGAAAAGGGGAGTTGTAACTTTGAGTCCTGTTTCGAGGGTTACAACTTTGTCTCCGCCTGAAGATGTGTCGCCCTTGGTTCCGGGTGGAGCTTCAGTGACAACGAGAGTAACCTTAATTGGTAGTTCGATGTTCACTGGAATTTCATTGAAGTTAAGCACGCTTACCTCAGTTCCTTCAAGCAAATATAAATATGCATCGCCAATAACATCTTTGGCCAACGAAAATTGGTCATAGGTATTCATATCCATAAAAACATAGCCATCTTGCTCAGCGTAAAGATATTGAGCTTTGGATTTTGACATATCAGCTTCGTCAGCTTTGTCTGATCCATTGAAGGTTTTTTCAAGCACGCTTCCATTAAGAAGGTTTTTCAACTTTGTTCGAAGCACTGCTCCTGCGCGTCCCGTCTTGGAATGCTCGGCAGACAGTACAACATATGGAGAACCTTCCCAGAGAATATTTTTTCCTGCTTTGATATCACTTATTCCTAACATGGATTCATGTAGCATGTAGCATGTAACATGTAGCATGCAAAAACTGCATTGCATTTTTGTTATATGTTATATGTTTTATGTTATATGATTTGTTTATTTTACTACGAAAGGTGCTAATGCCATCACGCGAGCGCGCTTAATTGCTTGAGCAAGTGTTCGCTGATGTTTTGTGCAAATCCCGTGTCTTTTTGGTGGGTAAATTTTTCCTTGTGAGTTCATAAATCTGCGAATTAGATAAGCATCTTTGTAGTCGATCTTATCCATTTTTTCATCGCAGAAATAACATTGTTTTCTTTCCATATTGGGAACACGAATATTCACAGATAATAAACTAATTTTCACGAATAACAAATTTTAATTTTAAAAATTCGTGTTGATTAGTGATTAGTGTGAATTCGTTTTAAATTAGTGCAAATTAGTTGATTTATTAAAATGGCACGTCTTCAAGTCTTACTTCGTCCTGTTCTTCATCAAGGTTGATGGTTGGAATTTCTTCAGCCATAGGTGTTTGTTGTTGAGCGGTTGGACGAGGTGTTGCAGCTGCTGCTCCCATTGCCATTGGCGCTGGTCTTGGTCCTGATGAACCTTGTGCGCGTTGTCCCATTTGCATATTTTCAGCCACGATGTCAGTTGTTTTTCTTTCAACTCCGTCTTTGCCAGTGTAAGAACGTGTTTCTAATCTTCCCTCAAAATATACTTCTTGCCCTTTGGTTAGATATTGTCCAGCGATTTCAGCTAGACGCCCCCAAATTACAATGTTGTGAAATTCTGATTTCTCTTGTTTTTGTCCAGCTTTGTCATTCCAAGTTCGGTTGGTAGCGATACCAACTGTGGTCACGGTTTGACCAGAAGGAGTGGTGCGCAATTCTGGGTCTCTAGTTAAGCGTCCGATGAGTTGAACTTTGTTAAGATTCATGTTCATGTAGCATGTAGCATGTATCATGTAGCATCAGAAGAAAAAATCTATCTTTTGCATTTTTGTTACACGTTATATGTTTTATGTTATATGATTTTTAAATGTTTAGCAGTTCATCAAGTTGCTTGTCGATATTTTTTGATTCTTCTTTGGCAGTTTCAACTTTTTTAACAGGAGCTGCTGGAGCTGGTGTTGTTGGTCGTTGAGTTGGTCGCTGCATTGTTGGACGTTGATTGTTGCCAGGTCTTTCAGTTCGTTGTTGTGGTCGTTGCGCAGGGCGTCCAGCATTGTTTGCAGCTTCTTTTGCTTTTCTTCGGTCTTTTGCTCCAAGTTCTGGAAGATCCTCGGTTTTTACAATCAAGAAACGAAGAACATCATTGTTCAAATTCAATTTGTTAGTGATGGCTTGGATTCCAAATTCTTTTTCTGCGTTTGCTTCATCTGCCCAAAAATCAATCTCGGGAAGTTCGAAGCGGCGAGTGATGTAGGTTCCTTTGTTCTGGTGTTTGATTTCATAAGCGAGTTTTCTTTTTTCGCTTAATTCTTCTCCAACCATTGTTGCTTGCTCAAGAGCTAGAATTGCATTAACTCCTTCTTTGATCGCAGGCAGGTTTGCTTCTTGTCGTTCACCAACAAGGTAAAACAGTTCGTATTGCATACGCGTTTTTTAAATTAGTTATTAAATGTTAATTAGCTTAATAATTCTAAAAGGCTAAGTATTAAAGTTTAAATCAAATCTAAATTTTAAAGTATAAACTTTGTACTTTTTTACTTTAGAATTGTTTTAGTATTTAGACCTTAGATTTTAACCTTATAAAAAAAGCCACCAAACAAGAAAATCCTTGCTTTTAGTGGAGCATTCCAGCCTATCCACTTTTGGCTTAGTGGCGGGCTAGATTCGGACTTTCTTAGTTGTAGATTGATTATAGCAAGGTTTTTGGAATTGGTCAATGGCAGTGCAAGAACCTGTAGAGATGAGGCATTGCCTCGTCTCTACAAATTTAAATATATAAAAACAAAATATTATCATCCTCATTGACATATGTCACCGCTTCCGCCATAATAAAATCCAGGTCTTTGACAAATTGAAAATGAAAGCGAGGTGAAAAAGGGAAATTGTTTTGGCAAGTGGGGAGATGTTTTCTGTTATTTTTGAAATCCAACAAGGAAAAAGGAACTAGGAATGAGAAAGCTTATTCTGACAATCATGTTTTTGAATTTGTTCAGTTTTGTTTCAAATGTCTTTGCAGATGAAGATACTATTCCGCCATTTTCGGAAATTAATTGTTCAATTGGCGCATCAATGGTGCAACCGCCAGCAACACACACAGACAACGATACGCAACGGACCTTTAATGATCTTGTTGTATGGATTAACACATACAACAATCAAAATGTTCTGAATTTTGCCTATTTCAATGATTCATATTTAACTGACTGGGTCTGTTCTGGTGACTGCACCGGAACAGATGAGTATGCAATTATTTACACCAACTCCTGGGCTTTTGCTTATTGTGATACTGAAGGACAAAATTGTTATGGTGGGTACATGGATCCATATATACGTGGTTTAATGGTTCGTGAAATTTTGTACTCAACTGCTCCTATACGGACTTTAAGCGGTGCAATTTATCGTCCTTCAGATTTACCTCAACTCACTGTTGCACTAAACCCTCAAGCAGGCGGGACGGTAGCGAGTTCGCCGACATCTAACTTCTCTTGTGCAGACGGAACGTGCACGGGAAATTTCTCGGGGAATGTAACGTTGACTGCGAGTGTAAACAGTGGATATCAGCTCATTAATTGGTATGAAAATGGTACGATTATCACTAACAATTGCCCCACGACCATTTTAGACTTGACTGTGAATTGCACAAGATCAATATCGGCAGAATTCATACCAGTACTTAAATGGCCATTAACTGGAACAAAAAGTAGTAGGAGTGAGTCTTGGAATTTTGGAAGCACATGGACTTATGGCGAATGCCCTACTGGTACATACAAAAAACATTCGGGAATCGATGTGAACGCAACCGCTGAAGAAGCTGTTTATGCAGCACATGATGGTGTGGTCAAAAAGATATTTACTGGTCAGCATTCCCAATGGGCTGACGCAATTGTTATCGAAAGCACGGATGGTCGATTTACAACAGTATATTGGCACGTTATAAAATACGGGAGTCTATCGGAAAATGACACTGTAACAAAAGGTCAGCAGATAGCCACTATTGCAAACTTGGAAAGCAATACGCATTTTCATTTTGGTGTTCGCTTTTCATTATATAGCGATCCGGAATCATATGCTGGTGCATTGCCAGTCGCTGGTTGTGGTGGATACCTAGCGTACCCAGAAAAATTCATTGATCCTGACGTGTTAACATACGAATAATCAGGTGTATTAAAAAATGGGAGTTCCTCAAAAGAGGACTCCCATTTTTTTCTTACTCGGTAATATAGCTATTTTAATTTTCCTACAAATGTTGGTTCACCATCAAATCCACCAAGAATAAAAATATTGTTTGTTTTTAGATCAATTTTAAATTGTAATAAAATATTTAAAAAATAAACACTATCCTTATAATCTGCATCCGTTGGATTTTGTTTATAAAATTTTACAGGAAGATTTTCTCCTGTTGAATTGGTATTAGTAATTATGTTTTCACAAATTCTAAACTTATTATTTTGCGATAAAGCTGCTATTTTTTTAATAACATCTACATCGCTTAAAATAATTCTTTCTGTTTTATAAGTCTTTCCGCAAAAATTAACATCCTCCATTTTATTCGTAAATTTAAATGATTCTCCAATTTTGTTTAATTGTTCCCTATATTTTAATTGAAATTCTGAACGTAGCTTTTTCTCAATGGCAGATTGCTGCCCTCCCAAAAGATTTGTTTCATTCGACAAAAATAAGCCATTATAAGAAAGCTTATAAATAAATTTATCTTTAATAAAAACAATAAGATAGTCCGTATAGGGCATATTATATACAACTATTTTTTTTGCCTCAACACCATCAATATTTGTTTTTTCTTTTGATAAAATGGTTGGGGTATTTATTTCAACACCTTCATAGGAATTTATTTGCTTTAGTTTATTTTGATAATCATTAAGCCATTCATCCACATTTTTAAATTTCGATTTTTCAACATAAACAGAAAAGAATTCTGTTCCATCTTGTTTCAGTCTAATTCTTATCAATGAATCTTCATCTTCTTTTGGTCCTGCTGTTTTAAAATCAAAATCTGCTGGTATATATATACTATATCCATAGCTGGTATTTTCATAAGAGCTAGAACTCTCGATTGTTTCTTCTGTTTTGTTCTCACCCTGTATCTGTTGCTCCTGACTTTTCTCAACCAGCTTCGGTTGAACTGCAACACTCTGCGGCCCTTCCGCCACCTCCCGATTTTTAATAACCATCCACGCAAACGCTCCAACTGTGATTGCAATAATCACAAGTACGATTGTCCCCAAGCTCGTGCCAACTTTTTGATTTTTCATTATTTTTTTTATTCTAATTTTTAGATGTCTAAATTGTACCATAGGAATTGATATTTGGGAAAATTTTTGCGGTGGACATTTTTAGTTTTCAGTTGTAGTATTAATTATTATGAAATTTGAAATAAATTCAAAATGTAAACCAGCTGGTGACCCCAGTAGCAGATCCGTCTGCTGACGGCTCGCTACGGGGCAAGCCAACCTCAATTTTATAAAATATTATTATGAAATTTGTAATCGATAGTAAATTTAAGCCAAGTGGAGATCAACCAAGTGCAATTGAGGCTCTTATATATGGCTTGGAACATCGGGAGAAATTTCAGACGTTGTTGGGTGTGACGGGATCTGGGAAAACATTCACGATGGCGAATGTGATTGAGCACGTGCAAAAACCGACTTTAGTGATTGCGCCGAACAAAACTTTGGCGGCACAGTTGGTGCAAGAGTTTCGAACTTTTTTTCCAAAAAATGCAGTGGAATATTTTGTGTCGTATTATGATTATTATCAACCGGAAGCGTATATTTCTTCATCGGATACTTATATAGAAAAGGAAGTGCAGATAAACGAGGAAATTGATCGTTTGCGTCACGCTGCAACCAGTGGTCTTTTGTCGAGGAGAGATGTGATCATTGTGGCATCGGTTTCTTGTATCTATGGTTTGGGCAGTCCGGATTATTATCGCGAAGGAACGGCTGAGGTTATTGTGGGCGAAAAGAAAAATCGTGAGGAATTGATGAAGGGAATGATCGATATGCAATATCATCGAACGGATGTGTTGGCACGCGGAAAGTTTCGAGTAACAGGCGACACGATTGAGGTGATGACGCCGAGTCGAGAAATTGTGACTCGCATTGAATTGAAAAATGGCAAGGTTGCTCGCATTTACGAATATGATTTCTTGACCGGAGAAAAATTGGGCGAGCTTGAAAAAACTCTGATATATCCAGCCAAACATTTTGTGGTGCCGGAACCAGTGATGAAAGAGGCATTGGGCGAAATCGAAAAGGAAGCAAAAGAGCGCGTGAAATATTTCAGAGATAATAATAAATTATTGGAGGCTGAAAGAATTGAGAGGCGAACCAAACAGGATTTGGAAATGATGCGCGAAGTTGGATATTGTAATGGAATTGAAAATTATTCTCGCTATTTGACTGAGAGGGAAGCTGGCGAGCCGCCGTATACTTTGGTGGATTATTTCCCAAAAGATTTTTTGATGATTATTGATGAATCACACGTAACGATTCCGCAATTAAATGCAATGTATGCTGGCGATCGTTCTCGAAAAAACGCACTTATTGAGAATGGTTTTCGTTTGCCAAGTGCATATGACAATAGACCGCTTAAGTTTGATGAATTTGAAGAGCGCATCAATCAACTTATTTTTACCACAGCTACACCAGCTGCTTATGAAAAAGAGCATTCCAGTTCAACAGCGCAGCAGATAATCAGACCAACTGGACTCCTTGATCCGGAAATTATTATTAAATCTGCCAAGGGACAAGTGAAAGATGTGCTGGCTGAAATTGAAAAAGTTGTTGCAAAAAAAGAAAGAGTCTTAATTACCGCACTTACAAAAAAGATGGCAGAAGATCTTTCAGAATTTTTGAAAGAAAATGGAGTGCGCTGCGAATATTTGCATTCGGATGTGGACACGCTGGATCGCGTGCTTATTTTGCAGGGACTTCGCAAGGGAGATTTTGATGTTTTGGTTGGCGTTAATCTTTTGCGCGAAGGCTTGGATCTTCCTGAAGTTTCTTTGGTAGCAATTTTGGATGCTGACAAAGAGGGCTTTTTGCGCAGTGAAACATCGCTTATTCAAACAATCGGACGAGCTGCCAGAAATATTAATGGCCGCGTTATTTTGTATGCTGACAATATCACTGGCTCAATGAAGCGCGCTATTGATGAGACAAATCGTAGACGCACTTTGCAGACAGCATACAATAAAAAACATCATATTACTCCAAAAACTATCGAAAAAAATATTAAATCAATTGTGGATCATGAAATTAATCCTGAAGTACCACTTGATTTTTCTAAGCTGGAATCACTCGAAGACATTGCAGGTTATATCAAGCAAAAAGAAAAAGAAATGAAAAACGCTGCTCGCTCAATGGAATTTGAAAAAGCCGCCCTTATCCGCGATGAGATTTCCACCCTGCGAAAACTGCAGTTGAAATAGTTTCAATTTTACATCTTTGACAAATGGTCTGTAATTGATATATTACAGTTGTTATGGTTATTTTAAAAAGCAGCTTCATATGAACGTGCGAATAGGGAGTATCTAACCGAGAGGAGGAGGACATGACTGAGAATAAGAATGCGATAAATTGTGCTGGTGTTCCGCTTGTTCCTGGAGGTATGACGCTTAAAGAGCATGTTGAAGGTGGTATTTTGGTTTGGAATCCAGCCATAATAAAGCCATTTCTTTTCGAGGAACAAAAAAGGCCTGGAGGAATTCTTGGCAGAAACTTGCTTGAATTGCATCCACTGTACTCAATCCCAGTTGCCTATGGCAACATTCTCGATTTTCTACTGGAAAACCCCGCACATATTCGCGTGGAATGGGATGGATTGGTTTTTTTAGATCCCGTTTTTAAAGCATATGACAAGAGTCTTCATGTGCGGCAGTTAATTCGGGAGATAAATGGACAATATCATGCCAGCTCGCTATGGTTGGATGTTAGTATGTGCGAGATTCATCCAATAGCACTTTTGAATGGGAATGTTCCAATGTAGAGGCCTGTTGAACCACCTTCAGCGTTCAACAAAAAGCGACCCTGAGCTATAGAAATAGTAAGGGGTCTTTTTTTTGTTGTCTTGTGTTATTTTGAATAGCCTTGTAAAATGGATTAAGTGTAAAAATGTATTGTTTTTAATAAAAATTAAGTATTAATATAAATATCTATGGAGGGAGAAAACAAAGTAGAAGACAAAATATTGGAAGCGTCAGAAACAAAAGTTGATTCATCTGTCGGGGAGGCAGGAAAAAAGGTTTCTTTTGTTGAAAAAATGAAAAAGGTGTGTTGTAATGATGGATCTTGCAAAATTAATTGCAAAAACAAAGGCCTTATAGTTGCTGCTGTTATTTTGTTGCTGTTGGTTGCGGGTAGTTATGGATATAAACAATATCGACAGAAGATAGATCTTGGTTCAGATGCTGTGAAAACTAAGGTAGAGAAATTCTTGAGTGAAAATGTTCCAGCAACAGCAAAGACTGGAATTAAAGATATAACCAAGGATGGAGATTTGTATAAAATTACAGTTACTGTTGATAAGCAAGAAATTCCAATATTTGTGACTCGTGATGGGAAAAAGCTTATCCAAGCACAAGGTGTTATCGATTTGGACCAAAAACCAGCCGATCCAAATGCTCAAGCGCAAGCTCCTGAAAAAACAGAAGCTGAAAACAAAACCGATGTGCCAGTTGTTGATTTGTTTGTGATGAGTTACTGCCCATATGGACTTCAAATGGAAAGAGGTGTTTTGCCAGCAGTTGAAGCGCTTGGAGCAAAAATAAAATTCAATGTAAAATTTGTTGATTATACTTTGCACGGACAAAAAGAAGTTACTGAAAATGTTAATCAATATTGCATTGGAAAAACACAGCCAACTAAGTTGAATAATTATCTAAAATGTTTTTGGAAAGACAGCAAAGGTACAGCGGCTGCTTGTATGAAAACTGCAGGGGTTAATGCTGCTAGTGTCGCAACTTGTGTTGCTGATACCAACAAGGAATTTAATCCAACAGAAAAAGCGATGGGATTGAACAAGGAAGAAACTGTGAAATTTGGAGTGCAAGGATCTCCAACACTTGTGATTAATGGAACAACTGTTTCATCTAGCCGCGATAGCGCAAGTGTTTTGAAAGCTATTTGCTCAGGATTCACAACTCAGCCTAAGGAATGTGAGGCGAAATTGTCTACCACAGCTCCTGCAGCTGGATTTGATGATGAAGCTGCTGCAGCAGGAGGAGCAGCATCTGCTGCATCTTGCGCAACACCAACAAACTAATAACATCCTACAAAATTGATTTCTTCTTAAAAGCGTAGTACTATGTATTACGCTTTTAAATTTATGATTTAATTTTAAATATGCAGGAAGACAAGATAATTATAAAGGGTGCGCGCGAGCACAATTTAAAAAATATTGATCTGGAATTGCCTCGGAACAAGTTCATTGTTTTTACGGGTCTTTCGGGCAGTGGAAAATCAACTTTGGCATTTGATACTATTTTTGCTGAAGGGCAAAGACGATATCTGGAAAGTTTGTCGAGTTATGCGCGTCAATTTTTGGGACAGATGGATAAGCCAGATGTTGATTATATCCAAGGTCTTTCGCCTGCAATTTCTATTGATCAAAAATCAACCTCACACAATCCTCGTTCAACAGTGGGAACGGTAACTGAAATCAATGATTACCTGAGGCTTCTTTTTGCTAAAATTGGCGTTCCTCATTGCAGTGTTTGTGGGCGTGAAATTTCAAAACTTTCCACCGATGAAATTGTGGATAGAATTTTGGATATGGGCGGAAAAAAGAAATCACAAACAATTGAAATTTCTTCGCCAATTGTGCGCGAGCGAAAAGGCGAATATTTGGCAATGTTGGATGATATGTGGAAGCGTGGTTATTCAGAGGCGATTGTGGATGGAAAACTGGAAAGATTGGAAAATTTTAAAGATATAAAATTAGGAAGATATAACAAGCATAGTATCGATATTATTGTTGATACGGTTGTTATTAATGAAGAAAATCTTAGTAGGATTTTTGAAGGAGTTGAAAAAGCGCTCAGGCTTTCGCACGGAATTGTAAAAGTGAAATGCGTAAAAGAGTTGAAAGTTGAAAGTAGCAAGTCGAAAGAAATTGGATGTGTTGAACAGATTTTTAATCAGAATTTGTCTTGTCCGATTCACGATATTGAATTTCCAGAAATGGAGCCGCGCCTTTTTTCTTTTAATTCTCCTTATGGTGCCTGCGAGGGTTGCGAAGGTCTGGGTATGAAAAAAGAAATTGATCCTGCGCGAGTGATGCCAGATATGAATAAAACTATTGGCGAAGGAGGGATTATGCCTTGGAGTTTTAAACCTAATAATTATCAAGGAACGGTGCTAAAAGCAGTAGCTCAATATTATAGTATTCCTGACAATAAACGCTTGCGGGATTTGCCAAAAGATAAGATTGATATTTTGATGTATGGAACTGAGGACGAAGATTTGATAAAAGTTAAATATCATTTTAAAAGTGGCAGCGGTCATTATAATGTGCGTTGGAAAGGTGTGGTGGCGTGGCTGCAGGAAAGATATCGCACGACAACCTCAGATGCAGTGCGCACAGACATTGAAAAATATATGTCGCAAAAACCTTGTTCGACTTGCGGAGGAAGCAGATATAAAAGTGACGTGCTTCTCGTTAGTGTTGGGGGTAAAAATATTTATGAAATTTCGGCGCTTAGTATTTGGCAGTGTATCGAATTTTTTAAAAATTTAAAATTAACTGCCCGAGAGGAATTGATTGCTGGCAGAATTTTAAAAGAAATTGTTGCGCGCTTGGTTTTTCTTAATAACGTTGGTCTGGATTATTTGACTCTTGGGCGAGCAGCGTATTCTCTTTCTGGTGGAGAATCACAGCGCATACGTTTGGCTTCTCAGATTGGTTCACAACTGGTTGGAGTTTTGTATATTTTAGATGAGCCATCTATTGGTCTTCATGCTCGCGATAATGCAAAACTCATTGAAACATTAAGGCAGTTGCAACAAATCGGCAACACATTAATTGTGATTGAACACGATGAAGAAATGATGCGCTCTGCTGACTGGCTGGTTGATATTGGTCCGGGAGCAGGAAAGCACGGCGGCGAAATTGTGGCGCAAGGATTGCCCGAAGATGTTATTAATAATCCAAAGTCACTTACTGGAAAATACCTTCGAAATGAGCTTGAAATTGAAATTCCAAAATTCAGAAGACAAATGAAAAGAAAGAAGAGTATCACAGTGCGAGGAGCTTCTGAGCATAATTTGAAAAATGTGACAGTGGAATTTCCACTTAAAGTTTTCACTTGCGTGACTGGAGTTTCTGGATCTGGAAAATCAACATTGGTAGAAGAAACTTTATACAAGGCGTTGGCTAATAAATTGCATCGCGCGCTTGATGTGCCTGCAAAGCATAATGAAATTATTGGCATTGAAAATATCAACAAGGTTATTATGATTGATCAATCTCCAATTGGGAGAACGCCGCGCTCAAACCCTGCCACTTATACTGGTCTTTTTACGCATATTCGCGAGCTGTTTGCGCAAACAAAAGACGCCAAGCTTAGGGGATATGGTCCTGGCAGATTCTCATTTAACGTGGCTGGCGGGCGCTGCGACAATTGCTCTGGCGAGGGATATCTTAAAATCGAAATGCAGTTTATGCCCGATGTGTATTTGCCGTGCGATGTTTGTAATAGTAAAAGATATAACAGTGAAACTTTGCAAGTTAAATATAAGGGTAAAAATATTTCAGAGGTGCTGGCGATGACAGTTTCTGAAGGCGTTGAATTTTTTGGCGCACTTTCAAAAATATACGAACCACTTAAAGTTTTGGAGGAAGTTGGTTTGGGGTATATTGAACTTGGTCAAAGCGCCACCACACTTTCTGGTGGAGAAGCGCAGCGTATAAAACTTGCCAGCGAACTTTCGCGTCGCGCGACTGGAAATACTTTATATATTTTGGATGAGCCAACCACAGGTCTTCATTTTGATGACATCAAAAAACTTTTAACAGTGCTCAATCGTCTTGTGGATGCGGGAAACACCGTTGTTGTTATTGAACACAATATGGACGTGATTAAAACTGCAGATTGGATCATCGATATGGGACCGGAGGGTGGCGACGGCGGCGGAAAAGTTGTTGTCACTGGTCCACCAGAAGAAGTTATCAAATATCACAAAGAAAGTTATACCGCTAAATATTTGCGACAAGTCCTGAAGCCGAAAAGCATACAATAACTTTCTTCCTTATCTTTCTCTCCTCAGATGAGGAGAGATGTCATGTACTCGTGACAGAGAGGTTTGAGCATTGCATGACCCACAAATCTACAAATCTGCTACGAATCTACAAATACATCAATCTTGTTATTCCGGGCTTGACCCGGAATCTAGGTTTAGCACATCATGCTCTATGTTGTAGTTGATTATAATTGGCTAATTAAGTGCTAGATCCTAGATTCCCACCTACGCGGGAATGACATAATAAAAAATATAGTTTTTTGGTGTTGATATTTTGAGATAAAAAAAGAGGACGGAAGTTTTTCTAGCGATGCTAGTAAACTTCCGTCCTTGGTACAGTCTGGCAGTGGTTATTTTTTTCTGGGTTCGTGATCAATCCAGAGAAACATGAAACTGCCACGATCGTATGTTTCATGCCATCCAGTTATTTTTAATTCCGGATGTTTTTCCATGAAGGCATTTTTTATTTCCAGAATTGTTTTTGCAATTTTGAGGTCATCTTGATTGGATAATCCAACTCTTACGCTGTGATCATTATAAAGTGGAATGCTCGTTGTGTTTCCAACTGTTATGGCATTCGCCAAGTTTCTTGTTACTGTTGTCCCATACCTTTCAGCGCGGACATCTAATGAAGCAAAAAATATGCTTGCCATTATCAATGTCACCAATATTTTTTTCATTGTTGTCTCCCAGCCTCTTTTTTGAGGTCTTTGTTTTATTGCCTAAAATAGGCGTTTGATTGTAATATATAATTGTTCAGGTACAATAGTATATTATATTCCTAAATTATGAAAAAGTCAAGATTACAGCGGAAAGTAGCTGAGCTGCCTCAAAATCCGGGGGTGTATTTTTTTCGTGATCAAGAGGGTAAGATTTTATATATTGGCAAGGCGACAAACCTTCGTTCCAGAGTTCAGTCGTATTTTCGCAATGTCATCCCGAACTCGTTTCAGGATCTAGATGAGCCTAGCGAGATGCTGAAACAAGTTCAGCATGACACAAAGGGATTCTTGAGCGTTCCTGGGCGGAGTGAATGGATTGGGTTGATGGTGGCTCAAGTTGTGGATATTGATTTTGAGCAGACGGATTCAGTTTTGGAAGCGCTGATTTTGGAAAGCAATTTAATTAAAAAATATCAGCCAAAATATAATACTCTGGAGAAAGATGATAAATCATTTTCGTATTTTGTTGTCACTAAAGAAGAATTTCCAAAAGTTTTGATTGTGAGAAAAACAGATTTAGTTTGTCATCCCGCACTTGATGCGGGTTCCAGTCACACGCACAAATCTGGCTCAGCTCTGGATTCCCGCCTACGCGGGAATGACAAGGCCTCAAAGCCTTGTAAAAAAATACAAAATACCAAATACCAGATACCATATACCAAGACCTTCGGTCCTTATACGAGCAAGCAACAAATGCAGACCGCGCTGAAAATTATCCGTCGCATTTTCCCGTTTCATGCTGGGAAACAAAAAACTGAAAAAGGCTGTTTGGATTTTCAAATCGGTCTTTGTCCTGGGCCGTACGCTGATGCAATTTCAAAAACTGATTATAAAAAAAATATTCGAGGGATTGAAATGATTTTGCAGGGGAAGAAAAAAAGCTTGATTTCAAAAATGGAAAAAGAAATGCAAGTTTTTTCCAAAAAAAATGAATTTGAAAAAGCGGCAGTTCTCCGAAATAAAATTTTTGCATTGCAGCACATTCGCGATGTGGCACTGATGACAAGGGAGATGGAACATGGAGCATGGAACATGGAGCATGAAATACAAGATACAAAATACCAAATACCAAATACCAGAATCGAGGCTTATGATATCTCCAACATCTCTGGACAATATGCTGTTGGTTCAATGGTGGTTTTTGAAAATGGTATGCCGAATAAATCGCAGTATCGCAAGTTTAAAATAAAAACTGTTGATGGCAGTAATGATGTGGCGATGATGAAAGAAGTTTTGTCGCGAAGATTTAATAATGATTGGTCAATGCCAGATTTGATTTTGCTGGATGGCGGACAGGGACACGTTAATATGGCAGGGGATTTGGTGCGCGAATTAGGACTAGATTTGTTGATTGTCGGTGTGGCTAAAGGTAAGACGCGTAAAAATCTCAATTTCCAATTTCCAATTTCCAATAAAATCCCAATGTCTCAATTTCCAAAAGAAATGCAAGAGTTTTTAAATGATAAGAATCTGGTTAAATCTATTATGGATGAGGCTCACCGCTTTGCAATTGCTTATCATCGAAAATTACGCAGTAAAAACGCCTTAAAATAATTGAAAGACAGTTTGAGTTGTTGCGTATGAATATATACAAATCAAGACTGAGTTTCGAAATGATAGGCGAACTCAGTTTTGTGCAATGGGAATGGAAATATGATGAAAAAAATAACACGAAAAACTTTATCAAGCTTTCTTTTGATAGTTGCAATTCTTTTGATTGCAGGTGGTTTTTCTGATGGTATGATTGCTTCAGCTGATATGAATTCAATGGAGGATTCATCAATAGTTTTACACCAGAGTGTGCCAGTCAATGATAATGCATTAAAGCCTTGCTGTGAGGATAAACAAGGTGGTGCGTCGGCAATTCAGTTTTCAGTTTTTACTCAAAACATAAAATTTTTACCACTTGGCTTTGCTGAAAATATTTCTGGCAGCAATTCAATTTTTGAACATAAAATTATAGAATTATCTTCTGCTTCGCCACCGAAGCCGGATATCATTTCTTCCGTTTTCCTGAAGGAATAAATCTTTTCTCTTGTTTGCCCTTTTTAAATAAGGGTGGTTTTTGGTATACTTAAAAAATAAAAATTAGGACTTACGCATTTTCTCAACTATTTCTTATTTGGCACGCTTTTGGATGAATACTCAATATCCAAAAGCTCAAAGAGTTGCTGTCGCCAACTATTGGCCAAAAAAGAAATGTTTCGAAATGTGTAACTTCTTACTTATATAATATGCAAAAAATAACAGTTCCAATCATTGGAATGCATTGCAAATCTTGTGAAATTCTTGTTGAAAATAAGCTTTCTGAAATCAGCAAGATCAAAAAAATAGACGTCAATTGTAAGAAAGGAACAGCTGATATTTATTACGAATCTCAAAAACCCAATATGGTGGAAATAGAAAAAGCCATCAGGGAAGCGGGTTATGCGGTTGGAGTGGCAGAAAAAAAACCGTTGTTCAGTCGGAATATAAATGAATATAAAGATTTGGGGATCGCCTTTTTGTTTCTGTTTGGTATTTATTTGATTGCAAAAAATTTAGGGCTAGCTGACATTGGAGTAAGTTCCGCATCAAATCCATCGAGCTTGGGCGTGGTTTTCTTGGTGGGGATTACGGCTGGGATTTCAACTTGTATGGCGTTGGTGGGAGGTTTAATTTTGGGAATTTCTGCTCGTCATTCTGAGAAACATCCTGAGGCTACTGCCGCGCAAAAGTTTCGTCCGCATTTATTTTTCAATGCCGGCAGGATTGTGATTTACGCCTTGTTGGGTGGACTGCTTGGTTTGATCGGTTCTTCATTTCAATTGTCGGGAGTGACTTTGGGAATTCTGACAATTGCAGTAGGAGTTGTGATGTTGTCACTTGGACTAAAATTGATTGGAATTTTTCCTCGTTTGGAAAATGGTGGAATAGCTTTGCCGAAAAGCATCAGCAGTGCGTTGGGCATTCACCCTGTTAAATCCTGCGAAGCAGGTGCTCGCAGTAGCGAGCAATTTAACAGGGTAAAAAATAATACCAAAGAATATAGTCATAAAAATTCATTCGTTATGGGTGGACTGACATTTTTCTTGCCCTGTGGCTTCACGCAAGCGATGCAACTTTATGCTGTGAGCAGTGGAAGTTTCACTCAGGGTGCAATGATTATGGGTATTTTTGCACTTGGAACAGCTCCTGGACTCTTGGGTATTGGCGGTCTGGCTAGTGTGGTGCGCGGAATTTTTGCTCAAAGATTTTTTAAGTTCGCTGGAATCCTCGTGATATTTTTGGCGATGTTTAATATTGCCAATGGATATAATCTGACTGGCTGGCAAGTGTCGAAAGTTGAAAGTCGAAAGTTGAAAGTTGAAAGTGTGATTGATCCTAATGTGACAATGGAAAACGGCGTGCAGGTTGTTAGAATGAAGGAAATTGCCAGTGGATATTCTCCGAACAAATTCACAATCAAAAAAGACGTGCCAGTGAAATGGATTATTGATGCTCAGGCTCCGTATTCTTGTGCCAGCAGTCTTGTGGTTTCAAGTTTGAAAATTCAAAAAACTTTAAAGGCAGGCGAAAACATTATTGAATTTACACCAACAAAAACAGGTAAAATCCCATTTTCTTGTTCTATGGGTATGTATACTGGCGCATTCACAGTTATTGATGAAAATAGTGATGAGGTGGTGGTTGAAGACGACCTGGTTGAAAAGCAGGCTTCTGGTGGAATATGCAATAAGCAAGGATGTAATATAAATAAAGATCGAATTAAATAATTTATAGGACTTACGCATTTTCTCAACAATTTCTTATTTGGCACGCTTTTGGATAAATATTCAATATCCAAAAGCTCAAAGAGTCGCTGTCGCCGACTATTGGCCAAAAAAGAAATGTTTCGAAACGCGTAATTTGTGAATTAAAAAATATATGAAAAGAATAAACCTGTCTCTTTCTGGAATGCACTGTGCTTCCTGTGCAATGTTGATTGAAAAAGTGCTTGCAAAAACTCCTGGTGTACAAAAAGCCAGTGTGAATTTTTCTGCAGAAAAAGTTTTGATTGATTTTGATGAAAATATAACCGATCCGCAAAAACTTATTGCTGCAATAGTTAAAGGTGGATATGGTGCTGAAGAAATTGATGCTAAAGATAGTGAATTTGAAAAGAAAAAAAGGGATCATGAGATCTCAGAATATTTTTCAAAATTTATGTTTAGCGCTTTGCTTAGTGTGCCGATGTTGTATTTTATGCTTTTGGATTTTTTTAAATGGCTTCCAGGGGAAAAAACTTTTGCGCCATACATTGGTGTGTTTTCATTGCTTTTGACAATTCCTGTGCAGTTTGTGATTGGTTCAGGCTTTTACAAGGGAATGTGGTCATCGCTAAGGATGAAGACGTTTAATATGGACAGCTTGATTGCAATTGGAACTTCGACTGCTTTTTTCTTCAGTTTGTATAACTATGTGACATATGTCATTGCTAATAATTCCTTGATCGGAGTTGGTGGTATGAAAATTCCTGATCTGTATTTTGAAACAGCAGCTTATTTGATCACATTTGTGATTCTTGGAAAATGGTTGGAAATTAGAACAAAGGGAAAGACATCTGATGCGATCAAAAAATTGATGGGGCTGCAAGCGAAAACAGCCCGCGTGATTCGTGGTGGCGAGACGCTTGATATTGCAATTGATGACGTGATTCATGGTGATATCATTATTGTTCGCCCTGGAGAAAAAGTTCCTGTTGATGGAAAAATTACCAAGGGAACATCTGCCGTGGATGAATCTATGATTACAGGAGAAAGCTTGCCAGTAGAAAAAAATATCGGAAGTATGGTTGTTGGTGGAACTATTAATAAGACAGGAAGCTTTGAGTTTGAAGCTACAAAAATTGGTTCAGAAACAACATTAGCTCAAATCATTCGCTTGATTGAAGAAGCGCAAGGATCAAAAGCACCGATTCAAAATTTTGCCGACAGTATTTCTGCTTGGTTTGTTCCAGCTGTGATTGGAGTTGCAATTTTGACTTTCATTGTCTGGTATTTTTTCTTGGGAGCAACTTTAGCTTTTGCTTTGTTGGCATTTACTTCGGTAATTGTGATTGCATGCCCATGTGCACTTGGTTTGGCAACCCCGACATCATTAATGGTTGGAACAGGTAAGGGCGCTGAATATGGCGTGCTTGTAAAAGGTGGAGAAGCGCTTGAAGCTGCAAGCAATATTTCAGCTGTAGTCTTTGACAAGACTGGAACGCTTACCAAAGGAAAGCCTGAGGTGGTAAAAATAATTTCAAATCCTGCTTTTGATTTTGATGAGGATAAGATTTTAAAAATATCATCAAGCATTGCAAAACATTCCAATCATCCCTTGTCTCAAGCTGTTGTAAGATATGGCGAAAAACAAAATATTCAACTAGCTGATTTTGGAGATTTTCAAGAAGTCCCTGGAAAAGGAATAATTGCAAAATGCTTAACACATAATAAGGAAATAGTTTTGGGTAATATTAGAATTCTAGAGCAAGTAGGAGTCCAAACTTCTTGGGCAAAAAATCTTCTGGAAAATGAATCTGTAAGCGCTGGGACATTACTTTTTGTGGTGCATAATGGCGATGTTGTGGGGGCAATTTCAATTGCTGATGAAGTAAAAGAAGAATCAAAAAAAGTGGTGGCAAAACTTCAAAAAATGGGTATTGAGGTTTGGATGATTACTGGAGACAATGCGCGCACAGCAAAAGCTATTGGCTTGCAGGTTGGAATCACAAATATTTTGGCAGAAGTTTTACCAGAAGATAAAGCTAACGAAGTTAAGAAACTTCAAGCTCAAAAAATAAAAAAACATTTCCATTTGTTTGGAAATTGGAAATTAGAAATTGGAAATTCCACCCGCAGGGTGGCTATGGTTGGAGATGGAATTAATGACGCTCCTGCACTAGCTCAAGCTAATGTAGGAATCGCAATGGGATCAGGAACTGATGTGGCAATGGAGGCAGGCGACATTGTTATAATGAAAAGTGATCTGAATGATGTGGTAACTTCATTTGAACTTTCAAAAGAAACGATGGGTAAAATAAGACAAAATATGTTTTTTGCTTTATTTTACAATGTGATTGGAATTCCAATTGCTGCTCGTGTTTTCTTTGGAATCGGCTTGGTGTTAAAACCAGAACTAGCAGGACTTGCTATGGCGATGAGTTCTATTTCAGTAGTTGGAAATTCATTGCTTCTTAAATTATTCAAGCCTGGCAAGAGAAACTATATTTCTTTGGTTGCGCCAATTATTATGATGGTAGTTTTCACGTTCGGATTTTATGAATTTGCAAAATTCAGCAGTGGAATGGAGAATACAGTTATTAATGAGGAGCAAATAAGGGTTGAATTTAATAAATTGAATTTGAATGCCCAAATAGAAATCATAAGTGAAGAGGCTGGAGTAAAGGCATTTTATTTTACTGATGAAAATAATGTTCCAAAAGAATTGCGGGAAGAAATAAACAGCAAAAGTTTCACGCCTGAAATAATCAATGGAAAAAAATATCAGAAAGTTTATATTGGTTGGGTAGAGGCGCAGATGATGATTGAAAAAGAACTTATCCAAAAATCAGGGGACAGAGCGGATGATTTTTTTGGAAACAGTGTCATCATTGAAATCTTGCCCAAAACCAAAACCATTCTCGACAATTTCCATTTTGTCGGAGCTGATTTTCAGATCAAGAAATAGTTTTAAAAAATACACTAAGGCGGGTTCATATTTGATGGGTCTGCTTTTTTGTATCTGTTAATATTGAGTGACGATCAGAAGGGTTTTGACAATTATCCTGTTTGTGATAATGTGTAATATCCAATAAATTATTTTTTTGGAGCAGTTATTTGTCAATAAAATCAACGAACAAAAGGAGAGATACAATGAAAAAGGCGAATGTGAAGTTAGATGCTATCGAAGGTCATATTGGTGATCAGCTTGAAATTGAAGAATTACTCAGTAAGGGTGGAACAATCTATGAACATATGCTGGAAGCTTTGCCTGATTGTCCGCAAAGAGTCCAATATGCCCGTCTTTCTTATGAGAATGCTATGAAATCAGGCATGTATTTTACTGGTGTTTATACGGTAAAATTTTTGCCAGAGGATGAGATGATTGCATGTCTCGAGGAAGTTATCCAGAAAAGTATAAAAGCTGGTCGTGAAAACTGGGCAGATAATGCTATTAAAGCTTTTCCTCGAACAGGAAAATGGAATAACAGAAGGATTGAGTTACTGGAAGCGGTTATAAAAAGGCACCTTGATGAAGGAATTGCAAATTGGGCAAAAGATGCCGCAATGGAAATTCCGAGAGATCTTACTTCGGCCGAGTTGGAAAGAATAATTTCTCAGCAACTGGAAAATGATTTTCCTCGAGCAGAAACGGCGGCTGGTATTCTGCGTAGATCGTTTACACTTGATGAGCTTAGAATTGCCGCCAACGGTGCAAAGAAGAAACAGTGGTGGGAATTGCTCATCAAAATCGCGCAGATGTTTCCAAAAGAAAATCAGAAAGAATGCGAATTGCTCATCAGTGAGGCGCATAAGGCTGTTGTCAAAAAAGGTGATGCAAGCGGCATAGATAAAATTTGCAAAGCTCAAGGGAATCGGAAAAAAACAACTGATGAGCTGAAAATTGTTTTTGAAAAGGCGTGCAAAGATTCAGGCGTGTTTCATAATAATGTTTCGTATTATGCTGAGGAGCTTGCAAAAGATCCTGCAAACATCGCTTATCTTGAAGATAAAGCAAAAATGCTTGTGGATGAATTTGCAGAAAATGCGCTTGATATTGCTCTGAAATTGCCAGGTACAAGTGTTGAAAGATGCAACATTATCGAAGTCATTGCCCTTAAAGCTCTTAAGCAAAAGCGGCAGAATCTTATCAAAAAATGCGCGCCTGCTTTGCCTGAAGGAAATGAGGCGCGTACAAAGTTGGCACAATATCTCGTAACTGAAGTGCGAAAAAAAGTGGGAAAATTCGATTCCATTAAAAGAGGAGAGGATGTTGAATTTGCAGTTGAGGCGGTAAAGCTTCTTCCTAAAGTTGCCGAGAAAACAAATCACTTATTGGATCTTTACAAATCTGCAAAGAGGATAGAGGATAGTCTCGATCGTCGAGATGATCGGAGCCCATCAGGATTTTACGAGGTCAAGATGGAGCTTAATCGCTGCGGGTAAACTATGGAAAAATATTAAATAATAGGGCGACACTGAAACAGTGTCGCCCTTTTTTGTTACGTAACAGGTTACGTAACACTCAAATATTGATAGGCTTTACATTTCGGGTTTTTGCTGATACAATTATCTCCAGTATAAATTTGAAATCTGGACTTGAAACAAAGAAAAATATGATTTAGAGAAAGACCTGTTTTAATGCCTAAAACCTAATACCTAATACCTAATATCTTCTTAAACTATGGCTTCCAAAAAAGAAACTTCGAAACAAACAAATGAGATTGTAATCAAGGGTGCGCGAGTTAATAATCTCAAAAACATCGACGTTAACATCCCGAGGGATAAGTTCGTGGTGATTACGGGACTTTCTGGCTCGGGTAAATCATCGCTGGCTTTTGACACGATTTATGCCGAAGGTAATCGTCGATATATGGAAGGCCTTTCTTCGTATGCGCGAAATTTTTTGGATCCATCAGATAAGCCTGACGTGGATAAAATTGAAAATCTTTCCCCTCCAATTTCTATTGATCAAAAAAGCATTTCTCGTTCTCCGCGATCAACTGTTGGAACACTGACTGAGGTTTATGATTATTTGCGTATTATGTATGCAAAAATCGGAGTGCTGCATTGCCCGGAGTGTGGGACATCAATGCAAAAAAGAAGCAATCAGGAAATTTTGGATGAAATTTTAACATTTTCTCATCACACTCAGATTGCTATTTTGGCAAAGCCGAAGGATATTGCTGTTGGAAAAGAATTATTAAAACACATTGCGCAAATGGGCTATGCTCGTGTGCGTTTTAATGGAAAAATGTTTACGGTAGCGGAAGCTATGATGCTCAGCGAAAGTGAAATTGAAACTGATATTGAAATGGTTATTGATAGAATTGTGCTCGACAAGAAAAAACCTGATGTGGAAAGAATGTTAGACTCTATTGAAACAGCGATGAAAAACGGTGGCAATTCAATGAAGATCTTGTTTGATAATGTTGAAGAACGTAATTATAACCAAGATTTCTTTTGCAGCGAATGCGGTGTGAAAATCAAAGAAGTGACGCCGCGTCATTTTTCTTTTAATAGTCCAGAGGGTGCTTGCGACCTGTGCTCCGGTTTAGGTTACACCTTAAAAGTAAATGAAGAACTTATTATTCCCAATAAAAATCTTTCTTTAATGGAAGGTGCAATTCAGCCCTGGAGCAAATCTGGTGGAAAAATAAGTGGACAGAGTGTGCAACTTTTGACGCTTAAAGATGTTGCAAAAAAATATAAGTTTTCAATGAACGTTCCGGTTAAAAAATTAACAGCTGATCAACTCAAAATTGTTTTACATGGTAATGATGGATTTGAAGGTGTAATTCCGGCATTAGAAAAAAAATATCAAGAAACAAAATCTGATTATGTGCGCAGTGAAATTGAAAAATATATGACCGCACACACTTGTCCATCTTGCGATGGCAAGCGTCTTAAAAAAGAATTTTTGGCGGTGGAAGTTCAAGGAAAAACAATAGATGTGATGGTCTCAATGAGTATAACTCATCTGAGAGAATTTTTTGAGAATGTTGAAAATTGGACACAAACAACACAAGAGAAAAGCATAGGCAAACCTATTGTGCGAGAAATTTTGCAGCGTCTTAGTGCACTTGAAAACGTGGGATTGGAATATTTAAATTTGGGACGATCAGCTCAAACAATTTCTGGTGGGGAAGCTCAACGTATCAGACTGGCTGCGCAACTCAATTCTCAATTGATGGGAATTGTATATGTTTTGGATGAACCTTCCATCGGACTTCATTCTCGCGACACAGAAAAACTTATTAATACTATTAAAGCCTTGCAAAACGTTGGAAATTCATTGATTGTGGTTGAACACGATGAAAGCATCATTAAAGCTGCTGACTGGATTGTTGATATGGGTCCAGGGGCAGGAGAAGAAGGCGGAATCGTCGTTTTTGAAGGTGATTATAATCAACTTATTAAATCTAAAAATCTTACTGCACAATATATATCTAAAAAGAAAAAGGTTTCAGAAAAGAAAAAAAATAGAGCTGGAAACGGTAAATTTATTGAAATTATCGGAGCTGAAGAAAATAATTTAAAAAATGTTGATATAAAAATACCATTGGAAAAATTTGTGGTTATTTGTGGAGTTTCAGGCAGTGGAAAATCAACTTTGGTAAAAAATATTTTAGCCAAAGCATTGTCGCGACATTTTTATAACACACGAGATCTTCCTGGTAAACACAAAAAAATCAAAGGATTTGAGCATATTAAAAAGGTTATTAGTATAAATCAAAATCCAATCGGACGCACTCCACGCTCAAATGCAGCAACGTATACTGGAGTGTTCTCACACATTCGCGACCTGTTTGCTGGAGTGGAGGAAGCAAAGAACAGAAATTATACTGCTAGTCGCTTTAGTTTTAATATGAAAGGTGGGCGCTGTGAAGTGTGCCAAGGGGAAGGCTCAAAGAAAATAGAAATGCATCTGCTTCCTGATATGTATGTGAAATGCGAAGCTTGCGGAGGAACGAGGTTTAGCAAAAAAACCTTAGAGATTGAATATAAAGGCTTTAATGTTGCACAGATTTTGGATATGGATGTGCGCTTGGCTCTGCGTTTTTTTGCAAGGCATCCGCTTATTGCTGAAAAACTTAAAACCATGGAAGATGTTGGTCTTGGATATTTGAAGCTCGGACAAAGTGCAACAAATCTTTCTGGTGGAGAAGCTCAGCGTATTAAACTTGCCACGGAGCTTGCACGAAAATCAACAGGCAGCACTTTGTATATTTTGGATGAGCCAACTGCAGGACTTCATTTTGATGATATCAGAAAATTGTTAAGCGTTCTTAATGCCTTGGTTGATAAAGGTAATACAGTGATTGTGGTTGAACATAATCTTGATGTTGTTCGTGATGCTGATTGGGTGATTGAACTTGGACCGGATGGTGGCGACCTTGGTGGTTATCTCACTTTTGCTGGCACACCAGATCAACTTAAAAAAGACAAGAAAAGTTGGACCGCGAAATATTTGTAGAGATGTCTGTGTCATTCCGGACTTGATCCGGAATCCAGGATTTAACGCACTATTTTTTCTATTATAATATTCGTAATTTAATACTTGAGATATTAATCCTGGATTCCTGCCTACGCAGGAATGACAAAGAAAAAAGTAAAGTTATAATGATAGCAAAATAATTGCTATCACTGAAAAAATAATATCGTTCGCTGCATTTCGGAGTGTCCAGAGTCTTTCTTTTGAGTCATCTGGAAATTTGTGAACTCGTTGGTGGAATTTATATATTTTTTCTAAAAATTTGAAATTAAGTTTCCAATAGAGTACTGTTAACAAATCAGGAAACATTGAGATGAGCGCACCTGTTATTATTGAGATGGAAATTACTGACGGTATGTTTTTGGCATAAATTGCAAAAAGAATAATCACACCGCCGACAAGAAGATCAAGAATCACTTTCCAAGTTGTATTTTTGAAAGTTGATTTTTTTCCTAAATATTCTCCGTGGCGAAAAGTATCTAAAATGTAATGAAGGGGGATCAGGACTGCTGTTAATGCTATTGGATTGTGAATGTACTTTCCAATGGCAGCGCCGACAAGGGCGTGAGTGGTAAGGATCATAGGGGTAAGAATTTCTAATGTCTAATTTCTAATATCTAATAAAAAATTTAATGACAAAATGTCCAAAAGTTTCGTGCATTAGGAATTGGAAATTGATTAGAAATTGGTAATTAGGAATTAGAAATTAAAGATAAATTTAGATTCAAAAATTTTTATATTAAAAACAGGTTTAACTTTATGGAGAAAATCGGAAAATTATATATCGTTGCTACCCCAATTGGTAATCTCGAGGACATTACTCTTCGCGCACTGCGTGTTTTGAAAGAGGTTGATATGGTGGCGTGCGAAGACACTAGGGTTACTCGAAAACTTCTAAATCATTATAACATAGAGACACAAGCAATTGTGTATCATCAACATACAAAAGACGATAAAATTAAGAAAATTATTGATGAAATTTTGGTTGGCAAAAATGTCGCTGTGGTAACTGATGCTGGCACCCCAGGAGTTTCTGATCCTGGAAATATCTTGGTAGCTGAAGCTATTGCTAACAATATTGTTGTCTTGCCAATTCCAGGGGCTTCAGCTTTGGCTTCAATTATCAGTGTGGCTGGGATTGATATGCAGCAATTTACATTTTTGGGTTTTCCTCCGCACAAGAAAGGACGGGAGACATATTTTAAAAAAGTATCAGTTAGTGAGATTCCTTTTATTTACTATGAATCACCACATCGCGTGATCAAAAATCTGGAATTATTGAAAACAATCGTAGAGACGCAAAATTTTGCGTCTCTACCGCAAGGGGAGAAAAAAATCATTCTCGGTCGCGAACTGACCAAAATGTTTGAAGAAGTGGTGCGCGGCAATATTAATGAGGTCTTGGAATATTTTGCAGAAAATCCTTCAAAAATAAAAGGAGAATTTGTGATTGTTGTGTATTGATAAATAGATTGTCATAATATTTGAAAAATCCCGCAAAAGCGGGTTTTTCTATTGCTCAAATCTATTTTATGGGGGTATAATAAAGGTATGAAAAATGAAATTCAAAAATTAATAGAAAGTGCCTTAAATGAGGCAAAAAGGGCTAATGATTGGGTTGATTTTGAGATGCCTGAAATTCTCGTTGAATATCCAAAAAGTGAACAATTTGGGGATTATACAACAAATGTTGCTATGATTTTAGCAAAAAAAGTTGGGAAAAATCCGATGGAAATAGCTGAGATTATTAACTTACAACTTACAACTTACAACTTACAACAATTTGAAAAAATAGAGGTGGCTCAGCCGGGATATATTAACTTTTATCTTTCCAAAAAGTATTTGCAAGAAATCGTTGAAAAAATAAATACTGAAAAAGAAAAATTTGGAAATTCTGATAAAAAAAATGAGAAAGTATTGGTAGAATTTTCACAACCAAATACTCATAAAGAATTTCATATCGGCCATTTAAGGAATGTGTTTATTGGAGATGCGCTTGTTAAAACGATAAAGAAATCCGGCAGCGAGGTAGTTGCTGCAAATTATATCGGGGACACCGGGACACATATTGCAAAGTGTTTATGGGGAATTGTTAAATTTCATAATGGGGAAGATTTGGATAAGATATCAAACAAGGCTGAATTTCTAGGAAAGGTTTACAGTGAAGCTGCACAGGCTATTGAGAATAATCCTGAATTCGAAGAAGAATTTAAAAATGTCCAAAAAGAATTTGAAAATGGTGATCAGGAATTGGTTCAATTGTGGAGCAAGACAAAAAAATGGTCGTTGGATGAATTTCAAAAGATTTATGAAAAACTCGGAGTATCTTTTGACGTTTACTTTTGGGAAAGCGAGGAAGAACTGAAAGGCAAGGAAATGCTAAAAGAATTGATGGGGGTATCCTGTATTAAGGAAAGTCAGGGAGCTATCGTGGCAGATCTTGAAAAATATGACTTAGGAGTTCTAGTGCTGGTCAGAAAGGACGGTAGCGCCTTGTATGGATTGAAAGATATACCTCTGGCTGTGAAAAAATTCAAAGAATTTTCCATAGATCGTAGCATAGTGGTTGTTGATTTGCGTCAGAGTCTATATTTCAAACAGATATTCAAAATTCTTGAATGCATGGGATTTCACAAAGATATGAAACACGTGGGCTACGAGTTTGTATCCCTGAAGGGAAGTGAGACGATGTCGTCCAGGAAAGGAAACATCATACCAGCAACATATTTGATTGATGAAACCGTAAAGCGTGTAAAGGAAAAATTTCCCAATACCGATGTTGCTGAAGAAATTGGCATAGGTGCGTTGAAATTTTATATGCTGAAATATTCCTCACAGTCAAAAATAGAATACGATATTGAAGAGTCTGTAAGATTAGATGGCGCAACCGGACCGTATGTACAATATGCGCATGCGCGTATTTGCAATATCTTGGAAAAGGCAAAGGGAATAAAAGGATTAATGGGAGAAAAGGGAAAAATGGGCAATGTGGATTTGCAATTATTAATCCATGAGAAGGAAGTAAGTTTGATAAAAGAGCTTAATAAATTTCCGGAATTGGTTGCTGTGGTTGCTGAGGATTATGAAGTTCACAAGTTTGCCCATTATGCCATCAAATTGGCTGACAAATTTCACAGTTTTTATGATGCTTGTAAGGTGATTGATGAGGGCAATGAAGAACTGACAATCGCTAGACTTTCTCTGATAAATGCTGTTAGAATAGTATTAGCAGAAACCCTGGATTTGATAGGGGTGGATGCACCTGAAAAAATGTAGAAATAACTAATAACAAACAACTAACTACTAACAACAAGGGCTTAACAAAGCATTTCTGTTATAAGTTGTAAGTAGTAAGTTGTCAGTTAATTATATGAAAATTGGAATTGACGCTCGCTCGATTTTGAACCCCGAAAAAGGAGATGCAATTGGTGTTGGTCATTATACTTATCAATTGATTCGTCATCTGCTTAAAATAGACAAAGAAAATGAGTATGTTATTTTCTTTGATTTTCGTGTGCGCGAAAAAGATGTCAAAAAATTTGCTGGGCCGAATGTGAAAATAAAATTTTATCCCTATTCTGATTATAAAAAATATCTTCCGGGGGCTTATAGTGAAATTTTAGGAACAGCAACACTGCAAAAAGAAAAACTTGATGTGCTTCATTCCACTTCCGCTCTTAATCGTATTCCTATGGGATATAATGGAAAGACAGTGGTAACTTTTCATGATATGTCGATGTATAGTATTCCTCAATATTTGTCAGCTGTTAAAAGAACTCGCAACAAAACCATAGCTCGTTTGATGGGTCGCAAAGTAGACAAGATAATAGCTGTTTCATCTTCAATAAAAAATGATGTTGAAAAATTCATTGGTGTGCCAACAGAAAAAACACAGGTTGTTTATAGCGGTTTGGATCAACGTTTTTTTGAAGAATCAGAAATATCAGTAGCAAAAGTTTTGGGCAAATATGATATTACAAAAAAATACATTTTATTTTTGGGAACACTTGAACCATCCAAGAATATAACACGCTTGCTGGAAGCTTTTGCAAAATTTAAAACACAGCAGAAACAGAAAAATTCTGGCAAGTTTGAATATCAATTAGTGCTAGCTGGAAAACGTGGTTGGCTTTCTCAAGAATATTTGCAAATCATTAAAGATTTAAGTTTAACAAAAGACGTTGTTTTCACTGGATATGTAATTGGGGATGAATTGGTACCACTTTTTCGCAGTGCAGAATTCTTTGTGATGCCGTCATTGTATGAAGGATTTGGAATGACGGTGCTTGAGGCGTTTGCAACCAAAACACCTGCGATTTTGGCTAATGTTTCTTCTCTTCCTGAAATTGCCGGCGAAGCTGCATATTTTATAAATCCTCTTGATACTGCTGAGTTAGCTGAGGCTATTGGAAAATTTGCAACAGATGAAAATTTGCGAGCAAGCTATATTGCAAAAGGACTGGAACAGGCCAAGAAATTTGATTGGGACAAAACTGCTCGCGAAACATTGGAGATTTACAAAAGTTTAAAATAGGCATATCATAGAAATATAAAAGCAATGGGGAGGTTATCACCTCGTCGCCCTGGTGAAATATTTACTTTGTAAATTTCACAGGGCAAGCTGCGAAAAGAAATCCTTTGGGAAAGTAGAATTCGTCGGGTAAGCCCGTTATAGCTGTAAAGAGAGCTTATTAGGCAGTAGCTTCTTAGCTTTTTAGGAAATGCATTTTTCTAAGAAGCTAAGAAGCTAAAAAGCTAAGAAGCTAAATTAAGGTGGTACCACGTTGGAAGACGTCCTTATGCATTTATTTGCATGGGGATTTTTATTATTTATTTTAAAAAATATATGGCATTCAAAAAAGTTGATCCGAAACAATCATTTCCAGAGATGGAAAAAGAAATTTTGAAATTTTGGGCTCAGGAGAAAATATTTGAAAAATCTTTGGAAATCCGAAAAGATTCACAGGAATATACTTTTTATGATGGGCCGCCTTTTGCAACAGGCACGCCACACTATGGTCATTTGGTTGGATCCACAATGAAAGATGTGGTGCCGCGTTATTGGACGATGCGTGGATTTCACGTGGAAAGAAAATGGGGATGGGATTGTCATGGGCTGCCGATTGAAAATATCGTGGAAAAAGAATTAGGTTCAAAAGCTAAAAGTGAAATTGAAAAATTGGGCGTGGAAAAATTTAACGAACTTTGTCGTAGTAAAGTTCTGGAATATGTTGACGTCTGGAAAGTTGTCATCAATCGTTTGGGACGCTGGGCTGATATGGAAAATGCTTACAAGACGATGGATTTGCCGTATATGGAATCTGTCTGGTGGGTCTTTAAGGAGCTTTGGAATAAGGGTCTTATTTATGAAGGTTATCGTTCGATGCACGTTTGTCCTCGCTGCGAGACTACACTTTCTCAGCAAGAGGTTAGTGAAGGATATATTGATGTGAAAGATTTATCAGTTATTGCGAAATTCGAACTTATTGACCCCGTAAAATCCTCGCAAGACTCGGATCACGGGGCAGGTGAACCGAAGACTTTCATTTTGGCCTGGACAACAACTCCTTGGACTTTGATTGGTAATGTGGCGCTAGCTGTTAATCCAGAAATGGAATATGTCTATGTGGAAACAATAAACTCGGAAAAAGATGGAACATTTTCGGAAGAAGTTTTTATTGTGGCTAAAGATAGAGTGGGTGATTTATTTAAAGATAAAAAAATTGAAATCGTGCGTGAAGTTTTAGGTTCACAATTGGTTGGCAAAAAATATAAACCAGTTTTTGATTATTACGCTACGTTTGATATTGAAAATTTTGAGAATGGTTGGAAAGTTGTGGGCGCAGATTTTGTGGGAGCTGAAGACGGAACAGGCGTTGTGCATATTGCTCCGGCCTTCGGAGAGGACGATTTAAATTTGGGCAAAGAAAAGAATTTGCCGTTTGTGCAGCACGTTGGAATGGATGGAATCATAAAAAGCCAAGCTGGCGAATTTGCTGGACTGCATATAAAACCAACTGATGATCGCACTGCAACTGACGTGGAAATTATAAAATATCTGGCTAAAAGCGGAACTCTTTTTGCCAAAGAAAAATATGAGCATAGTTATCCTCATTGTTGGAGATGTGACACTCCACTAATGAATTATGCAACCAGCTCTTGGTTTGTGAAAGTTGCTGATATAAAATCAGATGCAATTGATTTGGCCAAAGAAATTCGTTGGTCTCCTGAACATATTAAGGAGGGACGTTTTGGAAAGTGGCTGGAAGGTGCACGCGATTGGTCAATTTCACGTCAGCGTTTTTGGGCTTCTGTTATACCAATTTGGAAATGTGAGTGCGGAGAAATGAAGGTGTTTGGATCCGTGATGGAGCTCGAGGCTGCTAGTGGAGAAAAAATAACAGACCTGCATAAACACATTGTCGATAAAATTGTGCTTAAATGTGATTCTTGCGGCAAGGATATGCATCGAGTGCCAGATGTCTTGGACACTTGGTTCGATTCTGGTTCAATGCCATATGCGCAACAACATTATCCTTTTGAAAATGCTGAGCAATTTGAAAAGAATTTTCCAGCTGAATTCATTGCGGAAGGTGTGGATCAAACACGCGCTTGGTTTTATTATTTGCATATTATTGCAAGTGCAATTAAAAAAGCTCCTGCTTATAAAAATGTAATTGTGAACGGAACAGTTTTGGCAGAGGATGGAAAGAAAATGAGTAAGCGTCTTTCGAATTATCCTGATCCAATGGAAATGTTTGAAAAATATGGTGCAGATTCAGTTAGATTTTATTTGATGAGCTCACCAGTGGTGGCTGCACAAAATTTGAATTTTTCAGAAAAAGATGTGGCAGAAATTGTGCGTGGAATGATGCGAATGTTTTGGAATTCGTATTCCTTTTTTGTGCTGTATGCAAATATTGATAAATGGGAACATAAAGACCAATTCACACATTCAACTGCAACGAATTTATTGGATCGTTGGATTCTTTCTGAGCTTAACACTTTGGTAATTTCAGTGCATAGCGGAATGGAAAACTATGAATTGCATCGAGCTGCTCGAGCATTTCCAAAATTTATTGATGATATGTCCAACTGGTATGTTCGAAGATCGCGCAAGCGTTTTTGGAAAAGTGAAAATGATGGCGACAAAAGCCAGGCATATGCAACACTTCATCACGTGCTTGTGACACTGACTAAAATGATGGCACCGTTTTCACCTTTTATCGCTGAAGAAATTTATAAAAATCTTACTGGCAAGGAGTCTGTGCATTTGGCTGATTTGCCGACAGGGGATTATCATCACGTCGATGAGCTTTTGAATGATCAAATGCACAAAGTTCGTGAGATTGTGACTCAAGGTTTGCAACTTCGCTCTCAAGCTAAAATCAAAGTTCGTCAACCGCTGGCTAAATTTTCAATTTTCGATTTTCAATTTCCGAATGAATTGGTTGAGATAATCAAGGATGAATTGAATGTGAGAGAAATTATTATGGATCGGGAAGATAAAAATGAAATGATTTTGGATACAGAAATCACAGAAGATCTTGCGCAAGAAGGTGTGGCACGTGAGATTGTGCGGCACATTCAAGAGATGCGTAAAGAAGCAGGCTATGATGTTGACAATCGCATTAAAGTGTGCTATAATGGAAAATCAGAGGAATTTGAGAAGTTTAATGCTCTGATTGCCAAAGAAACCCTTGCTGACGCCATTACTGAAGGTGTTTGCCAAGACGCTGATTTGACCAAGGAACTTAAATTAGACGAAAAAGTGCTAGTAATTTCTATTAAAAGATGATATAATTTTTCTATAGAGTTAGTTCTTTTTATAGTGGTTTTGTTAATGGTGACTGTTTTTTTTCAAACCAATCCTGAGGAAATCAGGAGAAAGGAGATTGTCGTGGAGAGCGCACCGTACACACCATATTATGATGCAGGGGATGAGCCGATAAATATTTTCCTCAACGCTGAGGGTAAAGAAGAAATTCAGCCCGAAAACGTTGAGAGATCATATGCTCTAAGTCAAGAATTCGAAAATCCAACCCCTTGGTTTGAAGGAAAAGAAAGACGAGGTATAGCTATTGTGCTTTTTTTAGTAGTTGTATTTTTAATTGTCTTTTTTTCTTTTCGAGTTTAAATTTAGGTCACACAGGCAATTGCTTGTGTGACCTTTTATTTTCTTTAAAACTCCGTATAATTCATATATGGAATACAAATATACCGGGATTATCTTGAATAAGAGGAATGTGGGAGAAACGGATAGGATTTATACAATCTATACTCTTGAAGGTGGAAAAGTTCGTTCGCTTGCCAAGGGTGTGCGCAAATCGCATGCTAAATTGGCGGCTTCACTTGAAAACATTACTTTGGCTGACATTACGATTGTTAGAACTCGTGGACTTGGAAAAATTACCGGTTCGATTGTTGAAAATAATTTCAGTTCACTTAAGCGAGATTGCGATGCACTTTTGGAAACTTTTGCCGGACTGAGTATTTTTGAGAAGCTGGTTGATTTTGAAAGTCCTGACAAAAAAGTTTTCTTATTGCTTAAGGAATATTTGGAAGCAGTTAATGAATGTTCATTAAATGAAAACATAGAAAAACATATCATAATAAGATTGGGGTTTATTGTAAAACTTTTGGATGCGCTGGGGTATACTATTGAAGTGGACAACTGTGTTTCTTGCGGAAAAAAATTAGCGCAAGATTTTCTTTGTTTCAGTTCTCAGCAAGGTGGCGCAATATGTCAGCATTGCGCCAGTGGCAATGACAGTTGTGTTTTGTCTGTGCGTACAAACACCATAAAAATGCTCAGATTATTTTTGAAAAACAAAATTCAATCTTTAACCAAAATTAAAGCTACGCAAGATGATTGTGACGGTGTGCGTTTGGTTGTCGATGATTTTTTAAGATGGACACTTTAGGATTGCAAAGTATTTTTTTGAATAAATAATAGCTATATGTAAATATTGAATTTTGTAATGTTTATTAAGTTATCAAATTTCCAATTTCAAATTTCCAATTTCCAATAAAATCATAATGACTAAATTTTAAATGACCAAACTTGAGTTCATAATTGAAAATTTAATGAGAATTGAGAACTGAAAATTGAAAATTATGGACACTATCATTTCAGCAATGTTCCATTTTGTGGTACAATAGTATTAAATATAAAACTAATATAGAAACAAAAGTATGCCGCTTAATGATCTTAATAGGGAGTTGTATAATCCAAATTCCGAGGATTTGGTTAATAGAAATCATGAACAAAGTGGTTATGACCCAAGTGCGAGCGTTGGTCAGCGCTTGAGTCCTTTTGAGCAGGAGCAGCAATGGAGCCAGCCGCAAAAGGGTCTTTCTCCTTCGCAAAAAAAGAAACTCTGGATAGGGGCGTCTATTTTTGCATTGATTTTACTTATAATCGGAGGCATCTTTTTTTATCGATGGTGGACCAAAAATGCTTTTCATCAAGATCGCGTGAGTATTTCTTTTGAAGGTCCGACGGAAACTGACAGCACTCAAATAACAAAATATATCATTCACTACACCAACAATAATCGCGCTACACTTAAGAACGCTGAAATTCAGCTTAGTTATCCTGAAAATTTTCAACCCACTGATAATCTCAATTTGAAATATGTGAGTCCTTCTGCTAGCAAGATATTTATTGGCGACATCAAACCAAATGTTAGTGGGCAAGTTGAATTGAAGGGAATTTTTTATGCACCCAAGGATTTTCCGGTGTATTTGCGCGGCGAGATTCATTTTGTTCCTTCAAATGGAACTGCTGAACTTTCAATGAGCAATCAAATAGGTGTGAATATTACTGCGGCACCAGTGTTTCTGGGTGTTGCTGCACCTCAGCAGGCAGTCGATGGAGATGGTTTGGAATATGTTATCGATTATAAAAATCTTGATGTTAGAAGAATCGGCGATGTGCAAATTCGTGTTACATTCCCACAAGGTTTTGAAATGGGCAGTTCTCAGCCAGCATCATCTGAAAAAAATTCTTATTGGTATATTGGAAATTTGGAACCAAATCAAGGAGGAAAGATAACTATTCAAGGAAAAATCAAAGGAAACACCAACGAGGCAAAAGGTATCATTGTTTCACTTGGGCATATGGGTAATGAGAATGAGTTCATTGTTTATAATAAACAGGAATTAACAACTCGTATTGTTTCCCCGGTTTTGTCTTTGGTGCAAACATTGGATGGAAAAAGTGGCAATGTTGTTGTGGCAGGGGAACTTCTTAAATATGTAGTAACATATCAAAACACTGGCGACATTGGCTTGAGAGATGCAATTGTGACTGCAGAAATAAAGGGAAGTGCGCTGGATTTTTCCAAAATAAATATAGAGAAAGGATCGTATGATAGTGCAAAAAATCTTATAATCTGGAAAGCTTCGGACGTGCCTGAATTGGCAAACATTAATCCAAAAGCCAAGGGATCTGTGTATTTCACAATACCAGTAAAAGCGGTTATCCCAGTTGAAAATAAATTGGATAAAAACTTTGTCATTTCTTCGCTTGCGAAAATTGATAGTCCTGACATTCCAACACCTATAGACTCAAATAAAATCATCGGAAGCAATAAGCTTGAATTGAAAGTTGCTTCAAAAGTAATTTTTGAAACTAATGGCTATTATTCTGATGCTAAAATAAAAAACTCCGGACCAATTCCGCTTGAAACCGGAAAAGAAACAACTTTCACAATTCATTGGCAAATCATCAATGTTTCTAATGATATTTCTGATGCTAAAGTTGTTTCTGCTTTGCCATCTGGTGTGCGCTGGGTGGAGCAAGTTTTTCCTCCGAATGAAAAAATTTCGTATAATGCTAGAACCAATCAGCTTGTTTGGGAGGCTGGAAAAATCTTGGCAGGAACTGGAGTTCTTGGTTTGCCGCGAGAAGTTGCATTTCAGGTTGGCGTGACACCTCAGACCAGTCAAATTGGCAATGCGCTAGACTTGCTTAAGGAATCTGTTTTCACTGCGAAAGATGACTTTGTCGAACAGGAAGTAACACTTAAAGGCAATATGAAAAATACAATATTGCCAGAAGACAAAACTGTAGGTTTTATGAATGGGAAAGTGATTAAGTAATATACAACATATAAAATACAAAATGCAACAAAAAAGAGAAGGTATGTCTTTACATTACTTCTCTTTTTTGATAGAGTGATGTGATGTTTGAATTATTATCACAAAAAAATAATAGACGTATTGGAAAACTGCACACTAAAAGCGGAGTTATTGAAACACCGTTTTTTATGCCGATTGCAACCAAAGGTGCAGTAAAAAATGTTTCGCCCGAGGATTTGATTGCTATTGGGGCGCAGATTGTGCTTGGAAACACTTATCATCTTTGGCTTAGGCCGGGAGATGAGCTTATTGCTAAGGCTGGTGGACTTCATAGATTTATGAATTGGGATGGCCCTATTTTGACAGACTCGGGAGGATATCAAGTTTTTTCTTTGGGTGCGCGCGCCAAGGAAAAATATGGATCAAGTGGAGTTTCACTTGATGAAAAAGGCGTTAGTTTTGTTGATCCAACCAATGGTAGTAAACACTTTATGTCGCCAGAAAAATCCATTGATATTCAACTTAATCTTGGTAGTGATATTGTTATGGTGCTGGATGAATGCCCACCCTTTCCTTGTTCTCACGAGGATGCAAAAAAATCTTTGGAGCTTACAACAAGGTGGGCAGCTCGTTGTTTCAAGCATTTTCATAAAAAGGTCGCTGAAAATTCGGAAAAATATGCAAAGGGCAGACCGCTTTTGTTCTGTATAGTGCAGGGAAGTATATATGAAGACTTGAGGAAAGAGAGCGTGCATCAATTGATGAATATTGAATTTTCCGCTTTGGGCGGACCAGTCTCAGGTTGGGATGGATATGCCATCGGGGGTGTGGCAGTAGGAGAGCCTAGAAAACATCTTTATGATATTTTGCAGTGGGTGGTTCCATTTTTGCCAACTGACAAACCTCGCTATTTGATGGGCCTGGGTAAACCAGAAGAATTGGTGGCTGCAGTAGAAGCGGGAATGGATATGTTTGATTGCGTTATTCCTACACGCGAAGGAAGACATGGGCGCCTCTTCCAGTGGAAGAGAATTTCCAATTTCCAATTTCCAATTTCCAATGACAAGGAATGCGTTGATTTGCAAGGTGATTTTTATGAAACTATAAACATCAATAATGAACAATTCAAGGAAGATTTTACCCCTATAGATTCGCAGTGTGATTGTTATGCTTGTAAAAACTTCACTAAGGCTTATCTTAATCACTTGCTTAGGACTGATGAGCCATTCTTTTTGAAACTTGCTTCGGTGCATAACCTGAGATTTTATCATAGACTAATGGAACTTCTTCGTAAATAATAACAATGAGTATTGTATATGTTAAATTGTGAAATATTTTCAATTGATGTTGCGTATAAGTGATAGAAGTGCCTCTAATTAACAAAAATAACAAAAAATAATTATTAAAAGCAGGCATTTTAACAATTTTACTACCTTTTAATTGGTAGGAGCGAATTAATTTAAAAAGCCATTTTGGCAATTTTACTACCTTTTAATTGGTAGGAGCGAATTGACAGGGTCGGTTAATAAAAAAGTATGAAAAAAGCAGTTAAAAAAAATGGTAAGCAGCCAGACAAGCAGTTTTTGGAGGTTAACAAATTTTTAAAAATAGTTTCTGATGAAAATAGGTTGAGAATTTTGGTGTTACTTGAAAAAGGTTCTTTGAATGTAACTGATATTCATAGTAAATTAAAACTTCCTCAGAATTTAACATCTCATCATATTTCTAAGTTGAAAAGTGTTGATCTTTTGGTGGAAAAAAGAGAGGGAACATTCAGACACTATAGCGTTAATGCAAAGAAAATCAAGGAATACAATCAAATGTTTTTGAAACTTATGAATGTGTAATATTTGATTCTTTCGCATTTCAAATTAAACGAACTACTTATCCACAGTAGTTCGTTTTTTTGTGAATAATTTGTGTACTGTTTTGGTTTTTTATGTTAATATTATATTAATTAAATGCGCTGAAATTGTGCAAGCTGTTTTGTGGATTTAAAAGAAACATAAAAATAAAATAACCCCAGTGAAATAGTATTTTGAGTACAAAATAATTTCACGGGGCAAGAAAAATGATCGAGCCATGCATAAAGGTTGACCAGCTCAGGGTTATATACAACAAAGGAAAGTCTAATGAAGTTCGTTCATTGGATGGTGTTAGCGTTGAAATTTATCCCGAAGAATATATTATCATTTATGGACCTTCCGGTTGTGGGAAGTCGACTTTGCTGTATGGGATTTCGGGACTTCAAGCTCCGACATATGGCGATGTGATTGTGCAGGGAAAAAATCTTGCACAAATGACAAAACGTGAAACAGTGGAGTTTCATCAAACGCAAGTAGGAATGGTTTTTCAAGCCTTTTATCTTATTGAAACGCTGACTGTTTTGGACAACGTTTGTTTGCCTAAGGTTTTTCGTGGTGAAGGTTTGAAAGAAAGGCGTGAAAAAGCAATGGAGCTTTTGAGACGTTTTAGTATTTCTGAGCAGGCTGACAAATTTCCAGCGCAACTTTCCGGTGGTCAAAAACAACGCGTTTCTATTGCTCGAGCCCTGGTAAACAATCCAGAGATCATTTTGGCTGATGAGCCGGTGGGAAATTTGGACTCTGAATCTGCGCAAAATGTGTTGGATATTTTCAAAGAAATCAATGAAATTGACAAGAAAACTTTGATTATGGTTACTCATAATCCAGAGCACCTTATTTATGCCGATCGCATCATTCATATGAAGGACGGAAAGAAAGTTAGTGAGGAAGTGAATCACGACAAGCGTCCTAAGGAAGCATTGATCAAGGATGTGGCTGCGACGCCAGATGAAATTTCTAGTGAGCTTAAGCTTTTGATGCGCACATTTAAAAATTTGTCATTACAACAAGTTGGAGTTTTGCTTATTCCTTTTAAGGCAAAGCAATTGCTTACTCATATTATTTCGGAACTTAATGAGGAACAGGTTGGTGCTGCTGAAAATTTGTTGAAAGAATTTTTGTTTAAAAATATCGATAGCACGGGACTTTCAGAAAAATTGGATTTGGATTTTGACAAAGGTGGCGCTGGCTGGAACAAAATAAGGGCAATGTCATTTACTGATCGCACGAAAAAAATCTTGTCGCAAGCCGAAATTTTAAACAGCGATCAAGAAACAAACATCGTTACATTTTCAGATTATTTGGCAGACTTGTATCATTTGAAACTTGATGATGAGATAATGCTTCGATTCAGGTCATTTATAAAATTGCGAGTGGAAAACAGGATTGATCGATTTGGACTTCAGCAACGACTTGATACATCAAAGAAACTGGGTGGTGCAGGATTATACAAGGGCAGTGCTGAAAAAGTTGTTCGCGAGGTTGAGCTTATAATGCTTTTGAAATATTCAGCGTAAGTCTGCAAATATAAAAAATTTACAAAAGTACGAAATTACAAAAAAATAAAATATGAGATTTATAGATTTGTTCAAATTATCAACCAGAATGTTTAAAGCGAGAACCTCTCGAACGCTTTTGACTGTTTTGGGTATGAGTATTGGTATCGGTGCTATTTTGTTTTTGGTTTCATTGGGTTATGGACTTCAAAAAACTTTGTTGGAAAGAATCACAACATCAGACTCTCTTTTGACTCTGGATATTTCTGAAGCAAAATCAGGAATCGTTTCTTTGGATAATGAGATGATCAAAAAAATTGAAGCTATGCCAGGAGTTGAAGATGTAAGTCCTGCCTTTCAAATTACTACACAAGGACATTTGGATGATCTTTCTGCTGATTTGGTTACTATTGGTTCCAAACCTTCATTTTTGAAATTAGGCGGATACAAGCCAAGCAAGGGAGTGCTGCTTAGCGACGATAATCAAAACGGAATTGTTATAAGCAGCGCAGTAGGACAAGTTTTTGGTAAAACCGTTGATGAAATGCTTGGAAAGGATATGACATTTTCGTTTTTTGTGCCAAGAGCTGCTGCTACTGTTGATGACGCGGGCAACACTTCTGATGCTCAATCGCAAAGTGATTTTGAAAAGGTTGACAGTGAAATACGATACAAAATTATTGGAGTTATTGAGGGCGAGGACAATGTTGTATACGTCAATAAAGCATCTCTTAATGATTTGAAAATTGATAAATATGGACAAGTTAAGGTTAAGACAAAATCAAACGGGGAAATGGGTATTATCCGAGATGCAATTTTGGAATATGGTCTATTGGTTTCATCTCTTTCTGATACTGTTGATCAAGCAAATCAAATTTTCAAAGTTGTGCAGATAATCTTGATGCTTTTTGGAATCATTGCTTTGGTTGTTTCCGCTATTGGTATGTTTAACACAATGACAATAACATTGCTTGAAAGAACGGAAGAAATTGGGATTATGAAGTCAATCGGAGCTTCTGATATGGGTATCTCCGTTATGTTTTTTATGGAATCTGCAATTATGGGATTCTTGGGTGGTTGCGCCGGAGTTGCGATTGGTTGGCTTGGAGGACAAGGATTCAACATTATTATCAATATGGTTGCTGTCAGGTTTGGTGGACAATCAGTAAGTCTTTTTTATAGTCCTACTTGGTTTATTCTTGCAATCCTAGCCTTTTCTGGAATTGTCGGATTCTTCACTGGGCTTGTCCCAGCGCGTCGTGCCAGCAAAATCGATCCACTGGACGCACTTCGTTATAAATAAGTATCCATTTTTGCAGTTTGTTTTTTTTGAGATGACTCTTGAATATGACAACGTTTGATTGTGTGGTACAATGAATATATTAATCTGTACTAATTTATAGTTTCAGATTGATTAAATATTTTCGCATAACTTTCCTGCTAATATGAAAAAATATATAATACTTTTTTCTCTCAATAAATCTTTTAAATTTAAAAATAATTTAAATTCATTAACATTTGTTTTTCTTTTTGCAATTCTGTCTGCAGAATTGTTTTTTGGTTTTAGTGATAATGCTCGCGCTGCAACAATAACAACAGCACAAACAGGTGACTATTCGGCAACTTCAACATGGGTTGGTGGCGTTTTGCCAGATCCAGCTTTAGACACAGTGGTTGTTGCTGTTGGGCACACACTTACACTTGATGACACTCGTTCTATTCCGGCGACCACCATTGAAGGATCATTAACTCAGGGGACCGGTGTAGTAACAACACTTGCTGGTGTGCTTACTATTGGTAACGGCACAGGTAAAAATGGTACGTTTACCTTCGGTGCTGGCTCCACATTAGCGATGGAAACATTTAATGTGGCATTAAATAATTGTAATTTACGATCAAATTCTGTTAGCGACAATTGGGCAGTTGTTACAGGGACTGGAGCATGGCTGACGGGTGCAATTACTGGGCCAACCCAAGATGTTCAATTATCTTACGTGTCATTTCAACATACTGGAGTATTCACGTTATCATTACGTACAACAACTGGATCACTGACAAATCTAGTAGATTTGTCTCACGCTGCATTTATTGGCACTGGGGCTATAACAATAGGCACGGCAGGGTGGACATCACCGACTGTGCCTGTAACTATTGAATACTCAGATTTTCGCAACACCAGTACGATCATTTTTTATAATACAAGTACTGATCCAGTTACATCCAGAGTTTCGATAGAATATAACACGTTCTCTGTAACATCTAGCATAGCATTTCCACGAAAAGCCACTGTTCAATATAATGTATTTGATCAGTCTGCTGTTATTAATGCAAATGCTGGTATTAATATGTTAGTACGAGATAATCTTTTTATTCAGAGAAATGTAGCATCTGGGTCTTCTGCTTATACAATAACATCAACGACTCTTGCGAGTGATAATTATTTTTATAGTCCATCATCCCAATTGAATTCACATGCAATTCAAACATCTACTGGTACAGCTACAGCATCCAATAACATTTTTGAATTTTGGGGCACAGAACCTAATATAATAAATTATCAACCTAATTCTAATTTGACAGTGAATAACAATATTGCATTTGGTGCTGGTAACATTTCCCTTGTAACTGTTGGCAGTAATAGCACGAGCGGGTTTTTGACGATAACTAATAATACTCAAAAATGCAATAATGCTGCTGCGTCTGGTTTGTTATTGGTTGAAAACACGAGCCATACTGGAAGTATCACAACTGTAAAAAATAATTTAGTCATTCCTGTCACTTCTAATCCTTATCTGATAGTCGCAAATGTTCCTACAAATACTATTAATATTGCATCTAGTGATTATAATGCAATGCCAGGAACACAATTAAGCTCGTATAAAGAAATTGATAGTGTGGGCGACAGAACTCATGAAATTTATGATTTTATTCCAACATTGTTAGATTCAACTAGATCTTTTGCTACTTGGGGTTCTGCGATTGCAGGTACTGATGGCACAGATATTGCTTTGATTGATAAATTTCTCGCCATTAATGGTTATAATTCCACAACAAAAATCCAAAGCAATCAGCCCTCTGGCCTAAGCATTATTGGCACACCAACATCACTGATTGATTGGGTGCGTTATGGATTTACCCCTACTAGCACAGAACTCAAAGCCGCAGGTGAGGGTGGTGTTGATATCGGTGCAGTCTCAGTAGCTGACACTGCTGCGCCAACTGACACGACAATCTCAATTAATTCAAACGCAACTGCAACCAATTCTGCAACAGTAACACTTACTCTTTCAGCAACAGACTCTTTCGGTGTTACTCAAATGAAATTTAGCAACGATAATATTACATATGCTGATCCAGTTGCATATGCAACCGAAGCAAGTCACACTTTATCAGCAGGAAATGGAACAAAAACTGTATACGTGAAATATGGCGATGCAGCAAACAATTGGTCAAACGCAGTTTCTGATGAAATAATATTAGACACAATTTCCCCAACCACATCTGCCAATATTTCAACTGGAACATTTAACGTAGCTCAAGATGTCACACTGACTTGCGATGATGGCACTGGCAGCGGTTGCGACAAAATATATTATACAACTGACAATTCTGACCCAACCACATCCTCAACTCAATATACAGCCCCAATTAATATTCCAACTACCACCACTTTAAAATATTTTTCGCAAGATTTGGCAACAAATTCGGAAACAATTAATTCTCAAACATATACCATTGATACTGCAGCTCCAAACACAACAATAACCGACGGTCCTGAAGCATTAACAAATGCTGTGGCCGCAACATTTCAATTTGATGCAACTGAAACCGCTACTTTCCAATGTAAAATAGATGGCGAGACTTTTGCCTCTTGCGAAAGTCCCAAAGAATACACAAGTCTTGCTGAGGGAGAACACACCTTTTATGTCAAAGCAATTGACAGTGCAACTAACGAAGATCTGACCCCTGCTAGTTTTACTTGGAATATTGATATTACAGCTCCAACAACCACTCCAAGTATAGAAGGTGGTACATTTGATTTGGCTCAAAGTCTGACACTTTCTTGCGCTGACAATTTAGCAGATTGCGACAAAATATATTATACAACTGATGGCTCGATCCCAACTACCAGCTCGCAAGTTTTTTCTGGCACACTTGTCATAAATGCAACCACCACACTTAAATTTTTCTCGCAGGATCTTTTGGGAAATTCTGAGACTCCAAAAACGCAGATATATACCATAAACACCCAGCAAACAGATGATAATCAAACAATTTTAATTCCAACTCCCAAGCTTTTCAGTAATGATAATAGAAAATCTTTTTCTACCATACTTAAATCAAACAAGGTAAAACTTTCCAGCACAATTGTTGATTTGAGAGGAGGAAACATCAAAATTACTAACGGTTCAAAAACAATAAAAGAAGTTTCCATCGATGAATTTGGCAAATGGAATGCTAATTTTAAGGCTAAGAAATTTAGAATTCATTATCTAAACGCCAGTGGAGAGGAAGTTTCAATTTCAAAACAATACAAACTTAAGATAGATGATGAAAAACCAGAAATTAAACCATTAGCTCCTCTTTACATTAAACATCGAGGCTCAATCATTTCTTGGCAAGCTTCTGATAACAGAGGAGTTCATCATTTCAGCATTGCTTTTGGTAATAAGAAAATCAAAACCAAAAAATCTCAAGTTACCGTGCCTTCTTCTGTCAAAAAAGGACTTCAAACTTTTACCATCACAGCCTATGACAAAGCAGGGAACAAGACCAGTCAGAAAGGAAATTTGGTTGTGACTTGGTAGGAAAAAATAATATATACGCTTGCGAATAGCCCAAAATTGGGCTATTGTTATATTTATGAAACTTTTATATGGAAAACTGGTGGCGCAAATATTATTAAGTCGTTTGAAAAACGATATTTTAATGCTGGATAAAAAACCAGGGTTGGCAGTTGTCTTGGTGGGAAATGACTCCGCATCGAAGTTGTATGTTGATCTTAAAGAAAAAAAAGCTGAGGAAATTGGAATAAATTTTTCCCGCTATGATTTTCCTGAAAATGTTTCCCAAGATGAAATTTTATCTCAAATTGAAAAACTTAATGCTGATGAAAAAATCAATGGGATTATTGTGCAACTTCCTTTGCCGAAAAATTTTGATACGCAAAAAATCATATCAAGTATTGATCCAAAAAAAGATGTTGATGGATTTCATCCTGAAAATACCCAGCTTTTTTTAAAAGGAGAAGCTGGAATGTCTCCAGTTTTTCCGCGTGCTATTGCGCAGTTGATCAAAAGTGTTGGAGAAAATTTGAATGGCAAAACTGGCATTGTGATTGCAAATTCAGACGAATTTGGGCAAATAATGAGCACAATGCTGTCGCGTGAAAACGTGATCGCACAATATGTTTTGACTGAGAACATACCCTCGAAACTCGGGGAAATTAAGGTCTCAGACATCGTGGTAAGCGCTGTGGGCTCGCCAGGGCTTCTTGGGGGTCAAATGTTTAAAGATGGCTCTATTATTATTGATGGTGGTATTGAAAAAGTGGGCGACAGTGTTCTGGGAGATGTTGATTTTGCCTCAACAGAGGCTCTTTCTGGCTGGATCACGCCTGTTCCGGGTGGAGTTGGACCACTCACAATCGCTTGTCTCTTGGAAAACACATTTTTGGCCTTTGAGGCTCAACAAAAGGAAAAATAGTATTGATCTTGCATATATTGTGTGATATTATAAAAACAACTTAAGAAGGGTTGTTTTTATTTTTGTATAAATTTGTAACTTTTAGATATATGAAATACGAACCAAAAGAAATTGAACCAAAATGGCAAAATAGATGGGAAAAATCTGGTTCTTTCAAGATTGACAAGGATGATGAGTCTAAAGAAAAATTTTATATTCTTGATATGTTTCCATATCCCTCTGGAACAGGACTTCATATGGGGCATACGGAAAGCTATACTGCTAGCGATGTTTTTTATCGTTTCAAAAAAATCCAAGGTTACAATGTTTTGCATCCACAAGGCTTTGATTCATTTGGTCTTCCAGCAGAAAATTATGCCATTAAAACAGGGGTAAAGCCAGCTGAAACAACTCAAAAAAATATTGCTACCTATATTGAACAAATGAAGTCTTTGGGTTTTGATTATGATTTTAATGAAAAGGTAATAACTTCTGATCCTTCGTATTATAAATGGACACAATGGATCTTTGGAAAATTTTTTGAAAATGGTTTGGTTTATAAAAAAACACAAAAAACCAATTGGTGCTCATCTTGTCAAACTGTTATTGCTAATGAACAAGTGGTGGATGGTAAGTGTGAGAGATGTGGAACTGAAATAATACAAAAAGAGGTTCCAGGATGGTTTTTCAAAATCACGGATTTTTCCGACGAGCTGATTGCTGGGTTGGGAAAAGTTGATTGGCCAGAATATACCAAAAAAAATCAAATAAATTGGATTGGAAAATCGCAGGGTGCTCTTTTGAAATTTGAAATTAAAAATTCGGAAAAATATATTGAAGTGTTCACAACGCGACCCGACACTTTGTTTGGAGCGACTTATATGGTGTTGGCGCCTGAACATAAATTAGTAAATGAATTGAAAGATGAAATTTCTAACTGGAATGATGTTGAAAAATATATAATTCAAACTCAAAATAAAACAGAGTTGGACAGAATGGAAGCCAAGGAAAAGACGGGGGAAAAATTGGAAGGTGTGATGGCTATAAATCCAGCAACAGGCGGTGAAATTCCAATTTTTATTGCTGATTATGTTTTGGCTGGATATGGAACTGGAGCTATTATGGCAGTGCCGGCTCACGATGAGCGCGACTTTGAATTTGCAAAAAAATATAACATTCCAATTGTGGAAGTTATCTCTGGAGGGAATATTGAAGAAAAAGCTTACACTGAAAATGGGGAGCTGGTTAATTCTGGAAAATTTAATGGAATGTCAGTTGAGGATGCTAAAAGGGGAATCACTGAATTTGTTGGTGGAAAAATGACAGCAACATATCGTTTGCGTGACTGGTCTTTTTCTAGGCAGCGTTATTGGGGTTGTCCGATTCCGATTGTGTATTCTCCAGAAGGCGAAGCTAAAATGGTTCCCGAAAAATATTTGCCATGGAAACTTCCTGAAGATGTTGATTTTGTTCCAACCGGAGTGGCTCCACTTTCCAAATCAGAAGAATTAAAAAAACGTGTTGAAGATATTTTTGGTCAGGGATGGACGGCTGAATATGACACAATGGACACATTCGTGGATTCTTCTTGGTATTTCTTGCGCTATCCTGATTCGCATAATGAAAAGGAATTTTGTTCAAAAGAAAGGCTTGCGAAATGGATGCCGGTAGATTTGTACATTGGAGGAGCAGAGCATACCTATATGCATCTTTTGTATGCCAGATTTTTTACAAAAGCGATGCATAAGATTGGTTTGATCAATTTTGATGAACCTTTTCTTAAGCTTCGCCATCAAGGAATGGTGCTGGACAAGGAGGGTAAAAAAATGTCCAAGTCTAAAGGCAATGTTATTAATCCTGATAGTATGGTGGAAAAATTCGGCGCTGACAGCGTTCGAACATATATGCTTTTTGCAGCACCATTGGAAGATGAGGTGATGTGGAATGAAGACAATATTGTTGGTGTTCGAAGATTTTTGGACAGAATTTGGGAATTTATAGTTAAAGACAAGGAGCGAGATCCGGAATGGTTTAAGTTGTGGCTCAATATAGATGAATGGAACAAATCTAAAGGACCTACGCCCACTTCATTAAAGATATTATTAAACAAAACAATAAAAAAAGTTACTGAGGATATGGAAAATTTTAGGTTTAATACTGCTATAAGTCAGTTAATGATTTTTAGAAATGCTTTTTATAAAATAGATCAGGGAGATGCTAATGATATTTATAAAACAGGCATGGAATCTAAATTATCAACATTGATAACGGTGGATGATTTTGAAAAATTTTTAATTTTGCTAGCTCCTTTTGCTCCACACATTGCTGAAGAGATCTGGCAGGAAATATTAGAACATAAAGAATCCATATTTTTACAAGATTGGCCAGAAGTTGATGAAAAATATTTGCAGGATGAAGAAGTTGAAATGGTGGTGCAGGTGAATGGAAAAGTTCGCGATCGTTTGATGGTGGCGCATGATGTCACTGAAGACGAGGTAAAAGAAACAGTTCTTGAAAGTGGAAAAGTTAAGGTTTTTACTGATGGAAAAGAAATAAAGAAAATTATTTTTGTTCCAGGGAAACTTATTAATATCGTTGCTGTTTAATAATCTTTATGCAAATAGTAATTTTGGCTGCTGGTCGCGGAACAAGAATGAATGAACTTGCTGATGAAGTTCCTAAACCAATGTTGGAAATAAACGGTAAACCAATTCTGGCTTATAAACTTGAAGCGCTTCCTGCTGAAACTAAGGAGGTTATTTTTGTTATTGGATATCTGGGAAATCAAATCCAGCAATATTTTGGAGATTCGTATGCTGGTAAAAAAATTTCTTATGTCGTGCAAGAGCAACTGAATGGCACTGGTGGCGCGGTGCAACTTGTGAAAGATTTAATAGAGAATGATTTTTTGGTAATGATGGGCGATGATTTGTATGTGAAAGAGGACATTAAGAATTGTATAAAAAACGACTTAGCTGTTCTGGGGGTGGAGGTTGATAATCCAAACAAATTTGGAATTATAGTATCAGACGAAAATAAAAAACTTTTGGAAATAATAGAAAAACCTGAAATTGCGGGTCCAGCATTGGCCAATATCGGTCTTTATAAATTAAACAAAAAATTTTTTGATTACCCATTGGTTTTTATTGGAAATGGGGAGTATGGCTTGCCTCAAACATTAGCAATGATGGCAAAAGATTATCCTGTGAAAGTGATAAAAGCAACAGATTGGTTTCCGATCGGGAATCCTGACGACTTGGAAAAGGCACAAGAGGAGATTTATAAATTTATTTAATATCATATTGTATATGCAAAGAAAAAAAGTTGTTACAATTGGTGGTGGAACTGGAAGTTTTATGCTTCTTAGTGGACTGAAAAAATATCCAGTGGATATTTCAGCGATTGTTTCAATGGCAGACGACGGTGGTTCAACCGGAGTTTTGCGAGACGAGTTGGGAGTTCTTCCTCCAGGAGATGTGCGGCAATGCTTGGTAGCACTTAGTGATTCATCTGAGGCATTGCGGGAATTGATGAATTATCGTTTTGAAGAAGGTGGGCTCAAAGGTCATAGTTTTGGAAACCTATTTTTATCTGCTTTGGAAAAAACAAGTGGAAATTTCAGTAAAGGAGTTGAAGAGGCTATAAAAATTTTAAACGTGAAGGGGCAAGTTATTCCTGTAACAAATCAAGATACCAATTTATTTGTGGAGCTGAAAAATGGAGAACTGCTTAAGGGGGAAAATGAAATTAATCATAATCATAAAATTGAAACAATTGGTATTGAAAAAAATTTTTTAATGCCAACGGCTCAGGCAAATAAAAAAGCAATTAAGAGTATCTTGGAAGCAGATTTAATCGTTATTGGTCCAGGGAATCATTATTGTAGTATCATCCCTAATTTGTTGGTGAAAGGAATCTCTCAGGCAATTTGCAAATCAAAAGCAACTGTTGTATATAATTGCAACTTGGTTAATAAACATGGTCATACAGAGATGTTTTCTTTGGATGAATATGTTGATTCAATAAATCATTATTTAGGCAAAAAAAGAGTTGATTTTGTTACATATAATTCCAAAAAACCAAACGCTAATTTGATTAAGCGATATGAGAACCAAAAAGAATTATTGATTCCATTTGATGTTAATTTGCGATCAAAAAGAGCATATCGTATTTTGCGTAGCGATATTTTAAATAGCAAAAAAATCAGTTTCAGTCCTAGCGATATTTTAGCAAAACAGCGTGCCTTCATTCGTCATGATAGTGACAAGTTGGCTAAAGTGCTTATGATGATTTTGGAGCTTGGAGAATATGAAAATATAATAAAAGAAATAATCTAGTTTTTAAAATATAAATTAAAAATTGTGGATGAGCTAAAGCAAGAAACAAAAATAACTTCGCGGCAAAATTTGCCAGAAAAAATGTTGACTCTTTCTGAGTTTCGAAGAGAGCTTGGCATTCCTTTGGTTTTGGCGAAAAAATTGATTATCTGGGGCGAGATTGAGGCAGTGAAAGCAATTGATGGAACACTTCGCATTGCAGCTCCAGAAGTTGCGGTTGCGAAAATACTTATTGGAACGCCGATTAAAAAAGCGTATTTGTTTGTGAGGGCATTGGGTCCGGGATTGATTACGGGAGCATCCGATGATGATCCAGGTGGAATTGGAACGTATAGTGCAGTTGGTGCAAAATTTGGTCTGAGCATTTTGTGGATGGCTGCTTGGCTTTTGCCGATGATGTTGGCCATTCAAGAAACTTGTGCGCGAATTGGTATTGTTACAAACAAGGGTTTGGCTGCAGTGCTTAAAAAATATTTCAGAAGAAGAACAGTTATGTCTGCAGTTCTTCTTTTGATGATTGCAAATGTTGTGAACATTGGAGCTGATCTTGGTGCAATGGCAGCATCTCTTGAAATGGTAACGAATATCAATTATGCCGTTGGCGCAATATTTTTTGCTGCTGTGATAATATTGCTGGAAGTTTTTGTGAAATATCACACCTATGTGAAAGTTTTGAAATGGCTGACACTTTCTGTTTTCGCATACATCGTTGCAGGTTTTATGACTCATCCGAATTGGTCTATTATTTTTAAAAACTCTCTTATACCACAAATATCTTTTTCCAAAGAATATATTTTTGCTATGATTGCAGTTTTCGGAACCACTATTACCCCGTATCTTTTTTTCTGGCAAGCCTCAGAAGAAGTCGAAGATGGAAAAATGAATCATAATGGGTACAAGAAAAAATTTGTTCATTCAAGGGTTTCTAATATGCGCACCGATGTTAATGCTGGAATGATTTTGGCTAATATTGTTTTTTTCTTTATTGTCCTTACAACGGCAAATGTTCTTTTTGCAAATGGCATAACCAATATTGATTCAGCGCAAGATGCAGCACTAGCACTTCGTCCATTGGCAGGGGATTGGGCGTTTTTGCTTTTTGCAATCGGCATTATTGGCACGGGATTGCTGGCAGTTCCAATTTTGGCAGGAAGTGGAGCATATGCTCTCAGTGAGCTTATGAGTTGGAATAGTGGTTTGGAAGAAAAATTTTCCAAGGCTAGAGGTTTTTATTTAGTTATTATTATTTCAATTTTTGTTGGTCTTGCAATGAATTTCTTGGGCATTAATCCTATTTCTGCCTTGTATTGGTCGGCATTTTTAAATGGGGTTATTGCGTTGCCACTTCTTGCAATCATAATGAAAATAGGAGGCGACAAGAAAATAATGGGAAGTGAGACAAATCCATTTTGGGTAAAAATATTTGGATGGTTGGCGATAATAGCTATGGCTCTGGCTCTTGTCGGGATGATAATTGTAAATGTGATTTAAAATTATGTTTGAAATAAAAATCGTACAATATTTCAACAGGATTGGCTCAAGGAAGTTTGATAATTTTTTGGCACTGATAAATTCCATAAGATTTCTTGCGATTTTTTGGGTCGCAATTATTATAATTGCGATAATTAAACATCCTGAAATAACAAATTCTTTTCTTGTAGCTGTTGGAATTGTTACAATTTTGCATTTTGGAATTACAGAGGGAATTATAAAGCACCTGCTTTTATATATTATTCCTAAGAGAAAGCGTCCGTATGTTGCATATCCGGATTTGATAAAATCAATTGGAAAAAAATTTAGCGACTCTTCATTTCCATCAAGCCATATGGCAAGCACCGTGGCGATGCTTTTTGTTGTCATTGCTTTTTATCCATCCTTGCTTTTGTTGTCTGTTATCTTTGTTTTGATTATGGCATTTTCGCGCTTGCACAGTGGAATGCATTATCCAACTGATATCATTGCAGGAATTTTATTGGGGCTAGTATATGGCCGGACAGCATTATATGCGCTGAGATTTTTATTTTAAAATTATATGAAAGTATTTATTGATTTTGATGATGTCATTTTTAATACAAAAAAATTCAGAGAAGATTTGGAGGCGCTTTTTGATTCAAATGGCGTATCGAAAGAAATTTTTCAAAAATATTACACTGATCCGAAAGACCAGAGAGCTATTAAGACATTCAATCCATGGTTGCAGGCAGAGCGCATAAGCAGGGTTATGGATTTTGATGTAAATAAATTAACGGAGGCAATTAATGAATTTATTTTTGATATTTCTAGATATGTGTTCGTGGATGTTTTAGATTTTGTAAATATGCTTGGATCCAAAAATATATACGTTGTTTCCTATGGAGATTTGGAATTTCAACATAAAAAAATTAATGGTTCTATGGTGGATAAATATTTGGATAATATTATTGTTACTGAAAATCTTAAATCTGAAATTATAAGCAAGATAATTGCAGAAGATGATATGGAAAAGAATGAAAAGATTTTTTTTCTGGATGATCGCATTGAGCAAATTCGGGATGTAAAAGAAAAATTTCCTAATATTGTCACTATCTTAGTAAAACGTCCGGAAGGTCGTTATCAGGAAATGCAGAAAGAAGATTGCTGTGATTATGAAGTGCATAATTTGAAAGAAGCTGAAAAGATAATTAAAAATATTGAGAAAAATTAATTTTGTATGGATATTAAGAAACTGCAGCAATTTTTGCAAGAAAATAATTTGCCTAAGTTTCGTTTGGGGCAAATTCAAAAAGCCATCTTTACTGATGGCGTTTCTTCGTTTGGGGAAATAACAACACTTTCCAAGGATTTGCGAGAAAAAATGGAAAAGGAAATGCGGTTGCTTTCTTTTGATGTTGAAAAAGTTTTAGTGGCTAAGGATGGACAATCAATAAAAGCTTTGTTAAAACTTTCTGATGGAGAGTTGATTGAAACTGTTTTGATTTCGCCTAAGCCAGAAATTTGGTCAGCTTGCATTTCTTGCCAAGTCGGCTGTGCGATGGGTTGCAGGTTTTGCGCGACTGGCAAGATGGGGTTCAAGCGTGACCTTACCGCTGAAGAAATTACTGATCAAATTTTATTTTGGAAACAATATCTTAAAAAAAATTCTTCTGCTTTGTTTGGAAATTGGAAATTGGAAATTGGAAATTGCGATGTTGATAACATCGTCTATATGGGTATGGGAGAGCCATTTAATAATTGGAAAAATGTTGCTGAGAGTATAAAAGTTTTGACTGATGAAAAGTTATTTGGATTTGGCTCACGTTCTTTGTCTGTTTCCACTTCGGGCATCGCCGACGGCATTGAAAGAATGGCTAATGAATTTCCGCAAGTTAATTTGGCAATTTCCCTTCATTTTGCGAGCGACGAAAAACGCGACCGATTTATGCCAGTCAATAAAAAAGATAATCTGGAAAATTTGCGACAAGCGCTGAAAAAATATTTTCAAATTACAACGCGTAAAGTTTTTTTGGAGTATATTATGTTGGATGGAATAAACGACACTGCCCTTGATGCAAAGTTGCTGGCTGATTTTATATATTCAATTGGTAACACCCATCTTCTTCATATGAATCTCATTCGATACAATATGACAAGCGAGGACCTAAAGCCATCTTCAAAAACTCGCACGCAACTTTTCAAACAAGAACTTGAAAAACACAACATTAACGCTACCATAAGAAAAAGTCTCGGCGAAGAAATCGAAGCCGCCTGCGGACAACTTGCTGGTAAGTAGTAGAAAGTATTTTGTAAAACGTATAATGTATAAAAATAAAAAAGCCTTCTTGTGAAGGCTTTTCATGATTATACCAAAACAATGCGGTCGTCTAGTTTTGGTATAATTGGTTTGTTGTGGTTGCTGTTTGTAAGATAATCTTTAGATAACCTTAAAGTGTTTTAGGGTTGGGATGATGTTGGGTGCAAGATTTTCTGGAAGGTTATTGAGATCTAGCCATGCGTATTCATGGACTTGTTCGTGTGGAATTATTTTTCCTGTAAAGTTAGCAAGGAAATGCACAAGGACGACATCGAAAATTTCGCCATCCTTTTCTTTTGTTGTGTGAAACAAAAAAGGTTCAGTATTTGTGATTTTTATATTAATTCCCATTTCTTCATATGCTTCTCGAGTCGCAGTTTCAATAAGATTTTCATTTTCTTCAACTATGCCGCCACAGAATTTCCAAAAGGTATCTTTACCTGAAATGTTTAGAAGTACTTTATTATTTTCGACAATAACTGGTCCTGATGCGATAATTATTTTGTTCATATTTTTTTAACTAAATAAGTTTGACTTAGTTTGTATCCTTGTTTTCTGTAGTATCCTCTCACTCCCACTCCTGAAATTACTACAATTTTTTTGAGGTCGTATTCTTCTTTGGCAATTCTTTCAGCTTCTAATAATAATTTTTTGCCAAGGCCGATGTGTTGTGGGGAAGTTGAATCTAGCGTGTCTATTTTTGTTAGTTTTCCGTAAGTGTGAACTTCTCTAATGATGGCTGCATTTTTTAGAACTGGAAGCATATCATGAAGTTTGTCATGCTGAACTTGTTTCAGCATCTCGTTTGGCATATTGACTTTGCTGGATCCTGAAACAAGTTCAGCATGACACGTTGAACTTGGGATGCGTAGACGCAATAATGCAAACAATTTTTTCTTGTCCGGTGAAACATATTGCAGAAATATTTCCTTGCCGTCTGAGGCAGCATAATCAATGCGATCTAAAACAATTTTTTCTTTTACAATATATCCTGCACCAACTTCACGACAACGAATGCAAGGACAATTGGACTTAGGAATAATAATTTGTCTAAGATTGGAAACTGTCGGACCGGCCACAATGGATGGAGTAGGAACATCGCGAATAAGGCGAGCAATGCGCACATATGGCGTGATTGCTTCGTTTTTTATCTTCACTACAAGCCTCTCAAACGCTTGATTTGTCAGTGGGACATACTTTTTCTTCTTCCAGATGTCATACAGCTCACTGTTTTTTAAAACGACTGTAGGGTATATCTTGAGCATATCAGGTTGAAATCTGGGACCTTCAAAAAGGGCCTTAAACATCTCAAAATCGCGTTTTGGGGTGCTTCCCGGAAGTCCCGGCATCATATGATAGTTTATCTTAAAACCACTATCCTTGAGCATTTTGGTAGCATCTATGGTGCTTTGGATGAGGTGTCCACGCTTGTTTAATTCGAGTACATCATCATAAAGACTTTGCACACCAAGTTCAACTCTCGTGCAACCAAGTTGACGAAAGTTCAAAATTTCTTTTTCATCAATATAATCCGGCCGCGTCTCCAAAGTGAGCCCAATAATTCTATGTTTCGCTTTTTCGTTTCTCTTTTGCTCGCGCAGTAGTTTGTCATGCTGAACTTGTTTCAGCATCTCGCCAAGCTGTTTGGCACTTCTGGATCCTGAAATGAATTCAGGATGACAACGCGGATAATCGTTGGCAGCCTTAAAGCACCCGTAAATAAATTTTTTCTGATACGCCTTTGGCAGAAAAGAAAATGTTCCACCCATCACAATTAATTCAATTTTATCTGTGCGATGACCGTTGAGCTCCAATGAGCGCAAGCGGTTTTGAACTTGTCTATATGGATCAAACTGAGAATCAATTGCGCGCATCACAGCTGGTTCATTGGAGAGATAACTCTTAGGCATATCTTTCTCACTAGGACAATAAATGCATTTACCGGGGCAGGGATATGACTTGGTAAGCACTGCCACCACAGCCACACCGGATTGGGTGCGAATCAAGCGACTCATCAAGGCTTCTTCAAATTTTTCACTGCGTTTGATTTTCTTTTGCTCAACTAATTTATTATATCTATCTCGCAAATCAGCATTGGTAGGCATTGCAACTCCGAATTTTTTACAAAGACTTTTTTTGAGTTTGCCAAAATCTCCCTGATTTTCAGAAAGTTCGTTTATTGCGGAGATTATATAATTGTCGTAAGATTGGCTCATGAAACATGAAACATGTAGCATGTAACAAAAAAGCTTTTTAATTCAGATTTGTTATATGTTGTATGTTATATGATATATGAAAATTGAAACTGCTAATAAAATTTTACAGGAGACTGAGCTGGGTTACGATCTGATTTCTAAGAAATTTTCCGAGACCCGGAAGCATTTTTGGCGTGGGCTGGAGTTCATAAAGGATTATACGCACAGCGGCGATAATGTTTTGGATTATGGCTGTGGCAATGGCCGCCTTTTGGAATTGTTGGCTGATAAAAATATAAATTATCAGGGAGTTGATGTTTCCCAGAAGCTCGTTGACCTTGCCAAAAGCAAATATACTGGAGAAAATATTGAGTTTTCCAAAATAAGCTCCAGTCAAATTAGCTTAGCATTTGAGACGGGATTTTTCAATACCGTTTATAGCATTGCGGTTTTTCATCATTTTCCTTCAAAAAAATATCGCGAGGATGTGGCAAGAGAACTTTATGAAAAAACAAAAGACGGTGGGTATATTGTGGTAACGGTTTGGTTTCTTTGGCAAAAAAAATATTTGAAAAATATTTTACAAAATTGGATTAATAAAATAAAAGGGAATAGCGCATTGGATTGGAATGATTGTTCAATTTCTTTTACGGATAACTCTGGAGCGCGGGTTGAAAGATTTCACCATGCCTTCACAAAGAGAGAACTGAAAAAACTTTTTGAACTAGTGGGGTTTAAAACAGAAAAATGTGAAGTTGTTGATGGAAGAAATATTTTGTACATAGGAAAAAAATAGCCTAAAAATTTTGGTCTTGACGAGTTTTTTATTCTAGTGTAATATACCCCTAGAGGGTATTTACCATATAAGGTAGAATTTTTAATTTTTAATTCTTAATTTTCAATGAAAAAAGAAGAAAAAGTTGCATCCGAAAAAGATGCGGCTGAAAAAATTGTGAATCGTATTTCTCGCATCGAAGGGCAACTTAGAGGTGTGCGAAAAATGGTTGAGGACAAAAAGCAATGCTTGGATGTGATCACTCAAATCACTGCCATTCGTGAGGCGGTTTCGATGTTGGGAATAGAACTTCTTAAAAACGATTTTGTTTGCAAATTTGATGGAAAGAAAAAAATAGATGAGAAATATCTTAAATCATTGTTTAAGATGTCAGCCAAAGGCTGATCAGCCTTTGGCTGAAAATAATAATTAATAAATAATATTAAAAATTTATGTCAAAAGTAATAGAACTTACAGACAAAACATTCAAAGAGGAAGTGCTTGAATCAAAAGAAATTGTGTTGGTTGATTTTTGGGCACCTTGGTGTGGACCGTGTCGTATGATGGCTCCAATTTTGGATGAACTCGCAGTTGAGCTTGATGGAAAAGTAAAAATTACAAAGCTTGATGTTGAGAATCCTGCTCATCAAGCATTGGCAATGGAATTTCAAATTCAAAGCATTCCTAATATGAAAGTTTTTAAGGATGGAAAAGTTATCAGGGAAATAATTGGTTTTAACGCCAAGGAAAAATTGAGAGAAGAAATAGAAATACTACTTTAACAGACGTATAACATAAAATATAAAACATGGAGCATGGAACATGGAGCAAGAATTTTTGATCCAATGATCTATGCTGTATGATCCATGATTCATGATTTACGATTTAGCGATAATTGGCAGTGGACCTGCGGGGCTTTCGGCTTCGGTGTATGCTTCACGTTATGGAATTTCCAATGTGGTGATTGGTGGAATTTCAGGGGGGCTCACAACGCAAACTCATGAGATTGGAAACTGGCTTGGAACTGAAAAGATTAGTGGTTTTGATTTTGCACAAAAAGCTGAAGCGCATTGCAAAAGTTATGACAAAGCCGAAGTCGTTAATACTTTGGTTGATGAAATTACTGAAAATGAAAACGGATACATTTTGTTTTTGAGTAATGGAAGTAAAGTTGAAGCAAAAACAATTTTGTTAGCGATGGGAACCAAGCATCGACACTTGGGCGTGCCTGGGGAAAAAGAATTTGCTGGCAAAGGTGTTTCATATTGCGCAACTTGTGATGGATTTTTTTATCGCGGAAAAACCGTGGCAGTGGTTGGCGGAAATGATAGTGCTGCAGGCGCCGCTGTGTATTTGGGAGATATTGCTGAAAAAGTTTATTTGATTTATCGCGGGGAAAAACTTAGATGCGAAACTTTTTGGGGAGAGTCAATCGGGAAAAATCCAAAAATAGAAAGTATTTTTATGACAAACATCAAAGAAATTAAGGGCGAGCAGAAAGTGGAAGAATTAATTTTGGACAGTCCATATAAAAATAGTGAAACATTGAAAGTTGATGGTGTATTTGCTGAAATTGGTAGTGATCCAAATACTGAATTGATAAAAAATTTGGAAGTCGAGTTGGATGAGCAAGGTTATGTGAAGATAGATACTTCTGGTAGAACCAGTAAGAAAGGTGTTTGGGCAGCAGGGGACATCACAACTGGCTCCGATAAGTTTAAACAAATTATTACTGCCGCCGCCGAAGGCGCAGTCGCTGCACATAGTATTCAAGAATTTTTGAAAAAATAAAAAACAAAAAAATATATTATCAGAGCCCGACGAATGTTTCCGTCGGGCTCTAGTTTTACGTTTCCACTATACCGGGATAGGCAAATTCTGGATGTGGCGTTGCCCTGTGTCCGTTGTGTATCCAACTTCGCACCTCTTCCTGACTAAGAGTCTTTTCTCCGTGCTTCTTCCTTATGAGATCGCTGAGTCCAGGTGTGGGACTCATATTACTTTCATCTTCCCTAAGGATGATTTTTGATCCTATGGCTGCAGGTTTTGCGCGAGCTTTTCTGGTTTCATCCGAGATGTTGTTTTTTAGGTCGCCTTCCTTGTCGTTATCTCTTTGAAGCGCCCTTTTTGCTCCGCGTAAAGCTTTTAGTCGTTTTCCATTTCTGCTCATGTTTCCTCCTGGTTTTGGAAAGAGTATTAGCACTAGAACGAGGATTTTTTGATTTCACCTCCTTTATTTTTGGTTCTAGCGCATCAATTTGTAAGCTACTTCTAGCTTAATACTTTAACAATTAATGTCAAATGCAGTATATTTAATGTTTGGATTCTCAGCTATGGACAAATATTTTCTTTTTGGTATAATTGTTTTTGTAGCTCAAATATGGGCCGGTAGCTCACCTGGTAGAGCGCCTCACTTGCACTGAGGAGGTAGCGGGTTCAAGTCCTGTCCGGTCCACCAAACTAACTAACAACTCACAACTAGCAACTAACAACGTTCATTTGTTGATAGTTGTATGTTATCAGTTATAAGTTATTTTGGGCTTATAGCTCAGCTGGTTAGAGCGCGTCACTGATAATGACGAGGTCTCAAGTTCGAATCTTGATAAGCCCACAGTTTTTTTATAAAATATTTTGCAGTAAAAAGGAGGCAGAAATGATTTTCTTGGGCGTAGGAAGAGAATTATTGGAAGAGATAGGTATTGATGATAACTTCAGCTTGTTATTTTTAAAGGCCGGCATTGAGCTTGATTATTTCAGACTTAAAAAAAGTACTGACTTTCAAAATCGTGATAAGGTCTTGAGATTTATCTCTGCTGTTGTTCATAAAGATGCTCCCGAACTCGTAGATCCTTTCGTGGTTGTTTTCTTCAAGAAATCTTTACAGGTAGCCGGATATCTATCGAAGAGGGCTAGATACGTCATTGATTTATGTAATGATGTTGATGTTGTAAAAAAACAACTGGAAAAAATTGGCGAGTTGGATGATGAAAGCCTGAGAAAATTGATCAGGCTCATGGCTATATTTTCAATGAATGCTGCAAATATTGAAAGAGGATAATCTTTGTTGTTTCAATGTATTTTGACCCGTCGATGGTGGCGGGTCTTTAATTTGACAAAAAACCGCAGATAATGTACACTTTAAATAAAGAAAGCCCCAGGGGCTTTTTAAAAAACCTTAAAATCATATAGCATATAGCATATAGCATATAGCAAAAATACCAATAAAGTTGCTGTTTGCCTAAAATTGTTACATGTTACATGTTACATGTTAAATGAATAGTATTATACAGTTTTTCCTTGAAGCTAAGGCAGAAATGCTGAAAGTGAATTGGCCAACAAAGAAGCAAACAGTGAATTATACATTGCTTGTGGTCGCAGTTAGTTTGGTTGTTGCAGGATTTCTTGGAGGATTGGACTGGATTTTTAGTTACATCTTGAAGACATTTATCATAAAGTAAAAATATTGAGTGGCATCCCAGTCACGATTCCAAAGATAGTTTTCTGAAATTTGTAGTTATGCTCACGGAATCGCCTATGGCTTTGTCACATGTAGTTTAAGGATTAATTAAAGAATCGAGACGGGACGCTCATTTTTGTAGCTGCTCGTACCTCGCAGACAAAAATGGCGAAACAGACACAACATCATGGGCGAGCTTGGTATGTGATTCACACATACTCTGGCTATGAAGACAATGTTACTCGAAATTTGAAGCAGCGTATTGAATCAATGGATATGCAAGACTTGATCTTCGATGTAATGGTGCCAAAGGAAAACAAGATTAAAATTAAGAATGGAAAAAGAACTGTTATTGAAGAACGAATTTACCCAGGATACGTATTGGTAAATATGGTGGTGACTGATGCATCTTGGTATGTTGTTCGAAACACGCCGAACGTGACTGGATTTATTGGGCTTGGAACAACACCAACGCCAGTTGATCCAAAGGAAATAGAAATGCTTAAAAAGAGAATGGGTGTTTCTGAACCAAAATACAAGATTGATCTTAAAAATGGTGATGCAGTTAAAATCAACGAAGGACCATTTAAAGATTTTGATGGAAAGGTTCAAGAATTTGATGAAGAGAAAGGTAAAGTTAAAGTGTTGGTTACAATTTTCGGACGTGAAACACCAGTTGAATTGGATTTCTTGCAGATTACTAAAATATAAATTCATATAACATACAACATAGAACATAGAACAAGGGAATTCAGTACTGCACGCTTCTGGCATATCTGCTCCATGTTCCATGCTCCATGTTCCATGAAGCATTATGGCGAAGAAAATTAAAACAGTTATTAAATTGCAAATAGTTGGTGGAAAAGCAAATCCAGCTCCTCCAGTCGGTCCAGTTTTGGGTCAACACGGCGTTGCTATTCAAGAATTTTGCGTGCGTTTCAATGACGCAACTCGCGACAAAATGGGAGAAGTTGTGCCAGTTGAAATTACAGTTTTTGAAGATAGAACTTTTGATTTTATTATGAAGACTGCTCCAGCAGCAGAACTTTTGAAGAAAGCTGCAGGTGCTGAAAAAGGTGCTGGAAATCCTTTGAAAGATAAAGTTGGAAAACCTGTTACCAAGGCTCAATTGGAAGAAATTGCAAAAACTAAAATGGTTGATCTTAATGCAAATGATGTTGAGGGTGCAATGAAAATTGTGGCAGGAACTGCAAGATCAATGGGAATAAAGATAGAAAACTAGAACCCACAAATATACAAATAGGCTACAAATCTACAAATAAAATACAAAACAAAAAAAGAGTCCATTTGTAGATTTGTAAGAGATTTGTAGATTCGTGGGGTATAAATAATAATATGTGGGAGAAGTAGGCGGTTATCGCAAACTTTGTTTGTACCACAATAAAAAGATGAAAAGAGGAAAAAAGTACAAGGCTGTTGCCGAGAAAGTAGAAAAAAACAAACTTTACACTGCCGAGGAAGCTTTGGCTCTTGTGAGAGAAACAAAGACTGCAAAGTTTGATGAAGCTGTTGAGGTTCATATCAGATTGGCTGTTGATCCAAAAAAAGGTGACCAGCAAGTTCGTGGAGCTGTTGTTCTTCCACACGGAATCGGCAAAGCTGCCAGAATTGCAGTAATCACTTCAACCAAAGCAACTGAGGCAAAAGAAGCTGGTGCTGATTTTGTTGGAGCTGAAGATTTGATTGAAAAAATCAAACTTGGAAAAATGGAAGAAGTTGATGTGATCGTTGCTTCTCCTGAAATGATGCCAAAACTTGCAGCAGTAGCTAAGATACTTGGACCCCGTGGGCTTATGCCATCACCTAAGACTGAAACAGTAACAGACAAAATCAAAGAAGCTGTTGAAATGCTTAAAAAAGGAAAATTGAGTTTCAAAAACGACAATACTGGAAATGTTCACCAAGTTATTGGAAAAGTTTCTTTTGATGCTAAAAAGTTGGAAGAAAATTATGCAATGTTTGTTGATGCAATCCAAAAGGCTCGTCCATCTGGAATCAAGGGAAAATATGTGATGACAATCTCCATTTGCTCAACCATGGGACCGGGAATCAAAATAGCTTTATAGGCTTTAGCTTCTTAGAAGATACACACAAAAAAGACATTCACAGGAATGTCTTTTTTGTGTTGTAATATTTATCCTGTTAAATTGCTTTAGGCAGTATTTAACGGGGAGGTATTTACTGGATTTGATTAAGTGTATATAATGAAAGAACCTAAGTAATTCCTTCATATAAATTTATGTCCAAATTAATTCTGGGTATTGTTGGGGAAATGGGAAGTGGTAAGGGTTCTGTGGCAAAACATATTGAACAAAATTATAATGCCGGCACGCACAAGTTTTCACAGATACTTCGAGATATTTTGGATCGTATTTATATCGAACAAAGTAGGGAAAGTATCACAACGTTGTCTCTTATTTTGAGAAAAAATTTCGGCGAAGATGTTTTGGCAAAAAGTATGTATCATGATGTATTTAACGATACGCATGATATTGTGGCAATTGATGGAGTGCGTCGTTTGGAGGACATTGTATATCTAAGAGATCTTCCCAATTTCAAATTGATATATATCGATGCTGACATGGAAACTTGTTATGAGCGCCTTATAAAACGCGGAGAAAATGCTGGTGATTCTGCAAAAACGTTTGAAGAGTTTAAGCGTGATCATTTGGCTGATGCTGATGCGCGAATTGTGGATATGAAAAATTATGCACAATATGTTATTGAAAACAATGGGACGTATCAAGAATTATATGCGCAAGTGGATGAAATTATAAAACAAAATATATAATTTATTAAAAAGAAAAATATGGCAATCGAGGAAATCGAAAATGAAAAAATAGGGGGTATTAATTACCTACCATTCAGTGAAAGAGTTCCTGATTTTCAATATCAAGAATTGCTTAAAAAAATTAAAGCAACAGGAAAAGATAAAGTTCCTATTCATGCTAGACTTGCTGAAAATGCCAATTCTGGCCATCAAAATTCAAAGGAAATAACCGGGGCCATGCTTCAATTTGACATGAGCAATGGATTTCCAGTTTTGACTGAGCGCGACTTGAGTAAATCTTTTTATGGAGCAATAGGTGAATTGGTGGCATTTTTAAATGGACAAAGTACGTTGAGCGGCCTCAAGGAATATGGTTGTCCGGAAGTTTTTTGGCGGGATTGGGTTACAAAAGAAAAATGTGCAAACTTTGGTTTGCCCGAAGGAGACTTGGGTAATGGATCATACGGAGCATCTTTGGGGCGTTTTCAATCTCCAAAAGGAGAATTTGATCAAGTTACTGCTCTTCAAAGGCAGATGGAGAAAATGCCATTTTTAAGAACTCATGTTCTGACAACTTGGAATCCGCCACTATCAATGGGGGATGAGCAGCAAGGATTTAAGCGTGAGGTTGTTGTCGCTCCTTGTCATGGTAACTTTATTCATTTTGTGATTTTTGATGAGCAAAAAGAATTGGAAATGACGCATACTCAGAGATCGGCTGATGTACCAGTGGGATTGCAATTTAATTTAATTGAATGGTCCGCGCTCGGTTTGATGGTGGCACACTTGTTGGGTTATAAATTTACCAAATATACCCACTTTTTATCTAATCCTCATTACTATGACGTTCAGTCCGAATCAGTGGATAAAATTTTAGCCATTAAACCAGTGGCATTTCCAACTGTGACATTAAAGCCAAATAGGAAAGTGACAAGAATTCAAGATTTTCGAAAGGAAGATTTTGTGCTTGAAGATTATAATCCAAAACCTTGGTTCAAAATTCCAACACCGGTTTAAAATTAAATTTAAACAATATGAACAAAAGCGGATTAGATTTAAAAAATGCACGCAAAGAAGAACAGATTGAAATAATGAAAAAAATTATTTCCGATGGTGTCTGTCCCTTTTGTCACGATTTTGTGGAAAAATCTAATCCGCCGTATCATCCTCATCCAATCTTAGTGGAAAATGATTCTTGGATTGCGACAAGAAATGCTTGGCCATATGATCATACTAAGGAACATTTGATTCTTGTAGTTAAGCGTCATATTCTAACCCCGGAAGAAATGACAAAGAATGAGATTTTGGATTTATGGGATGTTATTAAGCAGGTCAAGCAAAAACTTGAGATAACCCACAGCACACTACTTATGCGTTCGGACAGTACTGGCATGACAGGTGCAACAGTTCAGCATCTGCATGCCCAATTGGTTGTTTCTGCCGGCCAAGAGCCTGTTATTACAAGAGTTGGTTGATAAAAGAAATTCAACGAAGCAAAAAGACCACCATATTGGTGGTCTTTTTGCATAATGCTATTTGACCAGAATAAGTTCTATGCCTGCATTTTTAAGAATATCTTCTGCATCAGAAAGGGAATATCCCTCCTGATAATAAACTTTTTTGATCCCAGCTTCAGCCACCAACTTGGCGCAAGTTGGACAAGGAAATGTGGTGACATATAAATGGGTGTTATTTAGGCTTATTCCGTCTTTGGCAGCCTTTCCGATCAAAGATGCTTCCGCATGGATAGAGTTTGATAAGTGATGATTTTCGCCAGCATCAAAGCACATTCTTAAATCTCCATAAACAGCCATATTTTCCTGTGTTGGGACATGTCGATTGAATGCCGAAAGTATTATTAAACCTTTTTCGTCTGTAACTAGAACACCGATCTGTCTCCACCAATTGGCACTTTTTTCCTTCAGTTCATCAGTCTTTTTGATAAGTTCTTGGTGAGCCTTTTCATATGTAATTGTTCTGTCACTGGAAATTTCTAATTCCTGGGTTGATACTGGCTTGTTCCATCTTAAAAATACATTTTCAAATTCAACTTTTTTATCGGAAAGGAATTTTTCTGCAAACCAGTGAGACACGTCCTCATCGGGCATAATAATAGAAACATTTTCCAAATCCGTTAGTTTTTTTAGGTTGTCTGAAGTTAGCAGGTCCACCTTTTTAAATATGTTTGATTTTGCAATAAAATCATAAATCGTCTCTTGATCTATAGTCCTAAGATCTCTTTGCAGATTGACAAACTTATCCCATTTTTCAAGAATGGTATTATCTAGGATATAAAGATGATCTGGATATTTTTTGAATAGTTCCAGATATTTAATATGAATAACAGGAACCAAGGCAATTAATATTTTTTTTTCAGACATTGTTTTTTTGTTATGCTTTTTTGTTGTATAAAAATTTCTCTATCACCGTATGTAATTCTTTGGCAAGATCTTCAGCTCCTTTAATGGTCAATAGTCTTATTCTTGCGCTGGTTGAAGTGGTTGATTGTGGCTCAAGATTTACAATTTCTTTGCAGTATGGAGTGTGTTGCTCGCATATCTCCTCAAGAAAACTTTTGCCCTTTTTGCTTGAAGCTGTACTTTCCGAAATAACTAAAACATCGGGCTTTATAGCCCTAATTAATTTTCCATGATCCGTTTTTGATTCTTTCATTACTATCAAATCAACATGCTTTAAGTGGGATATCATCTTGACTCTTTCAGTCTCTGGTACTATCGGGCGAGTCGGTCCTTTGCGATGCTTCACTACTTCATCAGTATCAACTCCAACAATCAATATATCGCCAAATCCCTTAGCTTTTTGAAGATATTGAGCATGTCCTTCATGTATAAGATCCCACACGCCCTGAGTTAATACAACTTTTAGATTGTTTTTTTTGAGAAGAGTTGCAATTCTCCCTATATCTTTTGTGGCAATAAGTCTTCCACTTCCCAAAATGCTTGATATTTCAATATCCATAAGTCTTACCGTGATTAATTTTTTGTATAGCTATATTAGCACTCAGATACGATATTGGCAATGTGGTCAAATTTGTACTGGTGTTAGGATAGTTAAAATCTTAGAGAGAGGAGAAATGTCTTTGCAATGCGTATTTTTGTATGATATTATTAAAAAAGTTAAATGAACAAAAAAGTAATGAATAATCCAAAAATCAGCATAATTTGCGCCATTGCGGAAAATCGGGCCATTGGAAAAAACAATGACTTGCTTTGGCATATTCCGGAAGATTTTAAGCACTTCAAGGAGAAAACCATGGGACATGTGATTGTGATGGGCCAAAAAACCTATGATTCGATCGGCAAACCTCTGCCAAACAGAACGACAATTGTTTTGTCCAGCGACCCAACTGTGAACATCGAAGGGGTAATTATGGCACGAACTTTTGATGAAGTTTTTGCAAAAGCGCGCGAGCTTGAAAAGGAGGAAGTTTTTATTTGCGGTGGTGGCAGTGTTTATGCGCAAACAATTGGTATGGTGGATAAACTTTATCTTACAGTCGTGAAAGGAAATTTTGAAGCAGATGTTTTCTTTCCAAAATATGATGAGTTTAAAAAAGTTGTTAGCCAGAGGAAAAGCAGCGATGAAAATTTTGAGTATACATTTTTAGAATTAGAAAAGGAATAATAATATGAAAAAAACAAATGAAAATAGGGATATTGAATTTTTTTATGAAATAGGTCAACTGCGTCTCATAAATAGGATGTGGAGAAGATTTTTTCAATCAGAAACTTCCAATGTTGCTGAACATACACTCAGGGTTATTTGGGTCGCCCTTGCTTTGGCAAAGAAAGAAAAAGTTGTAAATGAAGAAAAGGTGTTGAAAATGGCGTTGGTTCATGATATTACAGAGAGCAGAACTGGGGAAGTCGATTACATTTCGCGGCAATATGCAGACTTGAAAGAGGAACTGGCAATTAATGATATGTTGAATGATACTGTTCTAGAAGAAGATTTTCTTGAGGTATGGAAAGAATATGAAAAAAGAGAATGTATAGAAGCAAAAATAGTTAAAGATGCTGACAATCTCGATGTTAATTTGGAATTGATGGAGCAGCGAATCCAAACTATTTCTGATAAATTTATAAAGCCAAGAGAAGTTCTTGTGAAGCCAAAATTATATACAAAAACTGCAAAAAAATATTGGAGTTTGATTTCCACTGCCGATGTTCATGACTGGCATGTTCTTGGACGAAATAGATTTAATGAAGGTGATTGGAAAAAGAAATCTAAAAAATAATAACCATAAAATTATGTCAAAATACATTCCTGTCATCGGTATGGAAGTTCACGTGGAGCTTAAAACTCACTCTAAGATGTTTTGCAATTCTAAAAATGGACTTGGACTTGAGAAAAAGCCAAATATTCATATTTGTCCTGTTTGCACAGCTCAACCCGGAACACTTCCGGTGCCAAATCAGCAAGCTATTGAGTTTGTGCAGTTGGCCGGTCTTGCACTGAATTGCGAGCTGAATTTGAAGTCTAAATTTGACCGTAAAAACTATTTTTACCCAGATCTTCCAAAGGGTTATCAAATCTCGCAATATGATCAACCACTTTGCGGGCTGGGGCATATGGATATAGAAGTTGAAAGTCAAAAGTCAAAAGTCATAAAGCGCATTGGGGTTACGCGAATTCATCTCGAGGAGGACACAGGAAAGCTTATTCACCCCGTAAAATCGTCTGCTGACGATCACGGGGCAGGTCCCGAGTGTGGTTATACTCTGGTGGACTATAACCGCGCTGGAGTGCCTTTAATGGAGCTTGTGACGGAACCTGACATTGAAAATGGGGAGCAAGCTCGGATATTTTGCACCCGACTTCAGCAAATTTGCCGTTACTTGGGCATTTCTGATGCTGATATGGAAAAAGGCAATATGCGCTGCGAAGTTAATCTCTCACTGCACAAGGAAAATGAGGAAAAACTTAGTGGAACAAAGGTTGAGGTTAAAAATATCAACTCTTTTAGGTTTGTGGAAAAAGCCATTAATTATGAAATTGAGCGTCAAACTGAGGCTTTGGAAAATGGAGAAAAAATTGTTCAGGAAACTCGCGGCTGGGATAGCGTGAAAAATGTGACAGTGTCGCAAAGAAAAAAAGAATCCGCACACGATTATCGATATTTTCCAGAGCCGGATATTCCTCCAATGGAATTTACTGAGGAATATGTGGAAGGATTAAAAAGAAAACTTCCTGAGCTTCCTGCTGCGAAAGAAAAAAGATTTGCCGAGGAATATGGCTTGAAAATGGATGATATTTTGATTTTAACTGCCCAGGCTGATTTGGCTGAATATTTTGAAAATGTTATCAGTGAAATTAAGGAGAAAATTGCATCTCACGAAATCGTGGCAACTGAAGAAAAAGTTATTAAATTGGCTGTGAATTATATCATTTCAGAAGTTCGCAAGCATTTGGCAGAGAATAATCACGACATTCGTGATCTCAAAATTTCAGCTGAAAATTATGCTGAGTTTATTGGAATTGTGGCGGATGGAAAAATAAACTCTTCTGCTGCACAAACCGTGCTCAAAGAAATGTATCACACTGGTGGCGATCCATCTCAAATCATTGAAGAAAAAAATCTTGGACAAATGGAGGATAGCAACGAATTGGAAATAATTGTGGATAAGGTTCTTTTGGGTAACCAAAAATCAATTGATGATTTTAAAGCTGGGAAAGATAATGCGCTTAAATTTTTGATGGGGCAAGTGATGAAGGAATCAGGCGGCAAAGCAAACCCACAAGTTGTGATGGAAATTCTTAAGAAAAAATTAATTTAATTAATTAAAAATAATATGGGAGAAGTTAGATTCATACAAGGATATAATCCTGAAGCAGGAAAAAAGGTTGGAACAAATAGAGATGACTTGGAGTTTCATAAGAATCAGGCTGCTATCACTGCTGCTTATGAGCAAAAAAAGAAAGAATTGAAAGAGAGAACTGAGGAAACGGCTAGATTAAAAAGGGAAATGGGTGGTTCTGATATTTCAATTTCTCCAGAAACAGATGAGGTGCGAGAGGTTATGCATGAAAATTTCAAAGTGTCGTTAGCTTCAGTAGAGACGGATATAAAAGATGCAGTAAAATGTGCTAGAGAATTAAAAGAGGATGTAAGCGATAAAGAAGATGCAAATTATGAACTCAAAATTCACTTGCAAGGAATAAGAATTAAGGATTTAGACGGACGTCTTCAAAGTCTGCAGGAAATATACAAAAAAGATGAATTCCCAGAATTTCTGGGTAGACTCAAGGATGCGCTTATGATGCTTGATGTTTTAAAAACAAATAGTAAATTTGAAAATAAAAAAAGAGCATAGAAATTTTACTTAAAGAAAAAGGCGAACTGTGAATCCAGTTCGCCTTTTTATTGAGAAGTTTTTATTCCATTTGGAGAGTGAATGCCCCGGCGCATTCTCTTCCACTGTCTGTTAAGTACAAAAAAATTTTTGTAGTTTTTGTTATTTTTGTACTTAAATTTGCTGGAAGAGGGATGGTAAGTTTTAAGTCAGCTTTTGTTTTCAGGATTACTTCCGAAATTGGCAGTTTTGCATTTGATAATGTTGTGCCTATTCCTGATTCAAAAATAACCGTTTTCCCATTAGTAAGACGCAAGCAAACACCTTGAATTAACGAAGCGATGTCGACCGCTGGATGCAAATCAATCTTTAGTGCAACCTCTTTTATGGTAAAGGTTATATTCTTTGCGCATTTGCCGATTGTTGCTCCTATTAAACTTGACATTCTAATCACCTCCTTTCAGGTTGATTTTAAATTGGGAAAAAGCTAAATTGCCGACCTTTATTTATAGCAGATTTTAAGTATTTGTCAACCCCACACTAACTTTTTCGCTTATTCTGAAATTAGTGCTTTGCACTACGAAAAAGTTAGTGCGGGGTCAAGGAGTGGATAAGTCAATTTGTATTGGAAATGTGGTGGGTGTATAATGATTTTAATGAGTAAAATAACACAGGAAAAAAACTCAATAAATTCAAAAGAAATGTGATTGAGAGTCGCCAGTGATGGTGATTTTTTTTGAGCAAAAAACGGTTCTTTAAAAAGCGCAGTTAACCTATAACAACTTGGGTACTGTGATACCCAAGAAAGGGGCGTGAAAGATGAATAAAATAAGCAATATTGTAACAACAGAGTGCAGATGTGACCACTATAGTCTTTGTTTTTCTGCGGGGGCTGGTTGTACTACAAAATCTTCAATGGCATCATGTGGTACTGCTATTGAAGTTAAAGAGTTGGCAACAAAGTGGCCCTGTCCTGCGGTTAGAAGTGGTCATTGTGAAATTCCAGATTATCTCGTTTTGGTGAAAAGGGGCGTGCCTTGTGGAGAGGAGAATAAGTGCTTTCTTATTGAATTTTTTAAGGGGCTTATTCCTCCTCAAGATTTTGTTTCCACAGGCAAGCTTCCTGAAACTTACAAGCGACCACGAGCTAAAAAAAGCAACATCTTAAGAATCCTTAAAGAGGTTGGGATGAGGTAATGTGTTTATTTAGAGGTTGACCGTATACGGTCAACCTCTTTAAAGTTTAAAGAAAATTTTTAACTTCTTTTTCAATATCTTCATACTTGTCTAGCCAGATAATGTCTTTGTTTCGTTTAAGCCAAGTCATTTGGCGCTTGGCAAAATGGATAATGTCAAAATATAAGAGCTTTTTCATCTCATCTAGTCCAACCTTATCTTGTAGAAATCTTGATATCCAGCGATATTCCAAGCCAATGCGCTCCAACCATTCGTAAGTCACTCCATTTTTTTGGAGACTTTCCACTTCCTGAATCATACCCTCATCAAAACGTTCATTAAGGCGTTTTTGTATTTTTGCATTTAATTCTTCTCGCTCAGTCTTTATCCCAATTTGCAAAAAATCATATTTTTTAACTGACAACTTACAACTAACAACTGACAACTTTGGAACTTTGCCTAGTGCTTTGCATATTTCAATTGCGCGAATGAGGCGCACGGGGTTTTTTGCATCAATATTTTTCGCGCGCTCAGGATCAAGTCTTCTCAATTCTTCAAAAAGCTCCTCAGTTGTTTTGCTACGTAACATGCTACGTAGCAGTTCGTCGGGTGCGACTTCAGGTATAATTGTGTTATTTGTGATTGAATCAATCCAAAAATTTGTTCCACCACAAATGATTGGTATTTTTCCTCGTCCAATAATTTCTCCAATTATTTTTTCAGCATCTTTTTTGAAGTGTGAAATATTATAATCTTCCATTGGCTCCGCCACATCAATCAGATGATGTAAAACATTTTCTGAAACAAATGCTCCATGCTCCATACTCCATACTCCATCAACTTTTCCTGAACCAATATCAAGACCCTTATAAACTTGTCGGCTGTCAGCCGAAATTATTTCTCCATTAAATTTTTGAGCAAGTTTAATAGCAACTCCGGATTTTCCAGAAGCTGTGGGCCCCATAACAACAATGATTTTTGGTGCTTGTGTTTGCATATTATTCTGCTCTACCTTCTAAGTTCCAAATATTGGCTTTAATAATCTTAACCTTCACAAATGTTCCGATTTGAATTTTTTTGTTAGAGACGATCTTTACATTTTTTTGCGTTCTGGTTTTCCCGAAACATATAAAACTCTTTCTTGACGCGTTGTCAGCAGCAGTTGATTTTACGCGTTCAATTAATACTTCAAAGGTTTTGCCGACATATTTTTTGTTATTTGCAAAGGCGGTTTTCTTGAGAATTTCATTGAGATAATTTTCTCGACGCGCCTTTTCTTTTTGAGAGACATTGTCTTTCATTTTCCATGCCACTGTTTCAGGTCGGGGAGAATATTGTCCAAAAAATACCATATCAAATTTCGATTTTTTCATTACCGCGGCCGACTCAAGAAATTGTTTTTTTGTTTCACCGGGAAAACCCACGATAATGTCGCTGGAAACACTAATCAACACCGATTTTCCACGGATTTTCACGAATGCTTTTCTTATTTTTTTGATTTGCTCTAAATAATGTTTTTGGGTATATTTTCGATTCATTCTTCGCAAAATTTCATCATCCCCGGCTTGCACTGGCAAATGAATCCATTCACAAACCTTTTTGCATCTTGCCACTGTTTCAATTAGTTCATCAGTCATATCCTTTGGATGCGAGGAAACAAAACTAATCCAGAATTTTCCCGGAATTGAATTTATTTTTTTTAACAATTTCGAAAAATTAATTTCTTTCTGAGTATTTTTTGTTGATAGTTGATAGTTGATAGTTGTGGGTGATTTATAGCTATTCACATTTTGTCCAAGTAGTGTGATGCTTTTGTATCCTTTTGCGACTAGGTCTTTAATCTCTTTGATTATTTCTTCGGCAGGACGAGAAACTTCGCGTCCTCGTGCATTTGGAACAACACAATAACTGCAGAAATTATTGCACCCAGTCATTATAGGGACATAAGCGGCATAATTGCTACTATATTTTGGATTAATAGAGAGATATGCGATGTTTTCTTTGTTGGTGATTTTATTTGGTGCCGCAATTTCCAATTTCCAATTTCCAATTTCCAAATAATTTTCAATGATCCAATTTTCAAATTCCCTAATATCTTTAACGGGGAAGAATAAATCAACTTTTGATTTCATTCTTTTTTGAACATCGGCGCGGTTGGCGAGGCAACCAGTCATCACAATAACTTTTGACTTTGCATTTTCTTGTTTTGTTCCATGCTCTATGTTCCATGTTTTATGCTTTTTGCGTAAGTTGTTAATCATACTGTACGCTCGATTTTCGGCAGTTTGTTTTATTCCACAAGTATTGAAAATTGTCAAATCAGCTTCTTTGATGTTATCAGTAACAGAAAAATTATGTTGCTCTAAAAAAGCAGCGATTCGCTCGCTGTCGCTAACATTCATCTGACAGCCAAATGTTTTGATAAAATATTTCATAAATAATCATGCAACATATAACATATAGCAAAATACAATAATTGTAGAAAGGGTAATGGAGCCGCGGTTGCGACTCCATTGAGTAAACTCATTTCATTGGGGTTTTCGGGAAAAGCGTAGTTTTTGGAAGTGTCGTTTTTTCTGCCAATGTTGTTTTGGGTAGGGATGTTTTTGGCAAAATACTTTTCGTTTTTTCTCTGTGTCCTTTTGGAGCTTTTTTCTTACCAGTTGTTGGAGTGGATGTGTAGCATCTTTCCCCAATTGGTATAGGTTTTCCATCTGGCAGGTGCAAGCGACCCTTTTTAAGCGTTATATCACATTGTTCTTCACCATCTAAAAATGTGCCTGTAGACATTGGACACCTCCATTATTGAGATAAAATTAAGGTACTAATTATTTCTTTTCCTTAATTTCTTTTAACATTTTTTCGATGAATTCGTCAACTGGGAGGGTTTGTTGTTCTTTGGTTCCGCGAGTTCGAATTGCTACTGTTTTGTCATTAACTTCTTTTTCTCCAACCACAATAATATACGGAGTTTTCATTTTTTCAGCCAAGGAAATTCTTTTTCCAAGTGATTCAGCTTGATCATACATTTCAATTCTGATTTCATTTTCCAATAATTTATTCTTAATTTCTTCGGCATAATCTGCAAATTTTTCAGAAATTGGCAGAACGGCAACTTGAACAGGGGAAAGCCAAAGTGGAAATGCTCCAGCAAAGTGTTCGATGAGGAGCATCATAAATCTTTCGTAGGATCCCAAAATTGCTCGATGCACCATAACTGGAGAAGATTTTCCTCCTTCGTTATTGGTATATTCCAACTCAAATCTCTTTGGAGTAGCAAAATCAAGTTGTACTGTTGGAATTTGAATTTCTTTGCCAAGAGAATCTTGAAACATAAAATCTAATTTTGGACCATAAAGCGCAGCTTCTCCTTCGTGCTTAACAGCATTTAGACCCATTTCATCTGAAATGTCCTGGAGCATTTTTTCGCAAACATCCCAATCAGCAGCTTCGCCAATATATTTTTCTGGATGAGCATAATCTCGCACTGAAAGTGAAACACTGTGATTTTCCCACATTCCCAATGAAGTATAAAAATTTTGGATAATTTCTACCATATTTTTTACTTCTTGCTTGACTTGATCGACAGTGCAGAAACTGTGACCATCTTCAACTGTGATTGCAATTACACGTTGAAGGCCACCAATTTCTCCGGGCTTTTCATCGCGATATTGCTTTTCACTTTCCATATAACGAATAGGAAGGTCTCGATATGAACGAGCTTTGGAAGCAAAAATTTGAGTTTGATGCGGGCATTGCACTGGTTTCATCACATAATTTTGCTTGTAATGTGATGTCACTTGAAAAAGTTCATCTCCAAATTTCTGAGCATGTCCTGATTTTTCATATAAATCTATTTTAGCCAAGTGAGGAGTTGAAACTTTTTGAAAACCGTATCCTCGGCAAACTTTTTCAATATGCTTTTGCAATTCGTCTTTGATAATGGTTCCGTTTGGAGTAAAAAGTGGAAGCCCTGGTCCAACTAAATCTGAAAAACAAAACAAATCTAATTCTTTGCCAAGTTTTCTATGATCTCTTTTTGCTGCTTCTTCAACAAGGTGGAAATAATTTTTGAGTCCTTCTTTATTTTCAAATACTACTCCATAAATTCTTTGTAGTTGTTGTTTTTCGGCATCTCCTTTCCAATATGCTCCAGAAATTTTTGTGAGTGCAAAAGCATTGTGCTGAATTTTGCCAGTTGATTCGATGTGTGGTCCAGAGCAGAGATCCACAAAATGTCCAGATTTATAAATTGTTACAGTTTCATTTCCAGTCTTATGAAGATCATCAATAAGTTCCAGTTTTAAAGTTTGATCAAGCTCTTTGAATTTTTCCAATGCCTGCTCAACAGAAACATCAGCTTTTTCAAATGCGTGGTTTGCTTTTATTATTGCTTTCATTTTTTCTTCCAATAATGGAAGATCTTCCGGAATCAAAGTTCGTGGAAGCTCAAAATCATAATAAAAACCATTTTCCACAGCCGGTCCAATTCCAAATTTTGCCTCTGGAAACATTTCCAAAACAGCAGCAGCTAAGATGTGAGCAGTAGAGTGGCGGAGCAATTCAAGATTTTTCGTGTCGTTTTTCATAAAAATAAAGTTAATGATTTATATACTATTTTTAATTCCTAATTCCTAATTTCTAATATCTAATAAAATCTTAATTTCAAATGCCAAAATTTAGTCATTAAAAATTGGAAATTGTTTAGAAATTAGAAATTAGAAATTAGAAATTTTGATTCTAAATAAAAAAATACTCAAACAATACAGAAGAAACAATTAATGTTTCCGCATCGAGACTCTATCTGACGATAGGGTGGTTCCACTCGATTTCCCGTATTATTTGGGCACTTTGTGCGCTTATTCGCAAGCAGCTTAACCGGAAGCCTGTGCGCGGGTTGGTAAGCCGCAGCTCCATTTGATTGTATTTCAAGTATAGATAATTATTATAAAAAGTCAATATCTTTATTCTCCTGTTGCATTTTTTTGATAGTATGTTTGAATGATCGCAGTTGTTTAAAGTTATTTTGCAAGGGGCATTATGAGTGAGTTAGGTAGTAATGCAATTGGAAGTGTTCTTTTGACTCTGATAAGAGGTGAAATGTCACCTGTGCCAATGAGCATTGTGACGGAGTGTGGAAAAAGCTTTTTGGGAATGGAATTTTATGAAGGTTCGGGAGAGATAAGGGAGGGAGCTGATGGAGATATTGCTGAAATTATTTTTTTAGCGATGGGATTGGATGGTGATAGGGGATATTTTCGCTGGCTGAAGTTTGGAGAAACTGCTCAATTTCAATCGCCCGTGAAATATTACAAAATCCTCGATATTGCAAGAATGAATATTGGTTATAAACCCCCTGGTTTTTAAGTTTTCCTTCTGATATATGCCACTTATTTTTCAATTAAAATCTGGAAAATAAGTGGTTTTTTTTATTAAAATATATTATATATTACAATATTTCAGTATATTGTAATATTATTTTAGATATGCTAATTCTGGCATAGTTAGTAAAAAATGCTTGCACATTTTTATATGTGTGCTAGAAATTATGTATCCTAATAAAAAGGAGGTGAGTTCATTGAAAAAACAAAAAAGTCTTCCAGAGGCTGGAGTAGTTTTTGTAAAAGACGAAAATGGACGGTATTTTCTGGCGGAAAAAGTTATAGGTAGAGATGAAAATGAGGAAAAAATTGGAGAAGGTAGGTTAAATGGACTTGGTGGCGGACGTAATCTAAAAGAAACTCAAAAAGAAGCCATAATAAGGGAAGCGCTAGAGGAGTATGGTTTTATTTTGCATAAAAAAAGTATACATTTGAAAGCTATAGTTTTTTGTTGCAATGAAAAAAATGACGGAAGTGTTTTTATATGTAAGCTGTATGTCTTTGTGGCAACCAAGTGGAAAGGAATAATCTCGGCTTCTGATGAAATGATCAATGGAGAGTGGTTTCTGAAAGAAGATGTTCCATATGATCAAATGATTGTAACCGACAAGGATTGGTTGCCATTTGTCTTTGACGGAGAATCGCTCTATGCATGGGTTTTCTTGCGAAATTCACAACGTGAAAAAACCAGGGAAACACAAATTAAGTTCGTGAAAAATCTTTCTTGTACTTGAATAAATCCGCATGTTTAAAAAGCATAGCGGATTTTTTTTAAGCTAGTTCAGCATTGCCACCGTTAACTATTGTTTTGATTTCGTCCAAAAGCGTTGGGCTGTGCTCGATGGAAAAAGGTGTTTCAAGTTTATTTTCTTGATGATGTAGAAATACTTTGCATTGTCCAGCGGTGCAAGTGTTGAAAAATTTTGATAAATTGTGAATTATCTCTGGTGTTGCATTTCGTGGCAGAGTAACTATTAATTTTCTCATTGCTTGTTTGGTTGAATTGTTGTCAATGGTTTGTTGATGATTGCCGCTGTCTCCACTTGGAGTGGGTGGTTCATTTTTATTATCATCATCTTCATCTTTCACGCCGTAAGTTTTTTTTGTTGCTTCAACGCGCAAATAATTTTCAATTTCACCTCGATTGAGTTCCTTGGCTTCATCGACAATTAATTTGTAAACGCCATCCTTATCAGAAAGTCTACCTTCTGCAATAATCATCCTTTCTTCTTCCCAAACACTTCCAATGCGTTCAAGAACTTTTGGAAAAACCAAAACTTCAATTTTTCCTTTGGTATCTTCAAGCATCACAAAAAGCATGGTCTCTTGTCGTTTGGTTAAAATCTTTTGAATTTTTTGGATTACTCCACCGACAGCAATTTTTTGTCCAACCAGTTCAGGAGTTAATTTGTCGAGTGAAACTGCGACTTTGTCGATGTATGCTTGATATTCCTTAACGGGATGTCCACTGACGTAAAGCCCAAGCAATTCCTTTTCCCATTTCAATTGTTGTCTTTTTGAAGCAGGCTCAACTTCTAGAAGAGGAACTTGCGGAGTTTCCAAAATAGCCTCTCCAAACAAACTTACTTGGTTTGAATTTTTTGATTTCTGCACACTTTTTGTGAACATCAGAATTTGTTCCATACTTTCCACGATTTGATTTCGTTCTCCGAGTTCATCAAGTGCTCCAACTTTTGCCAGAGCGTCGATGGATTTTTTGTTGAGATCTTTTGTTTCGACGCGTTCCAAGAAATCGCCAAGTGATTTGAATTTTCCATTTCTTTTTCTTTCTTTCACAATCTCACTGGCAATCACGTGACCAACATTTTTAATGGCATTAAATCCAAAGCGAATGCTTTCAGTTCCGTCTGCTGCTGTGATCACGGCAAAATCTTCAAAACTTTCGTTTACATTTGGCGCAAGAACTTTAATGCCCATATCGTGACATTCAGCTGCTTCGATTGCAATGCGATCAATGTTATCCTGATCTGATGTTTGCAGGGCTGCCATAAAAGCAGCAGGGTAATGAGCTTTGAGATATGCTGTTTGATATCCGATGATGGCATAACAAGCTGCGTGAGAGCGATTGAAACCATAACCAGCAAATGGTTCGATGAAGGAAAAAACTTTTTCAGCAATTTCTTTTGTGCTTCCATTGGCAATGCAGCCTTCCACGAATTTTATTTTTTGTTCCTTAATCAATTCAAAGATTTTCTTTCCCATTGCTTTTCGAAGCACATCAGCTTCGCCCATAGTAAATCCTGCCAAATCGCGAGCAATTTGCATAACTTGTTCTTGATATACGGCCACACCATAGGTATTTTTCAAAATTGGCTCAAGCTTCGGATGAACATATTTTATTTTTCGTCCGTGTTTGCCGGAAATAAAATCAGGAATCCAATCCATCGGTCCTGGACGATACAATGCCACCATTGCAATGATATCTTCAATGACTGTTGGTTTTAGCATCTTGAGGTAACGTTTCATTCCGGAACTTTCCAATTGAAAAACTCCAGTCGTTCGCGCTTCTTGCAAAAGTTCATATGTCTTAGCATCATCAATAGGAATGGTATCAATATCGATGTCGATGCCTTTGGTTTTTTTGACAATGCGGAGTGTGTTTTGGATGATGGTAAGATTTTTTAATCCCAAAAAGTCCATCTTGAGTAATCCAATTTTTTCCACATAAGAAGATTTGGTTGAAGATGAATATTGAGTCACGGTGCCTTCACGCGACCCCGTGATGTTTTGAATAGGGGAATAATACGTTACAGGTTCTTTTGTGATTACAACTCCGCAAGCATGCATTCCGGCGTGCCTGATCACACCTTCCAATCGCATCGCACTATCAATTAATTTTCGAGCATCAGCGCTTCCATTGTAATGGTCTTTAAATTCAGGCACTTCCTCTAGCGCTTTTTTGATGGAAGTGAACATCGGAATCATCTGGGAAGTTTTGTTGCAAAAATCATAGGGGATACCCAGCGCTCTGCCAGTGTCTCGAATAGCAGCGCGAGCCGCCATAGTTCCAAAAGTGATAATTTGCGAAACGTGATCGTTGCCATATTTTTGGCGCACATAGTTTAAAACATCTTCTCGTCTGTCGTCGGCAAAATCCATATCGACATCGGGCATTGAAACGCGTTCTGGATTAAGAAATCGTTCGAAAAGCAAATTATATTCAATTGGATCAACATTTGTAATTCCGGTCAGATAGGAAACGAAACTTCCTGCGGCGCTTCCGCGTCCTGGTCCAACCACAATTCCATTGGCACGTGCCCAGTTAACAAAATCTTGCACAATCAAAAAGTATGATCCATATCCGCATTTTTCAATAACAGAAAGTTCATAATCCATACGCGTGCGATGAATGTCTGTGATATTTTCGCCATATTTTTTCTTGAGACCTGTTTCGCAAAGTTCAATCAAATATGACATATCAGTGTGACCTTCGGGCACATCGAAATGGGGAAGTTGTGTTTCTCCCATTTTTATTTTGAAATCACACTGATCAACCACGAGCTGGGTGTTGGAAAGCACTTCAGGATTGTCAGGAAAACCAGCTAAGACTTCCTCAGGACTGCGCAGGGATAAATCAAAATCCATCAAATTCATACGATCAGACTCGTATACCTTGCGGTTGGTTTGTACACAAAGCAAGATGTCCTGCGCGCTGGCATCTTCTTTGTTGACGTAATGCACGTCATTAGTAGCGACAACTGGGATACCTAGTTCCTTGCCTAGTTTAAAAATTCCTTCATTAGCAATTGCTTGATTGGCAAATTTTGCATGACTTTGGACTTCTAGAAAAAAACCATTTTCATCAAAGATATCCCTGTATTCCAATGCCAACTCCTTAGCTTTGTCATAATTTCCCATAATTATTTGGGCTGGAATTTCTCCTTCTAAACACGCACTCAGGCCAATTAACCCTTTGGCATGTTTTCTTAAAAGCTTGCGATCAATACGTGGCTTGTAATAAAAACCATCCAAGTGTGCAACAGAAACAAGTTTCATAAGATTGTGATAACCAACCTCGTCTTTTACGAGCAAAATCAAATGGTATCTTTTGCGGTTTTCAGCTGTGGCGTCCTTGGAAGTGTAATCGCCGGCAGTCACATACATTTCGCAGCCAATGATAGCTTTGATTCCTTTTTCTTTGGCCTTGATAAAAAGTTCCACCGCACCATACATCACGCCATGATCAGTCAGAGCGATTGATTCCATTCCTAATTCCTTGGCGCGATCAAGCAGATCATCGACTTTGCCGAGACCATCAAGAAGACTGTAGTGGGAATGGACGTGGAGATGAGTATACTTTAGAGACATAAATGAATTTGTGATTTAAAAACAGATCTAAATTTCTAATATCTAATTTCCAATATCTAATTAAATTCTAATTTCAAAGTTTTAAACATTAGACATTTGAAATTTATTGGGAATTAGAAATTAGGAATTAGAAATTAAAAAACCTCACTATAAATAGTGGGCTATAAAATACAGATATTAAAATGTTGAAATTTAATCTTGTTCATATGTTTATGTTATCTTCATCTCCCAGGGACAAAGCCATTGGGTTTTGCAAGATATTTTAATAAATCTATGTTAGCATATTTTTTGAAAAAAGAAAACATAGTAGTTTAGGACTTACGCTTTTTCTCAACAATTTCTTATTTGGCACGCTTTTGGATGAATACTCAATATCCAAAAGCTCAAAGAGTCGCTGTCGCCGACTATTGTCCAAAAAAGAAATGTTTCGAAATGCGTAACTTTTGAAACAGTTCAAAACCTGAAAGTGGATAACTTTTCTTGTAAATATGGTATAATTTAACTATTAAGATGGATATTTAAATAGTGGGGTTGTTTAATGTTGGGCATAGATTATAAAAATATGATATTGGGAAAAATTTTTGCCGCAAGTGCTTTAATTGCAATAGTTTTAACTTTTTTTGTTGGATACTGGCAAGCTAATTTTCAATTAAATCGGCAAAAGAAGGAAATGGTTGAAATGTCAAAACAGGGAACATTGGGCGAAATCGAAGCTAGTGGTGGATTTCCTTTAAAGTTTTTTGGTTACGGACTTGCTCAGAAATTTAATGTATTAAATTTTGTGGTAGATATTGTTTTAATGACAGTGGTTATTTTTGTGATTCTAAAATAAATATGAGAACTTTTTGTATCGCTATAATTTTTGTTGTTGCTGTGCAAATTGTTTTCTTTGTGGTATAATTTATACGTAAGTTTTAAAAGACTTCAGTTGAATATTGCGCCCTGCACAGTTCAACAAAGTAAACAAAAATGAATAAAAAAATAGCAAGTGAACTTGCAATCGGAGTGATTTTATTGGCAGCAGTTATTGTCGGAGGAATTTTCTTGGCTCAGGATGTGCGCCAAAGTTTTTTTGGTGGTGCTGCTAAGGGAGAAAATAAACAAGTGGCTGCGCCAATCAAGCCGGTAGCGCAACCGGAAAAAAAGCAACAGGCAGCTGTTAATGATCCTGAAAATGGAAAATGTGTTGCAAAGCTGTATGAAGGAGAGGCATCATTGAGAGGCACATATGAATTAACAACAATTCCTGGTTCAACAAAAAAGGATTGGATGTTTAAAATTGTAAAAGAGGATATTGAAAAATTGCCAGACCCAGCTAAGGAAGAAAAAAATGGAATTATAAGTAGCCTGCTTTTTATTGAAGATTTGACTCCAGCATTAGCTGCAAAACTTAAAAAGGCCACCGAAGAGAAACCAGAGACAATAACCATAAAAGGATTCTATCTTGATTGTGAAGGTGTTTCAGTTGTCAGCATTGAGCCTGCGCGATTAGCATTGGCAAAATATATTAAAAAAACGAATTAACGATGATCCATATTTGTTTTATGAAAAACACTGTCATTTATTGATAGTGTTTTTAAATTTGCATATGCGGCGGGCGGGCGGTATACTGCTTTTATGGAAACTTCGACTTTTATTTTAGAAAAAGATTTTGCTAATCAGGGATTCACTCATATTATTGGAACTGATGAGGTTGGTCGTGGGCCGCTTTGTGGTCCTGTTTTGGCGTGCGCTGCAATGTTTAAGGATATTAATTTCGAAATTCCCGCTGATAAACAAAAGCAATTCGATCTTATTCGGGATTCTAAAAAAGTTTCAGAAAAACAGCGCGAAGAGATTTTTGATTTTATTAATGAGCATTTTTATATTGGCATCGGACTTTGCGACCATATAACAATTGACAGGATTAATATTTTGGAAGCTAGTTTTTTGTCAATGAAAAAAGCGGTTTCGGATTTGATCCGAAACAAGTCAAAAGTTGAAAGTCAAAAGTTGAAAGTTGAGGAAAGGATTATAATTCTCGTGGATGGGAATAAGGTTATTCCTAATCTCTCTATGGAGCAATATGCTGTGGTAGGAGGGGATAAATTGGTAAAATCCATTTCGGCAGCTTCAATTGTGGCAAAAGTGACGCGCGATCGGATGATGCAAGAAATGCACGTTAAATATCCACAATATGGCTTGGATAAGCATAAAGGTTATGGCACAAAGATGCATATGGACGCTCTGATTAAATATGGACCCTGTGAGATTCATCGAAAATCCTTTGCACCAGTCAAAAAAGCCTTAAACAGGGCAACTCTTGCCAGATAAAAGATTGCGTGTTATCATAATCTTGATATTTTATAATTATATTTTGTGAAGCAAAGGACAAGGAAAAGACTGAAATATGCAGGACTTTTGACTTTTGACTTTTGACTTTTGACTTAAACTAATGTCAGTACCAAAACAACGTCACACTAAACAACGACGAGATGCCAAGCGTGATCGCTTTGCAATTGAAACTGTAAAAACTCAAACTTGCACAAAATGTGGCAAGGAAAAACTTGCGCACAGAGTTTGCACTCACTGTGGATTTTACAAGGGAAATGAAGTTGTAAACACAATCAAAAAAGTAGCAAAAAAGAAATAAAAATAAACAATACGAATTAGTATGCGAATTAAATCCGAATTAAAAACGAATTCGGATAAGATTCGGATATAATTTGGATTAATATTCGTATATGGCGAACAGGCACCTTCAAAGATCAGTAGCAATGCAGGCTCTTTTTGAGTGGGATTTTCAAGGTAAGCATGATGAACAAATTTCTGATATTGTGGCGCGCAATGTCTCGGAATTTGCTCCGGGAATTGAGGACTGCGAATTTGTAAAAGCGCTTGCAAAAGGAACGCTTGAAAAACGAGCAACTATTGATGCACTGATTGAAAAATGTGCTCCTGAATGGCCGTTGGAACAAGTGACGATTATTGATCGCAACATTCTTCGCCTGGGGATATATGAACTTATGCATGGCAATTATGGTGAAGTTCCTCCAAAAGTTGCCATCAATGAATCTATTGAACTTGCCAAAACTTTTGGCGGCGAAAGTTCTGCCCGCTTTGTAAATGGTGTGCTGGGCACGATTTATCGCGAAATGGGCGAACCAATGAAAGATGATAGTACAAAAAAACACAAGGAAGTTGTGGAGACTGAGATTACGAAAGACGAAAGTGTAAGTGCTGTTGAATAATAAAATTTTTTAAATATCCAATTTCTAATTACCAATTTCTAATTAATTTCAAATTTCTCAATGTCTAAATTTTGACATTAGGGTTTAAATTTTTTATTAGGAATTAGAAATTAGAAATTAGAAATTCTGAATTTCTATGGTTGAATCTTTGGCTAAGAAAATTGGCATTAAATTTGATAATATTGAGTTGTTGCGTCAGGCAGTGACTCATCGCAGTTATTTGAATGAAAACAGGGATTATGCGCTTGACCACAATGAGCGTTTGGAATTTTTGGGTGATGCGGTTTTGGAACTTATTATTACTGAGCATTTGTACAATAATTATAAAAATCCAGAAGGGGAACTTACGAGTTGGCGCAGCGCGTTGGTAAATGGGGAAATGTTGGCAGTTGTTTCTCAAGAAATTGGTGTGGAAAAATATTTATTGATGAGTCGCGGAGAGGCAAAAGATAAGGGACGTGCTCGGCAATATTTGTTGGCCAATGCATTAGAGGCTATTATTGGCGCAGCATATCTTGATCAAGGTTATGATGTTACAAAAAAATTCGTGCTCAAAAATGTGGCCACAAAACTTAGTGAAATAATTGAGAAAAAACTATATCTTGATCCCAAGAGTTATTTTCAAGAGAAAGCACAGGAAAACAGTAAAGTAACACCATCATATCGGGTAATGAAAGAATGGGGACCTGATCATGATAAGCATTTTGTGGTGGGTGTGTATTTGGCAGATGAATTGGTTGCTGAAGGAGAAGGAAATTCAAAACAAGAAGCTCAGCGTGAAGCCGCCAGACTTGGGTTAGAAGCAAAAAGCTGGATCTAGCCATATAGCACAAAACATATAGCATATATCAAAAAAGCAGAATTTAATTCTGTTTTTTTGTTTGTCCTTTATTATAAAAAAGAGTATAATTGAGGCGTAAAACAAAACTAATAATACAAAAAAATATGCTTGATGTAATTATAAAAAACGGGACAATTGTTGATGGCTCTGGCAAGCCAATGTATCGCGGGGATGTGGGAATTCGCGAGGGGGTTATTACTGATATTGGAGACTTGCACAATGAGCACGCTGAAATTGAAATTGATGCAACAAAGAAATATATAGCCCCTGGATTTATTGATGTTAATAATCATTCCGACACATATTGGCGAATTTTTATTGATCCTGCGCTTGAGAGCTTATTGTATCAGGGTGTTACTACTATTATTGGTGGAAATTGTGGATCATCGCTTGCGCCATTGGCTAATCATAGTGTTATAAAGTCAATTCAAAAATGGACTGATATGAAAAATGTCAGTTTTAATTGGCTCAGTATGAAAGAATTTTTGGCTGAAGTTGAACAGAAAAAAATTGCTTTAAACTTTGCAACTCTGGTGGGACACGGAACGCTTCGAAGAGGTTTGGTCGGCGATGAAGTTCGCGATATTAGTCCAGCTGAAATGAAAGTGATGAAGAAAATGTTGACACAAGCAATGAAAGAAGGCGCGCTTGGTTTTTCAACAGGGCTGGTTTATACTCACGCCAAATTGGCATCTTCTCGAGAAATTGCAGAATTGGCCGAGATTGTGAAAAAATATAATGGTGTTTATACAACTCATATTCGCGGAGAAGCGCACGAACTTATTAGAGCGGTAGAAGAGGCAATTCGTGTTGCGCAGATTACAGGAGTCAGGCTTCAAATCTCACATCTCAAAGTTATGGGAAAGAAAAATTGGCCACTTATGGAAGAAGCTTTGAATTTGATTGAAACAGCTCGTACCAGTGGAATTGATGTTCACTTTGATGTATACCCATACACATCAACAGGCAGCGTTTTGTATATTTTGCTTCCTGATTGGGTCACGGAGGGTGGTCGCAATATGATGCTTTCGCGACTTAAGGATTCAGAAATTCGAAAACGTGTTATCAAAGAAATGAAAGCAAGCGAATATGACTATTCTAAAATAACTATTTCGATTTCAGCTTTGGACAAAGCGCTTAATCGTAAAAAAATTACTGAAATTGCTGAGGCTCAAGGAAAAAGCGTTGAAGACACAATTATCGATGTTCTTATTGCTAGTGAGGGTCGAGTGGTAACGATGATGGAGGTGCTTAGCGGAAAAAATGTGGATAAGGGGGTTATAAATCCTTTTTCAATTGTTTCATCAAATGGTTCTGGATATGATATTAAACATAGAGAAACTGGTGAAGTTGTGCATCCTCGAAACTTCGGTTCATTCCCGAGAGTGCTTGCTGATTATGTTCGAGAAAGAGGTGTTGTAGGTTGGGAAGAGGCTATTCGAAAAATGTCAGGATTGCCTGCAGAAAAATTTAATATTGAAAAACGAGGCATTCTTGCAGAAGGAAATTTTGCTGATGTGGTCGTTTTTGATCCAAAAAAGATTCAAGATCTTGCCACAATTGAAAATCCATATCAATATTCACAAGGCATTGACTGGGTGCTTGTTAATGGGCGTCCTGCAATTAAAAATGGGAAAATCTTGGAAGAGCGCTCAGGCGTTGTGCTTCGCAGAAAATCATCATTGTTTGAGTTTTAAAAACAATATACAAAACATAATATACAAAATTCAGTAAGTAGGGTGTTGCTTTACTTCGTTTATTTTTTGGTGTATATTGACTTTTTACTATTGATTATTGAACATTATGGATCTATCTTATTTCAAGAACAAGAAAATAACAGTGATGGGCATTGGGCTCCACGGTGGCGGAGTTGGCACGGTGAAATTTTTGGTTGCGCAAGGGGCAAAGGTAATCGCAACTGATTTGCGAACAAAAGAGCAGCTTAGTGCATCATTAGAAAAACTCAAGGGGCTTAAAAATGTGGAATATGTTTTGGGTCATCATCGGATGGAAGATTTTTCCAAAGTTGATATGGTAATCAAAAACCCAGCTGCGAAGTGGTCAGATAAGCATATTAAATTTGCTCTTGAAAATAAAGTTCCGGTTGAAATGGATTCCAGTCTTTTTTTTAAGATTTGCAAAAACAAAATAATTGGAGTAACTGGTACCAAGGGAAAAACTACTACTGCCACTCTTATATATGAAATTTTAAAAACAGTAGGAAAAAATCCGATAAAAATTGGTATCGGACAAGTTTCAGTGTTGGATAAATTGCTGCTGCTAAAGAAAGATTCAGTGGTGGTTTTCGAACTTTCATCTTGGCGTCTTTCTGCGTTGGGTCGGGCAAAACTTAGCCCGCACATTGCCGTGTTTAAAAATATTATGCCGGATCATTTGAATTATTATGGAACGATGGAAAAATATTTTCAGGATAAAAAATATATTTTCACAAATCAAAAACCCAAGGATTGGTTGGTTGTGAATAATGATGATGAACTTCTCAAGGAGGCAACTAAGGATGTTCCTGCGCAAGTTGTGCGTTTTTCATACGAGCCTCTTAAGCGTAGCCGAGCGGTGTTTATCGAAGACGAGGCAATATATCTCAACAATGGAATTGATGTTAAAAAACTTACTGCAATTAAGGACGTGCTTATTCCAGGTAGGCATAATCTTTCTAATGTGATGGCTGCAATTGGAGCTGTCTATGCGTTGGGATTAAGTGCAATAGAAATCAAAAAGGCTCTGCCGCAATTGAAAGGCGTTGCTCATCGATTGGAATTTGTGCGCGAGCTTGGAGGCGTGAAATATTACAACGACACCGCGGCAACAATTCCAGATGCGGCTATTTCTGGTCTTAATGCTTTTGAAAAACCAATTGTTTTGATTGCGGGTGGAACGGATAAAAATTTAGACTTTACTGAGTTTGCAAAAGAAATTTTAGAAAAAGCAAAAGATATTATTTTATTGAAAGGTAATGCAACAGAAAAAATTCTTGAAAAACTTGGAAAAATTGCTAGTGAGGAATTTTTGCGCAATATTGAAATTGTCAGTTCGATGGAGGAGGCGACTGCGCTGGCTCAAAAAAAAGCCGAGCAAGGCGACGTTGTTTTGCTTTCACCAGGGGCTGCCAGCTTCGGACTTTTTGCCAATGAATTTGATCGCGGGGATAAATTTCGAGACGCGGTTAAAAAATTGAAGTAAAATTATTAAGCAAAAGAAGTGCAAAATAGATAGTGCTTAATTTATGGTTTTAGGTCTCAATAGATTGGTGCATTTTTGTTTTGCCTGCTTCCTTTCTCGGCACGCTTCGCAATCGAAGAACTATGATTGCTCGCTAAGAGTTCGCTGTCGCTCTCTGTTGCCTCGAAAGAAAACAGGCAAAACAAAAAACAAACCTTCATTTTCAAAATCATAGTTTGATTATGAGTCACAAAAGGACGCTTAGAATAGAGCGTCTTTTTACTTGAAAAAAAACCTGAGACCTGTATAATTAGTTTGTAGTTAAGTAGGACTTAATTTAGGCTTAAAATAGACAAATATGACTGAATATTTTGAAATACAAGGTGGTAAAACACTTTCAGGAACAATAGATGTTAGGGGGTCAAAAAATGCGACCACGCCTATTTTGGCTGCCACGCTTTTGACTGATCAAGAGTGTGTTATTTCTAATATACCGCTTATTGAAGATGTGTATCGAATGCTGGAAATCTTGGAAAGTATGAATGTAACTGTTGTTTGGGAAGGCGAGCGAACAGTGAGAATTTGCGCCAAGGATCTTGAAAGTGAAAAAATAGATTTACAAATTGTGAAAAAACTCCGTTCATCAATTTTGTTGCTGGGTAGTTTGAGTGCGCGCGCTGACAAATTTAGAATTGCTCATCCCGGTGGTTGCACGATTGGCAAGCGTCCTGTCGGAACACATTTTGACGCGCTGGAAAAAATGGGTGTAAGCATAACGCAAGATGAAAATTGCTATATTGTTGATGCCAGCTCTCGAAAGGCGGGTAATGTAGTGTTGCGAGAATTTTCAGTTACAGCCACAGAAAATGCAATGATGCTGGCTGCGTCACTTCCTGGAAAAACAATCATAAAAATTGCAGCCGCTGAACCTCACGTGGAAGATCTTGGAAGATTTTTGATTTCAATGGGAGCGAAAATAACAGGACTTGGAACGCATACATTGGAAATTGTTGGAAATGAAAAACTTTCTGGCGCTGAGCATAAAATAATTCCTGATGCCAATGAAGCTGCAACGTTTTTGATTATGGGTGTGGCAACCAAAAGTCCGATTACAGTTAATAATGCACGGGAAGAAAATTTGGATATTGTTTTGGAAAGACTAAGACAATTTGGAGCAGCTTTTGAAATTAAGGAAAATTCAATCACGGTCATTCCACAAGAAAAATTATTTGCGATTGAGAAGATTGACACTCGCACATATCCCGGAGTGCCTTCTGATGTGCAGCAACCACTTGGGGTTTTGGCGACGCAAGCTGAAGGTGAAACGATGATTTTCGACACAATTTTTGAGGGACGGTTTAATTACCTGAGCGAGCTGGAAAAAATGGGAGCGCATTCTAAGATTCTGAATCCTCATCAGGCTGTCATTACTGGACCAGTTCAGCTGAAAGGCAGTTCAATCAAAAGTTTTGACCTTCGCGCCGGAGCATCGCTTATTATTGCAGCGCTTTGTGCCAAAGGAACCACAACTATTGATGAAATTTATCAAGTTGACCGTGGATATGAAAGGATTGAAGAAAGATTGCAAAAATTGGGAGCTGATATTAAAAGGATTAGTAAATAGTTTTGTTTTCGCGTGTTAATCGTTCGCATACATTTTTATTTTTGTCACGGAGAAATAATTGCAACTTTTGACATAACGCAAATGTGACTTATTTCTAGTGAAAAAATAAAAAGTATGCTCACTCATATTTATGGAAAAAGAATTTAAAGCTGGAAAACATTATATTGGAGTTGGTGGGGGTGTTTTGATTTTCAATAAGAAGAAAGAAATCTTATTGATGAAGCGTGGAAAAAATGCGAAAAATGAGGCTGGATGGTGGTCAAAACCAGGTGGAACAATTGAATACGGAGAAAAGGCTATCGCAATGGCAAAAAGAGAAATTAAAGAAGAACTAGGCATAGAAATAGATATCTGGGGACAACTTCCACATACAGACCATATCATTAAAAAAGAAGGGCAGCATTGGATTGCAATTAATTTTTTGGCGAATTTGAAAAAAGGTGAACCAGAAAATATGGAACCACATAAATGTGATAAACTAAAATGGTTTTCATTGGATAATCTGCCTAAGAAAATTGTTAAAAATACAAAAGAAGGAATTGTGTATTACAAAGAAAAAAAATATATAAAATTATAAATCCTATGGAAAAATTTTATAATGCGATTGCGGAATTTCATAAGAAAAATGAAATGAAGGGCACGAATAATGAGGATATGCAATTTCGTTTAAATTTGATGACGGAGGAATTAGGAGAATTGGCGCAGGCTGTGACGAAAGGAAAATCTAAAGAGGAGTTTTTGGAAGAGAATGTGGATCTGGTTGTTCTTATTTTGGGTAATTTGATTAGTACTGGAATTACGGTCGAAGAATTTGAGCAGGCGTTTTGGAAAAAGCATACAAAAATAATGAGCAGGGAAAAAAGAAAATTGGAAAACGGAAATTTTAGAGTGTCAGATTTTAAGGAGTAAAGTGTTTGTCATTCTGAACTTGTTTCATAATCTACTTTCTTTGTATCAGTGAACTTTGAGATAATCGAGATCTTGAAATAAATTCAGGATGACAAAGTTGTGTTTTGAAATTGAGTCATTGGAAATTGTTTAGAAATTAGTAATTAGAAATTTTTTATACTTATGTTTATACGAAGAATTGGAATAGATTTAGGCACAGCAAACACCTTGGTTTTTATACCTGGAAAAGGCATTGTGGTGAATGAGCCATCGGTGGTGGCAGTTTCTCCGATTGAAAATATTGTTTTAGCAGTGGGAAATCAAGCTCGCGAAATGCTTGGACGCACACCGGACAACATTGTGGCATCTCGTCCAATGAAGGATGGCGTGATTGCAGATTATCGCGTGACGGAAGCAATGCTAAAATATTTTATTAATAAAGTGACTGGCAAAGTTCGCATTTTTAAACCTGAGATTATGATCTCAATTCCGGCAGGCGTAACCTCGACTGAACGTCGCGCCGTGATTGATGCGGCTGTGAAGGCTGGAGCAAAATCAGCGTATGTTGTGAAGGAGCCGCTCTTGGCTGCTATTGGTGCTGGAATTCCGATTCACAACGCCTCTGGTAATATGATTATTAACATTGGTGGTGGTACATCTGAAATTGCGGTAATTTCGTTGGGCGGCGTTGTGGCAGCGCACAGTGCACGCGTGGGAGGCAATAAATTCGATCAAGCTATTTCTGATTATATCAAAAGAAAATATGGTTTGGCAGTTGGTGACAGAACAGCTGAGGATATTAAAAAAGAAATTGGATCTGCAATTGCGCAAGTTAAAGAAGAACATATGGAAGTGCGCGGACGCGACTTGATGGGTGGATTGCCAAAAACAATTAAAATTTCTTCCAATGAAGTAACCGAGGCTTTGCAAGATGAACTCAGAGAAGTGATTAATGCCATTAAAAAAGTTTTTCAAGAAACTCCTCCGGAACTGGCTGCTGATATTATGGACAAGGGGATGATCCTTTCGGGTGGTGGAGCGTTGCTTCGTAATCTTGATCAGTTGATCACGAAAACGATTGGTGTGCCGTGTTATGTGGCTGATGACCCATTGTTCTGTGTGATCAAAGGAATTGGAATCGCACTTGATAATCTTGAGGTTTATAAGAGGACAATTACTTTATCAAAATAGCTTCTCGTTTTTTCTCATTGAAGAATACAAATTTTTCTGCGAAATTAAACTCGAGCTCTATATTTTTTTAGCTAAAATTTTTCGTGGTCACGCGAGTCCCGCGCAAGAAACAAAAAATTTTAGAAAAAATATAGGCTCTCAAACAGTAATTTCTCGAAAAATTTGTATTCTTCAATTTCTAATATATTTATGTTATGAAGATTGGAATTGATGCTTCCAGGGCTTTTATAAAAAACAGAACTGGTATTGAAGAATATTCATATCAAGTCATTGAAAACCTGCGTGATAAATTAAATAATCAGCAGGTTGTTTTATATGTTAAAAAAACTAACAACTTACAACTTACAACTTACGACGGAGTTGTTAAAATTAATGATTTGGAATTGCCAAAAAGTTGGCGAATAAAGGTCGTTAAATTTCCTAGATTTTGGACACAGCTGGGATTGTCTTGGGAAATGTTGCTGCGTCCCGTTGATGTCCTTTTTGTTCCTGCGCACACTGTGCCGATTATTCATCCTGAAAATACTGTGGTTGTGATTCACGGTTTGGAATATGAATTTTGCCCAAAAGCATATTCTTCTTGGGAAAGAATGTATATGCGCGGAACAATTAAAAAATCTTGCGATTGGGCAAGCAGGATTATTTCTGTTTCTGAAAATACAAAGAAGGATTTGATGAATTTGTATAAAGTTGATGAGAAAAAAATATCTGTAATTTATGAAGGATATAGCCGCGAGGAGCGGAATTTCCAATTTCCAATTTCCAATTTCCAATCAAATCCAAATGATCAAATTTCAAAAATTAAAACATCAGAAATTCAATCGAAATTCGAAATTCGAAATTCGAAATTTCTTTTATTCATCGGTCGTATTGAGGAAAGAAAAAATATTTCCAACATTGTTAAGGCTTTTGAGCTTTTGAAAGAGAGATATAATATTCCGCACAAATTGGTACTAGCAGGAAAAGCAGGTTATGGCTACGATAATATTAAATTCGAAATTCGAAATTCGAAATTCGAAAATGATGTCGTGGAGCTGGGTTTTGTGAGTGAGGATGAAAAGTGGGAGCTTTTGAAAAAGGCGGATGTTTTTGTTTTCCCAACTCTGTATGAAGGATTTGGAATCCCAATTTTGGAAGCACAGAGTGTTGGTTGCTCCGTGGTGGCTTCAAATAATTCATCTATTCCCGAGGTAATCGGCGTAGAGACGCAAAATTTTGCGTCTCTACAGTTGGTTGACCCCCAAAATCCTCAAGACATCGCAGAAAGCATTTATAAGCTTATCTCGAACGAAAGCCTAAAAAATGCTATAATACAGAAAGGCTTGGAGAATGTGAAAAGGTTCAGTTGGGACAAATGTGCACAGGAGATAGCTCAAATATTGTTAAAAAAGAATTAAGAATGACTTATTATGAAGAAATTAAAAGTTGCAATTGTCCACGACTTTTTGGTGCAATGGGGTGGGGCTGAGCGAGTTTTAAAAGAGCTTTCGGATATGTATCCCGAGGCGCCTATTTTCACGTTATTGTATGACAAAGAAAAAATGAAAGGCTTGCTTGATGAGAGAGATATCAGGCCATCATATTTGCAAAAGTTTCCAACTTTTTTGAAAAAAAGATATCGTTTTCTGTTGCCGTTTTTTCCAGTAATTCCAGAAACATTTGATCTTCGAGAATATGATTTGGTTATTTCATCTTCTAGTGCTTGGAGCAAGGGGATTGTGACAAAATTAGACACCGTGCATATTGCATATCTTCATTCTCCGATGCGTTTCGTTTGGGATTACAATGAAAGATATGTCAAAGAAACTGAGCACAGAAAGATGAATTTTTTGACGAGAATAGTTTTTAATTATCTGCGTGTGTGGGACCGCTTGGCAGCAGACAGACCAGATTTTTTGATTGCAAATTCTGTTTATACTCAAAAGCGTATCGAAAAATATTATAGAAGGGAAAGTAGTGTGATATATCCACCGGTAAACATGGAGCATGGAGCATGGAGCATAGAGCATGAACCTAATACTGAATACCAAATACCAGATACCAAATACTTTCTCGTTGTTTCTAGATTATCTCCATATAAAAAAGTTGATTTGGTGGTGGAAGCCTTTAATAAGCTCGGACTTCCTTTGGTTGTTATTGGAGCTGGGGAGCAGGAAAAGTATTTAAGGAAAATTGCCAAAGAAAACGTGCATATTTTGGGTTGGCAAGAAGACTCTGTTGTTTCGCAATATTATCAAAATGCTGAGGCTTTTATTTTTCCGACGGAAGATGATTTTGGTATTGCGCCAGTGGAAGCGATGCTTGCTGGTGTGCCTGTGATTGCATATCGAAAAGGTGGCGCGCAAGAAACGGTGCAAGAAGGAATTACTGGAGAATTTTTTGATGCCCAAACAACTGAGGTTCTTGCTGATGGAGTGAGAAGGTTTTTAGATAATAAGGATAAATATGACAAGGATTTGATTAAAAAGCGAGCGCAAGAGTTTTCGAGAGAAAGATTTAGACGTGAGTTTGGGGAATATGTTAAAAAGATAATTTCAAATTAAAAATGCCAAATATCAAATGAATGATTTAATTTCAAAATTAAAAATTATTTTTTAGTCATTTGGATTTTGTAATTTATTTGAAATTTTTAATTTGGAATTTGTTATTTTTTTATACTATGCAATTCATCGGTAATACAAAATCAGTAAACTTGCTTCAAAAAGCGTTTGAGCACAATGCTCTCGGGCATGCGTATCTTTTTTCTGGGCCGGAAAAGGTGGGGAAGTTTACTTTGGCAAAAATGTTTGCGCTGAGTGTAATTGCTGGCACTGAATTAAATCTGGATATTGATAATGTTGATAAAAACGCAATGCTTGATTTGGTGATTGTGGAGCCGGAGATTACTGAAAAAAATGGCATCTCGCGGCAGCGTGACATTTCAATCGAATCAATAAGGGATGCCAAGCTTAGTCTTAGTCTTTTTCCTTATCACGGAAAATATAAGGTTCTTATTGTTAATGATGCTCATCGTATGACAAATGGTTGTCAAAATGCACTGTTGAAAATTCTTGAAGAGCCTAATCCGACAACTATTCTTATTTTGATAACCAATGAGGTTGATAGGATTCTGCCTACGATACTTTCACGTTTGCAAGTTGTTAATTTTGGTTTGGTTGATGATGAGGATATGAACGCTGGTTTTGCAGAAAATTTTTCTTTTCAAAAAGATTGTGTGGAGCTTTCTATTGGCAGACCTGGCTTGGCGCAATATTTGAGCGAGCACAACGAGGAAAAACTTTTTAGAACCAACGCTTTGATGGAGCTTGAAAAAATCAGAAAGGGTACATTGAATGAAAAGTTTAAGTTGGCGGAAGAGCTTTCCAAAGATGCGGTTCGAACTCTTGATAAATTGAATGTTTGGCTTTGGGAAATTAGAAAGATTGCTGTCGACGTAAACCCGCCTCGCGTCGACGAGCAGTCGTTTCCGCGAGTCGAGGCGGGTCAGGTAGAAAGTAACAGGGCCTGTGCTATCATTGAAAAAATTCAGAAAGCTATGATAGTTTTGAAACGGACGAATGCTAACTCGAGACTTATTTTAGAAACTTTGTTTATGGATATGTAGTTATTGATTCGTATATAATTAGGATATAATTTGGATATGTCGAGAAAATATATAAAAAATTGTACGGGAAATGATTGTGAAGAAGAAAAAAAGTCTTCACGATTTTTCTCGGTGTTTATTTTTTATACATTGCTGGTCTGCTTTATTGGTGTGACTGGATATGTTGTGTTTTTTTCTCAGCATCTTCAAATTGTAAACATTGCAGTCTCAGGCACAAAAGAACTTAATGGGCAGGAAATTCAGCAGATTGTTAGTAATTCGCTGCAAGGAAAATATTTAGGAATAATTCCAAAAAATAATTTTTTGTTTGTTTCACAAAGAAAGTTTGAAAATCTCTTGAATGAAAAATTTAAAAAAATTCGAACACTGAGTGTGATTAAAAAATTTCCAGACACTGTGAGCATAGAAATCGACGAACGAAAAGCATTGCTGGTTTGGTGTAGCAGTGAAAAATGTTATTTGCTTGATGAAAATGGCACGGCGTATAGCGAAGCTGATTTTTCATCGCCGGAACTTATGGGCAACAACCTTTTGCAAATAAATGAAACCAACAGGAGAGACGTGACGATTGGCGATAAAATAATTGAGCCTGCTTATGAGCAATATGCACTTGCCATCAAAGATTCCTTGGCAGCTCTTGGTTTTGAGGCAACTGGTCAATATTTCACGCCATCACGAATGGCTGAAGAAATCAATGTGAAAACAACTCAGGAAACAGAATTTTATTTTTCAACTCAATTTTCTTTGGATTCAGCCATAAGAACATTGGAAACTGTTTTGAAAAAAGAAATTCCTGAGGACAAGAAAGGGGAAATCGCATATATCGATCTTCGCAATGAAAACAAGGTTTTCTATAAATTCAAAAACACCGACCCGTCCGCAGATGAAAACTCACAAACAGAAAAGGTTGAGGTAAAATAACTTGTTGCTCTCGAGCGACGGGTTGAACCAGTCAGTCGTGACTGACGGGTTATTCTATTGCAAATGGTACATAATAAATCATAATTGAATTTCCAATCATATCAATTGGCTGGTATTGCTGTGTCCAAGCGTAATTTGTTGCAGGAGTCTTGTTGACTTTGTCGTATATGCTGGTCTGAAGTGAATTCGTTGAAATGGCATACCAGCCAGCTTCAATTGGGCGTTTGGAATCCCAACCAGAAACATATTTATCTCCCAGATAATATGCTGGATTTCCTCCACCAAAATAATCCACATTAATCTTTTTTATTTGAGGATTTTCATCCAAAAATATTTTTAATCTGCCCAAATCCTGCCCCCAGTCAACATTTGAGTCTGTTACATATTTGTATCCGTTTTTGCTGCCACCAATTGATTCATTAAAATATGAAACATAGTTGGGATAATTAAAAATTGGTATGATAATAATCCAAGTTATTAAGATGGAAAAAATAATTTGAAGTTGATGTTTTGTGACAAAATGTTTGTGTCTGAGAAAATCAAAAACTTTTTTAGTTACTAGCAAATATGCTAATGGCATAATCGGAAAGAGGTGTCGAAGGCCAATGTTCAGATTTCCAGTAATACTGAGATATGAATAAAGAGCAATAAAACCAAAGAGGGAATATTGCATCACGCCTGTTTGCAAAAAGCGTTTGAAATTTTTTCCAATACTTTTTTCAGTTATTGATCTTTTGAATGTTCTTGTGATTTGTGCTCCAGTATAAATCAGTGAAAAAAGAATCAGCATCAGAAATGGAAGAGTTTCCTTAAGTAGAAATACCAATGGAAAATATGCAGGAGATGCCTTGCTGGAAACATTGTTCAAAAAATATGCACCATTTCCTCCAGCGACACGTTTGAACACCATCGTGACACCAAGGAAATATTCAGCGTATGGGCGAAGTATTGATGAAGAATTGAAAAAGCTTAAAGCTTTATTAGTGGTCATGCTAAGTGGATTTGGATCGCTAAGCGGAAAGGAAAAATTTATCTGTCTGGCAATAATTTCTTGCGGCATATTAAACGTGTTTGCGAAATACAAAATCCAGACAATAATCATTGAGATTGCGAAAGCTGCAAGACCTTTTATCAAATATGAAAAAAATAATTTTGTGCGCAAAAAATTCTCTTTGATTTCGGTGTCATCGTGAGAGATTTTTTTAATCAGTGGATATCCAAGAAGAACAAGTCCAAGAATTGGAAAAGCCATTATAGATGAAAATTTTACTGAGCTCACGAGACCCAGAAAAACTCCGCCAATCGCAGCATTTTTCCAAGTTGGATTTTTGATGAATTTGAGAAAATAATAAAAAGCAAAAGTTAGAAATGCTGCAATTCCAATGTCAGTTGTAACATAGTGATTGTGTCCCAGGATATTTGGATCAAAAGCATATAGGGTCAAAACAAAAAGTCCACCCAAGATCCCAGCAATTTCCTTGCCCCACATAAAAAGAAACAAACCAAGAAGCACTGAGATTAAAACAATTGGAAGTCGAGACCAAAAAAGAATTTGATCAGGATTATTGCCAGTTTCATACAAAAGATGTTTTCCGGCAACCCATTGTCCATCATCCCAAATCCTGTTTAAACCTTCACCCGTCCAAAATTGTTGGGTTGTGTCAAAGTTAAGATTGAGAAATGCCAGTGGAATGCCGATTAAATCTTTGAGTAGCGGTGGATGTTCAGGATTAAGACGCATATCCTGCTGAGTGATGTAGCTGTATCCTGCAGGAATGTGCGCGACTTCATCAAAAGTGGCTGTGTCATTTTTTGCGTTTAGCAAAGACACTGTGACAAAAAATGTCATAATAATAAGAACAATCCAGCGGTAATGTTTTTTTAATAATGATTCCATACTTTTTTATTTTTTTAAATTCAAATTAATCTTCTTGTCATTCCTGCGTAGGCAGGAATCTAGGATTATGAAATGTGTTTATTAAATTATATTTATCAATAATAGAAATATTGTGTACTAAATCCTGGATTCCGGGTCAAGCCCGGAATGACAAATATGCAGTTTTAATTGCTTAGTGTTATGAATATATCCCCAAATTTGTTTTTGTGTTCTTGAAAAGTGAGATTAGGAATTCTTCCGCGGAGCGAGTTTATTGAATTCCAGTCCCAACCAGTGAAGATTATTTCAATTTTTTCATTGCCTTCAACTTTGATGTTGTTGATTTCGTGAGGATAAACATAAAAAGTGTTTGGAAGTGTCGGGTTGAGATAATTGATTGTTAGTCTTGGCATAGCGCCTGTAATAATATATTTCTTTTCGCTTTGAGGAAGAGCTCGAATATAATCAGAGATTGCTCTCGTGTTGGCTTCAAAAACCTGATGCTGTTTTGGGCTATTAGCAAAAAAGACAAAATATTTAATTGGATCAGCTAGTCCGATAAAAACGAAAACTCCTGTGAGAATGGAGATGGTAAAAATTTTGTAGCTGTGTCCAAATTGATTATATTTTTTTAATATCCAAAGAAAAGGAAGAATCGAAATCATTATCACTACCGGCAATGTTCCAATGGAGCGCAGTGCGTGAGGATTTCCTTCGTTGGCCAAAAATTCTGGAATAAGCATCGCAAAAAACCAAGATAAAAGGAAAATATAAACATCCATTTTTTCATCTCGAACACCCTTGTATATTCGCAGCCAAAACAATTGCAAAAATTTAGCAATGATATATATGAATCCGATTAAAAAAGAAATTCCAACGATGGGATTAAGCAGTGGATAAGGTGGATAATTATGTCTCATATTGAGATCGCCCATTACAAAATATTTTTGCAAACTCAGCCCAAATGTCTTGGCGATTGTTAGTGGAAGATTTCCGCCATTGGTGGCTGAATTGAAAACAGAAATTGCACTTGTGCGTGAAGCATAATGCTGAGGGTTATAAACGAAAAAATCAAGCAGCATTGGAGTGGCTGTGACTAGCATCGCAAAAGCGAAAACAAGAGTGTGTTTCCAATAGTTTAATAAAAAGTTTTTGCGAGTGATGATAAGTGAGATGAGCAGCACTACCAAGATCAGTGGGGAAACGCGAAAGGCAATATACGTGTGAACACCAAGTCCATAAATCAAACCTGCAATAACAAAATCGTGAAGTTTTTTCGTGCGCAGACCTTTAAAGAGAAAGTAAAAAGAAAAAGAAAGAAGAAATGGAACCATAATAGCCCGAAAGCCGATGCGCGAAAAGTTGATCGCCCAATATGAAAATGCAGTCAGATATGCGCCAATCAGAGCAGCAGCATAACTTTTGAAAAGTTCTTTGGTAAGGAGAAAAACACCCAGAACCGTCAGCGTGCCAAAAATAATCGACCAAAGTTTGAGCGCAAATTCAGTCGGACCAAAAACCTTGATTGAAAGTGCCTGCAGGTTTATAAACAATCCTTCGCGACCTTGATTTCCTTCATAAAAAATTTTATATTCCCCAGTCGCATTCGCAAGTTGTGCATCAACGCCATTTTGAGCTTCGTCAGGATATATTCCCGCCGGAATGTTTTTGATATTAGTCACTCTCAGCGCAAAAGCCGCAATCAGAATTGCCAGCAGCAGCCCCCAGACGATTTTTTTGTTTTGCATTTTTGTTTCTTGCCCCGTTAAATTCTGCCGTAGGCAGACTATTTAACTGGGGTTGTATTTTTGTGATTGAAATTAGTTTTTGATTCTCAATAGAATTCTCCCTGTTTCTTTATTAGCTGTATTATACCACCAATTTCAGCTTTCAGCGAGCTTGACACAACGTCTTTTTTGTGCTAGAATGGATGGTTATAGGATAGTCCTATAGCAAGGCCAAAAAGGGCCTTAATAAGGGCTCTTTGACAATATAATATGCACACACACTAATAAAGGAAAAGGGGAGGTTTATCATGGCACTGGGAAGATTTATGGCGGAAGCATTGGGCGAAGGTGCATTTCTGGGTATACTGAAGCATGCATGGGGATGGGCCGTTAGAATCATTGGCTTTTTGGGTGTTGGTGAAATTGCTGGAAAAGCAGTTGGAGAAGAAATAAAAAAACGTCTTATTGACCCAAAAGGTTGGGAAGATGAAAATTATTTTGCTCTTGATTTATCTGAAGCCAATGCCACACCCGACCAGAAGAATATGATCAGTAAAGCAATGAAGATGGTTGAGGATGAAGATAAATTAAATGAAACAATGTATGCGAGAAATTTTCGTATCCTTGTGACGTTTAACGACATCACTCATCCCAGTAAGCCTGCTGTCCCAGCTGTACCTGCAGTGCTTGCCGTATCTGCTAGGCCAGCTGTTGCAGCTACTGCTACCACGGCTGCTATTCCTGCAAAACCCGCAATACCAGCTAAGCCAGCAATTCCTGCTGTGCCTGCAACTGTTCGTCCTGGAATTACAATTTTGGAAGACCTTGCAAAATGCAATAATGTACTAGAAGTAATTTCTAGAATTATGGCAGTTGGGGTTATGCAGGACACTACTTCAAACTTTGAAAAGTTTCTGAAGTATTTCAAAGAAGTGACATTTCCTTCACTAGAAAAAAGTTATGAATCTGTTACAAGGTCAATAACTTGTTCTATTAATGAAGCCGCTACTTCTCTTGAAGACGAGGCTGAAAAAAGAAGGAATCGTCCAACATGGAAAAAATGGTTGTTAAATTAAAAACACTAATTAAAAGGGAGGATACGGATATGCTTGAAGCAATTGGGAATTTTTTTGGGAGACTTAGGGATTTGAGTCGTGAGGAGCTTGCGGATCTGCGGAAATGTTTAATTGTTGTATGGTCATTGACCATTTTTGGTGTCGTGGCAATATTGGCAATAAAACCCGCGATTGAAATTTCAGTTTGGATCACGGTTTTTCCCTGGATGTATAGCGCATATCGACTGTATTCAGTCAGGCGGATTATTAATGTGCACCTGACAGGGGAAGCACTTGAGTTGGCAAGGGTGCCGGTTGCAGATCCGTCTGAACCGCGCCAGGAAACAGGAGTATTTGATAACGATTTCATTCGAGGTTATCTGTCAATAATTTCCAATATCTTTCTGGTGCAAACCGCACTTTTCCTGGTACTGCCACTGTATGTCAATTATACATTTGGCGGAATGACTGCGGCGATTGTAATCTTGATGTTGATGGTTGTTATTGCTATAGATAACTTCACGTCATTTAAGAGATTGTCGCGGTTCACGGTTAAGGTGGCAGTTGTTGCATATACTGTGGGGTTAGTATTTGTTTTGTTTCCGCAAACTGGCTTTTATATGAATGAGCTGGTTGGGGACAGAATAAAAATAATCCCAGCTTCGACTGCGAAACTCGTCAATGACATTGATGATTTTCAGAAGCAGAAAAAAATTGAGGCTAATGATAAATTCTTGAAAGATGTCGCTGAATACCAGAAACGACATCCCAAAGAAGAAATGCCTCAGGCTATAAGAGATGAAATTAAAAAAATAAAAAAGGAAGGGTAGGTCACGCCAAAGAGTTGGCGTGAGGAGGGGCGCAATAATGGAATCATCCATTGTTGCGCCTTTTAATTTTCCTAAAATTGCTATGGGATAAAAATGAATTTTATGATATAATTTTAGAGTAAATAAAATACTTTTAGTCTTCTATGGATTTTTTTAAATTTCCTAAAATTTTACGTGAAAAATCTGAACTAGACACGTCTGGTCAAAAGGCTTTTTTGAAATCCGCTGAACCAATGCGACCACTTTTTGTGAAAAATTTAGACGAAGCTATTGAAGATCAAATCACAGAAAAAGATGTGCCAGTAGATTTAAAAGCCGAAGCTTCTCTTTTGGGTGCAAAAGATCTTGGAGCTGCAGCTGCATCAGCAATGACCAAAAGACAGGAAAGGATTCGTAAAGATATGGTCGAAAAATATTTTGAAGAAATATTTCACACACAAAAAAAAGAATTTCAAGATTTAAAAGATGAAGATAAAAAGGTTATAAATGATGAGAAATCGGATTTTTTGGAAGAAATTAAAAGTTCTTTTAATGCTGTTACTAATGAGGATGTTGAAAATGGGCTAAGGGATCGATTCTTAAATCAATTGCATGAAATGAAAATTTCAAAGGAGGCAAGGGATTATGTTAGAAAGGTGTGCGGTGGAATTGAGGTTGATGAGTTCTTGGGAAGAAAAGAGAATAAAGGCCTGGAGGAAATATTTAAAGAAGCTAAAGGTCTCATATTGAAAACAAATGAAACAAAAAAGCAATTTCGTGCAAATAACCCAGGTATTAAGCTTGTGCGTGATTTTACTTTTGATTTAGTGGAAAAAATAGATTACTTTATACAGAAAATAGATGAAGATATTGATTTTTTTACTGTCGAGGAGGAGGCTTTGTGTAAAAAAGTATTAGGAGCCTCCAAAGGAATCATTAAGGGTAATGGCAAGAAAACATCGATCGTAATGGACGGATTCACGTACAATGCAGATAGCGCCAATGTGGTAATAAATGAGGTAAAGCCAGCAGCAGTTGAAACTGACGCTGAAAAAGAAGAAAGAATGAAATTTTCCAGAGCTGGTGCTCAAATAACATTGCAACGAGTTGATAAGTGGGAGGATCTTGACGTTGTTGATCCTGCTGAAAAAGGTGAACATAAGGGCGATAAAAATTTTATAGAAAAAACCAAAAAACTTTGGAAAGAATTTGCGGTCCATGGACTTTATAAAGATGGTAAATTGCAGAAGTTTACTGATTTAGATGGTAAAGGTTGCTTGGAATTGTTAAAGTTAGCCAAGATAAATATAAAAGATTTAAAATATATTGATCCTGGTACTTTTGAAGAAGGAAGAATTAATTTAGATACTGGCGGAAAAGATGGTGTGGTGGCTGAGGATTTTGATAAAGAGAATAAAAAAACAGCTTTTATTGATCATCATGGTGAAGAATCATTGGCTGATTCTTCTGCAACCGCTAAAACGTATCGAATGTTGGTTGACTTGGGGTTATTAGAAAAGAATCCAAAGCTGGATGAAATGGTAAAATTTGTAAATCAAGTAGATAATGCACAGTATCCTAAGATAGAAACATATTTTGAAAATTCTCATAAGACAATTATTGGCTTGCAAAATTATATTCATGGATCAAAGTTGGTAAATTTTTTCATGAAAGATAATAATCCTGACCCAACCAGAGAATTGTCTGAAGGTGAATTAAAGAAATATGGCTTTATATATCCTGGTGTTGGTGATAAAAAGGGAACTATTGTAAACAGGAGTGAAAATCAGAGAAATGTTAAAGAAAAATCAAAAGAAAGTCTTGAAAGAATGGAAAAAGAAGGATTTATAATTACTTCTGATCGTTATGGAAAAATTGCAGTAAGTATTGAAAATGGAATTGAAAAGAAAAATATCCCAGGTGATATCTTGGCTGTTAAGGCGTTTGGTTGTGACTCTCTTGTTATTTGGAACCCAAGAGAAAATAAATTTAAAATTTCTACCAATAACGAAATAACCGAAGAATATTCTCAAGGTGTTAAAGTGCGTGGCATAATGTGGGTAAAAAATAATAGCGATAGTTCAGAACTAACTGTTACGCTTGGGGAGATTTTGAATAAAATGACAGATGGAAAATTGGTGGCTGAAGGAAAATTGAAAGAATATTTGGAGCAAGAAGTGGCTTTGCCAGTCTCAAATGCGGATGCATTATCAGTTGAAGCGCCAAAAGAAAAAACTCCAGAAGATTTGTTCAAAGATCTGATTGTGGAACTCTCTGTTTTTAATGTAGAAAGATATCAATTGTTGTATAATGAAATGATGGATGTGGCTGGGAAAAAGGGAGTAGTTGGAGATGAAAAAAAGAAGCTAGTTTTGAGTGTGTTGCCCAATGTTGTTGAACGTGATATTGCAAGGCACACAAAAAAAAGAGGCGAGGAGTTAGAAAAGATTTCTGAGTATATTTTGAGTCAAATAAAATAAAGTTACAAAACAAAATGGCAGCAGGAACATTGGACGCAACTATATTTAATGATTTGCTTAACAAGCACACAGCACAAATAAGTGCTGAGGTTGAAGTTGAAAAAGAAGACAAGAGAATTGCTAAATGGACACAGGAACACAAGGATAAATTGGCAATTGAAACTGAAGTGCTTGGCGAGCAGCGTGAAAAAGAGAATGAGATGTTCGAAACTGCTGCCAAGAGTCCTAAAAAAGGAATTGAAAAAAAAGATTCTGTTTTTGAGGGTGAGAGAAATTTCAAAAAATCCACAGATATGGCTGAAGCTGTTGATCCTCAAGAAAAAGCTCTCAGGGAAGCAAGAAAAATTTATGTCGAAACTGAATTCAAAGAACGAAATGCTCTTAGGGAAGTTAGGGGTTATTTTAGTCGGGCGCTTGGAAAGGAGGATAAGACAGAAACACCAAATATCGCTGCAGCTCGTATGGCTTATGAAAAATTACGTAAAGAAAAGATGAATGGCGAGATTGCCAAACTCGAAAGTGGTACGCTCAAAGGAGATGCTTTGAATACTGAGATCAAGAAATTACTCACTTATTATAATACTGGAGCTGCACTGGAATTATATAATGATAGAATTGCAGTAAAAACTGCGCAAAAAAAAGAAACCGAGGGAAAAACAAAGCTTAAAAATACTTGGGACAAGGTAACGTTAAAGATGGATCAGGTTGCGGAATTTTATAATAAAAAAGTTCATTGGTCTATAAAAATTGGACTTGCTGCAACCTCTTGGTATCTTGGTGCTGGTGCATTTAAATCTGGAAAAAACATTTGGGGTGCTTTTATGATGGCAACAGCGGGAGGTGCGGCGTTGGATGGTGCGGCACAATTTACTGATAGTATTCTTGATGGTAGGGCGGACAAAAAAAATCTTAAAGAAATTTCCAAAGAAGGTGGCGAGGTTGATTTTGAAAAATTGAGAGGAATCTTGAATCAAAAAAATGAAGATATTAATAGAAAAGTTAATAAACATGTGATGCGGGCATATTTTAATAAGACGGTTGCAGTTTGTTTGGCAACAGTAATTGGAGTGCAGGCAGTTGAGGGCATGGCGCATGCTTTTGAAAAAATGACTGCAGCACCTCCCGTGGTTAGCACCGCTCCATCTGTAGATAATTGGCCAACTCCTCCAAGCACTGGTATTCCTGTGGATTTAAAACCAGAATCACCTGAATATATAAAATGGGTGGCTGAACATGGTGGGAAGCCTCCAGTTTCAGCTCAAGATGCTGCTGCGCAAGCAAAAAAAGCTGCTGAAACTGTTGTTGGTGCTTCAAATAAAGCGGTTGAATCCTTAACAATAGAAAAAGGTTCAAGTATTGAAAAAACATTGATCGATCATCTCAAGACTCATGGAATAAAAAATCCAGGAGCTGCAGCACATCGCATGTGGCTTGATTATATGCATGACAATAAAGCTGAGATAATTAAAAAAGTTGGAGACAATGAATATCACAAGATGCTAAAAGATGGAATGGTTAATGTTAAACCTGGAACGCATATTTTTATAAATGAAAATAATCCGTTGGAGATGAAATTGAGTAATATTGACGGGAAAATCTCACACCTGAATGGGCATCATTCTGTTGGCAGTGGCGGCGTTGAAAATGGGCAAGGTGTGGGCGCTAGTATTAAACCAACTGATATTCCAAAGCCGTCAGCAGCTGCGGTGGTAGGAAATGCTGATGTCTTAGGGTACACTGGGGAAACTCAGCAAAATATTTCAACAGCAAAAGAAATGTTTAAAAGCGCTAATGCTGAATATATTCAAGCAGCCAATGATGCAACAGATCATCCCGCTGGAGGAGGTGGACCATCGGCATCTCAATATGAAGATATGGGTCGCGCTGATGAGGCGCGCAAATCGGCAGCTTTGACAGTTGAAAATTTAGCCAATGCAAAAGAGAATTGCTTTAAGGATATAAAAGCAGCGACGAATGGTATATATAAAGCTACTGGATACAAGTGGGATGATATTAAAAACTTGGATTATAGTTCTGCTTATGCTGATGATAAATTGCGTCCAATTATGAAAGAAATGGCAAAAGAATATAAAAAAGAATTTGGCAATACTAATAATTTTCCTAATAGTAATACCACTTTTGGGAAATGGCTTTACCGTGTAAAAGAGGTTACTATAAAAAAACGTTTAGGTATAAATATTGAATAAAAATTAAACTAAATTAAAATTTTATGGAAGAACATAATACTGCGCAAGCAGAAGCGCTGAGTCAATTGATTAAAGATTTGGGAATCGACACGCTTTCTCAAGACAAACAAAATGAACTCATCATTAAGATGACGGAAGTTTTGCTGAAGAGAATTTTTCTTGAGACAATGGATAAGCTTGGAGAAGAGGGTCGCGAGGAATATGAAAAAATGTCCCAAGGCGAAGTCTCTCCATCGCAAGTAGAAGAATTTTTCAAAGAAAGAATTAATGATTATGACGAAATGGTGCAGGGGATTATTGAGGAATTTAGGGGAGAGATGATGCAGGCAAACAAATAAACATGTAACATACAACATGTAACATGTAACAAAAAAATGCGTTGGTATCCTAGGTTGGATGTTATATGCTATATGTTATATGCTATATGGTGAGAATTTATGAAAAGTAACTTAGAGCCGATTGAGGAAAGTGATTTGGACTTGGAGGGTAAAATTAAAAATGGAAGTGTGGATTTTTCTCGTGAGGATGCCGTGCCTGTTTCTGCTATTGAACGTGAAGCGATAAAAGAAGTTAGTGCAGCTGAAAAGGATGCTGCTTATGGCAAAATTCTTTCCAAAGTTCAAACAGTGCAATCTGATGATGAATTGGATCAAACAGTCATTGCGTCTGATGCGAAGACTGGTTACGAAAAAATGGATGCTGAGTCGCAGGTTCAGCACTTGGTTGATATTGCAGGGCAAAAAGGTGTTGTGCATGCTGTGAAAGTGGCTCAACATATGCAAGACAATTATATTCTCGACACTTTTCACGACCGTATGCTCGGCGAAGAACTGCACAATGCATTGGTGGAGAAGGGAATGATAAAGGAAATCTAGGATTTCAAGGTCTAAATACTAAAGACTAAAGACTAAATCAAGATTAAATTTAAAAAAGTTTAAAGTATTGCGTTTGTTTATATTTTAAACTTTAGATTTGATTTAGTAATTAGACTTCAGACTTTAGAATTAAAAAATATAAACAAAAAATACAAATAAAAAATATTTTTCATGAATACTCTCGACCTCAACACCATCCTCATCCCTTTGCTTTGGGTTTTTGCCACACTGACTCTTTTTAGTGGTGCTTTTTTGGTTGTGCGAAGTTTTTTGAATTATCGTGCTCAAATCAATCGTTCGATGAATATGGACTTGGAAGTTGTGCGAGTGACAAAAATTTTCAAGGAAAAAGGCGAGCGAAGTGAAAATGGCGAAGCTTGGAAAGAAGAAATTGGTGCGATGGAACAATTGCTCACGACACTTTCTAATATTAAAGAAAAAAAATCACTCTGGGCTCATTTTTTGTATAGCGAGCCATATATGGCACTTGAAATTGCCAATCCTTGTGGAAATGAGGAAATTTCTTTTTATTTGGCAGTGCCAAAGAAATTTCGTGACAGCATTGAGAAGCAAGTTCATTCATATTTCCCACATGCTTCTATTGAAAAAATTCCAGATTATACGATTTTTTCACCAGGGAGTTTTACTGCTGCTGCAACACTTGGACTTAAACGTTCATATGCTTTGCCAGTTCTTACATATGAAAATATTGATGTTGACCCGCTCAATGAAATTTCAAATGCGCTTAGTAAGCTGCAAACAGAAGGGGAAGGTGCGGCGATTCAGATTGTTTTGCGTCCTGCGGGAAAAAATTGGCGAAAATTGGGAAGAGGAATTGCACACAAGATGCAACAAGGAAAACAACTTAAGGATGCACATTCAAATTCGATCGCAATGGAACTTGGAAAAGGTATGGTGCAAGTGATTCAAAATAAGCCAAAGGAAGAAATTCTGCACAAGGATTCAGTGCAGCTTACTCCGGAAGAACAGGAACTTGTAAAAAAAATTGAAGCAAAATCTGGCAAGGCTGGATTCAAAGCTAACATTCGTTTGCTTGCATCTGCAATGACTCAACAGAAGGCGGATGAAATTTTGGCGCATATGGAAAATGCTTTTGCGCAATTTGAAAATCACGACGTCAACCATTTTGTGGTGCAAAAAAGAATTAAATCCAAGAAAATATCTTTTGATTATATCTTCAGAAATTTTGATGAAGATCATTCTATCATTTTGTCTACTGAGGAAATTGCCAGTATTTTTCATTTTCCAATTTCTACCACTGAAACACCAAAAATTAAATGGTTGAAAGCTGGAGCTGCACCACCACCACTTAATATTCCAAAAGAAGGATTGGTTCTTGGATATAATGATTATCGTGGAGTAAAAACCGACATCAGACTTAGTGATGGAGACAGACGAAGGCATTTGTATACTATCGGTCAAACTGGTGTTGGTAAGTCAAATTTCTTGCAGGAAATGGCCAAACAAGATGCGCGTGACGGCAAAGGATTTTGCTTTATTGATCCACACGGAGATGCGATTGAAGATATTTTAACTGCCATTCCGAAGGAACGCGCGGAAGATGTGATTGTGTTTGATCCATCTGATATGGAAAGACCCTTTGGACTTAATATGCTGGAATATGACCCGAGTCATCCCGAGCAAAAAACTTTTGTGATTAATGAAATGATTGGTATTTTTGATCAGTTGTATGATTTGAAAGCTACAGGTGGTCCGATGTTTGAACAATATGTGCGAAATGCGATGCTCCTTATTATGGAAGATCCTGAATCAGGCTCAACGCTGATGGAAATTTCCAAAGTTTTGGCTGATGAAGATTTCCGCAAAATGAAATTGTCCAAGTGTAATAATCCCGTAGTTTCAGATTTTTGGATCAAGGAAGCTGAGAAAGCTGGTGGGGAAGCAGCACTTGCTAATATGGTTCCGTATATCACTTCCAAGCTTACCACCTTTGTTTCTAATGATATGATGCGTCCAATCATCGCACAGCAAAAAAGTACAATCAATTTTCGTGAAGTGATGGATTCTGGCAAAATTTTGTTGGTAAAACTTTCCAAAGGAAAGATTGGAGAAATCAATGCACATCTTTTGGGAATGGTTATTGTGGGAAAAATTTTAATGAACGCGCTGGCGCGCGGTGATATGCCTGAAGATCAGCGTCGCGATTTTTATCTTTATTTGGATGAATTTCAAAATGTCACAACTGAATCGATTTCTCAAATTCTTTCTGAAGCGCGAAAATATCGTTTGTGTTTGATTATTGCACATCAATTTATTGGGCAACTTAAAGAAGAAATTTCCAAGGCAGTTTTTGGTAACGTTGGTTCGATGGTGGCTCTGCGAGTTGGACCAGAAGATGCAGAGTTTTTGGAAAAACAATTCGAACCGATTTTTACTGCCAATGATTTGGTTAATGTGGATAATTATAGTGGCTTTACGCGAATGCTTGTTAATGGGGAACTTTCCAAGCCATTTAATATTAAATTTTATCCACCAACCAGGGGCAATCAAGAAGCTGCCAATTATCTCAAAGAGCTGTCACGCCTCAAATATGGACGCGACGCTGCTATTGTGAACCGTGAAATTATGCAACGCGCCCAATTTGCACGTAGCGCAATGAAAGAGTCAGCTTTCTAAAAGGTTTTAGGTGTTAGGTACTAGGTTCTAGGTTTTAGAAAAATTCATACAGCAAAAAACGGCTATCGTTAGCCGTTTTTTGTGTTGTTATTGACTTTTTATCAATTTGGGTGTATAATATAAAGATAGTGTCCACACGTTTTAAAAACGTGTGGATTTTTTATTGAAGCGTAACTGAAATCAGTCCAGCTAAAGTTGCAATGTATGCGAGTTTGTTTTGTTCGTCGACTGTCAATGAAAGCGCATCTTTGAAGGCTTCATTGTGGTATTGCACAAGGATGTTCCCGTCTTTGCTATATGAAACTAGGCGCGAGTTTTGTGTGTCTAGTACATAGAGGTTTTGCAAGTCCGGAGTTGTGTATATTTTATCAAAGTTAATAGGTGTGGTGGATGCTTCAAGTGTGAAATCGACAACTTTTCCTTTGAAGAATTTTAAAACTTTATTATCGGAAATCGCATAAATGTTGTCGTCGATTGTTATTTCTGAAACATTTGCAAGAGATGTTGAATCTTTGAGCCAACTTGTTTTTTCGCCAAATCCACCGTCTGCGCGTGGGAAGCGATAAATTTGATTGTTTTTTTGATCAAGCACATATAAATATGTTAGATATGTTCCAATTGGACTTCCTGATGAAATGTTGGATAAATCGATGTTGTTGCTTGCAAACTTTTCTGAAATTGGACTGAAGGAAAGAATTTTGTTGCTGTCCGTGAAGATTAAAACAAGGGACAAGTCTTTCATATATGTTGCGGAAATAGCAGCTCCGGAGTCAGCAGGAATCGGAAATTCTTTCGGCTCTTTGTTTTGCAAAACAATAACGCTGTTTTTTGTAACCACTGTTGGATTGTTGTTTGCGATCAAAGCGGTAACGATATTTGAGTTTGATAAAATTGCTTGAATTTGTGTGTTGAAATCAATATTTTTGTCATTTGCCAATGCTCCTATTTGGGTCAAAGGCGCATCTTGAAGTTCAACAATTGTTGGAGCTTTTGGTCTGTTCAAGAAACGCACAATGAAAAGAGGTGCGATAAAAATAAGGGCTAGTGCAAAAAGAATAAACAGTTTTTGTTTTCCTGAAAAATGTGAAAATAATTTTCCAATTTTTGAAAAATGCGGAGTTATGATGGTTGTTAATTGACTTGGCTTTGCAATACCAGACCTTCTTTTTGCTATTGCTCTAATTTTGCTTAGTCCAATTTTTGTGTGCGCAATTAATTTTTTTGATAGTGGTAGTATTTTTTTAATATTTTCCAAAGCCAACATCTTAAGTTTCGTTGTTTTGGATGTTGTTTCAACATTTTCAAATTGTATTTCTGGCTGGATGAGGATTTCTTCTTCTAATGTCTCGGTTTCCTTTGCGGTTTTGTTTTTCAGATCAATAACAGCGTTTCCTTGCTGCTCTAGTCTTGCTAAACGAAGTTTTTCTTTGAAGCTTAATTGTGAATCTGCAGTTGGTTGGCTCTCTGGTTCTTCTGCGCCGATATCTGCAACTTTAATTTTTGCTGCTGTTTTTTTCTTGGCTATTTCAGCTTTTGCGAGAATATTTTCTTGTGCAAGATTTTCTTGTTGACGCTTGTTTTCTTCCTCAAGATGAAGTTTGGCAAGTTGCTGCTCCTCGGCGATTTGTTGTTCGCGCTGAATTTCTTGCAAAACCCTTTCTTCTTCAAGACGTTTTGCCTCTTCGGCTGCAAGAAGCTGTTGTTTTTCTTTTTCAATTCTGCGAAGCTCTCTTCTTTTTGCTAATTGTTTTTTGTATAAAGAAAAACGTTTTCGAATTTCATTTTTGGTTAAATATGATCCTTGGGAGATTTTTTCTTTGATCATATCCCAATACAAATTCATTTGGGGATTGGTGTTCTCATTGTTTTCATTGACCTCGCCCTGAACGTATATGTGCCCGGTTTTTTCATCGGTATATTCTTGTTCAGCATCTGCCGGCAGTATTGTCATTTCTAATTCATTTTCTTGTGCCAAGGTTTCAGTGTCTTTGGCGCTGGCAAAAGATTGTTGGCTGAAAGCATTGACTGCCTTGGGAGATTTTTTGCGAGGCAGTGCCTTGGTTGCTGCAGCAGGAACCACTTCAGTCATTTCGACAACCACCGAAGCAATCATTTCTATTTGGTTTGAAAGTGCGGTTTTCAAAAATTGCACAAATTTGTCTCCTTCAAATCGTTGGAAATTCTTTTTGATTTCAGCAATTGGCAAAATATGAAAAATATCTGCCGAGGTTATCAGCATTCGATCATTTTTTTCAAGGCGTCCGCTGGAAACATTAACAAAAGTCTTGAGTGGGTGTGGCTCAAGGGAATCTGAGGCGAGATCCTCACTTATCTCGGAAAGACTTTGGTTTCTATATAAAAAGATTTTAGCATCGCCTGAAACACTGAAATGCGCATTGTTTTTTTCTAACACACAAATTGCGGCGTTTATTTTGCCTAGCCATTCAACGTTCCCGTGTTTGGCTAATTCAGAAAGTGCAATGTTCACTTTGTGTAGGGCACTGTCCAAGCTTTCCGTGACTGGTCTTTTTGGATTTATATAATATTCCTTTTTTAAAACAGAGGTTAAAAAGTTCACAACATATGCAGATTCATCGGAGAATTCTTTGACTTCAAAAAAGCCAACAAGCGAGCCGAGCGGTTGCTGGTAGATGTTTTCTGGTGCGTATTCAAATAATTCCACGTATGGTTTTAGGGAGGAATTGTTGACAACCAAAATTGGGGAAATTGTTTTTTCCAGTTCTTTTATCACATCTTTGTTTTTATCGGAGTTTCTTGGGGACATTGGTTTTTTTGTGGTATAAAAAAGCCCTCAAGTATCTTTCTATATAATATAGCAATTTTCATTCAAATGCAATTAGCTCGGGAAGGGCTGTGATTTGAGGTTTACTTTTAATTTTATTGATTGTATAATGGCAATATTGCTGCTTTTAAGAGCAGGAGAAATACTTAATTTCTATTAATACTGTCAAACTTATGTCGGAAATCCTTGAAGTGCTATTCGGTTCAAAAGCAAAAACCAGAATCCTGAGATTTTTTTTGCTTAACTCGGAAAAAGAATACAGCGTTGCTGATATTGCAAAGAAAAATATGCTGGCAACAGCTTCTGTGCGAAAAGAGATAGGCGAGCTTAAGAAAATAAAATTTTTGGTTGAAAAAACAAAAAAAGGATCAAAATATTATACACTCGATCAAGATTTTTGTTTTTATTCTGAACTCAAAAGTTTGTTTGCAAAATCAACTGCTTCGCCTGAATCCAAAAGTTTGTCACGATTGAAAAACATTGGGGATGTGAAACTTGCATTGGTAAGTGGCATTTTTCTTAATTATCCAAAAAGTAAGGTGGATATGGTTTTGGTTGCAAACAATGTCAGTCGCGGAAAATTGAAAAGTGTTATGAGCAGCTTGGAGGCTGAAATTGGGAAAGAGGTGAGTTTTGTGTTGATGAATAGTGATGAATTTAAATATCGCTTGGATATGCTTGATCGTTTCTTGTTGGATTTCATCGAAGGATCTCATTTGGAATTAATCGACAAAATCCCTGGGCTCAAAAGATTTATTGCTGGTCGTAAAAAATACTAAATTCTACGAATTACAAATAATTACAAATTTACAAATATACAAAAACAAATATGTCATCAATTTTTGTCGCGATTATTATAATAGGAATCTTGGCCGCTCTTTTGTGGCTTGTTTTTGATTTAAAAATGAAGGTTGTGGCGAGTAGTGATAACAAAGAAGAGAGAGAAAAGATGACGGCAATTTTGGAGCGCCTTCGGAATTTGAGCGAACAAAATCATCAAATGCGCACCGAAATAGACACAAAATTAACCGAAGCGCGGCGTTCTTCGAGTGAGCATATGCGCGACACAATTGAGACAGTCAAGGGGATTACGGGTCAATCAGCCAAGCTTATTAGCAATGTAACTGAAAAGCTGACTAAGCTTGATGAAACAAATAGGCAAGTGGTTAATTTTTCGGCGCAACTTCAAAATTTGCAGGATATTTTGAAAAACCCAAAACAACGTGGAGTGCTGGGGGAATATTTTCTAGAAGAAACACTCAAAAACGTGCTGGGACCAAAGTCATATCAAATGCAATATAAATTGGGCAAGAGTGAAAAAACCGATCAAGATTTGATCGTTGATGCGGTTGTTTTTGTGAAAGACAAAATTGTTCCAATTGATTCAAAGTTTTCACTTGAGAATTATGAAAGAATCTTGAATTGCACTGATAGTGCAGAGCGTGAAAAATTTGAAAAATTGTTCAAACAGGATTTGAAAAATCGTATTGATGAAACTGCCAAATATATTCGTCCTGAAATGGGAACAATGGATTTTGCTTTTATGTTTATTCCTTCCGAAGCAATTTATTATGATTTGCTTGTAAACAAGGTTGGTGCAGCTCAAATTAACACGCGCGACTTGATTGAATATGCTTTTCAGGAAAAGAAAGTCATCATCGTTTCCCCGACATCATTTCTGGCATATTTGCAAACAGTGCTTCAAGGTCTCCGAGCTTTTCAAATTGAGGAAAATGCCAAAGAGATTCGCGCCAATGTGGAAAAACTTGGAAAACATATTATTGCATATGAAGACTATTTGAAAAAATTGGGAAATAATCTCGGAACCACAGTAAACAGTTTTAACACTGCATATAAAGAGCTTGGAAAAATAGATAAGGATGTCGCGAAAATAACTGAAGGAGAAAAAACAATTGAGCCTCTGGCTTTAGAAAAACCACATGAACTTTTTTAAGATTGAAAATATAAAATTAAAGCTAAAATACTTTTTTTCACAAGAGTTTTTTCGTAGTGCGCTAATTCAGTGGGTTATGATCTGTGCATTTTTTGTTAATCTTGCAAATTGGGGTGCGATTGCATATTTCATCAGACCAGTTGATTTTCCTATCATTCTTCACTATAATGTATATTTCGGGGTGGATGTGATTGGGGCATGGTGGCAAATGTACTTTTTGCCCCTAATTGGATTGGTTATTCTGAGTGTAAATGCGGTATTGGGGTATTTGTTTTATCAGCAAAAAGAGCGAATAGTAGCCCATTTGTTGATGTTGGCAACCTTTATAGTTCAAATCTGCATCACTATTGCAGTATCAAGCCTGCTGTTGATAAACTACTAATAATTATTTGTCATCCTGAACTTGTTTCAGGATCTAGATTCCGGATCAAGTCCGGAATGACACAGCTATTATGTTTTATTTTCCAAGTCCAAAAACAACTGATTTGAAAGAACGAAGAGTTCAGCGCACATTGGAAATGATTCCGGGTATTTTGACATGGGTCACTCTTATTGGGATGTTGGTGGCTTCATTTTTGCTGCCAATTTGGATTGCAGTTTTTATCATAATGTTTGATATTTATTGGATTTATCGTACTATTTTTATTACTTATTATTCCATCGTTGCTTATAATAAACTTCAAAATGGTAAAATGATTGACTGGTGGGAAAGATGTCAAAATATCGTTCACCCAAAAGAATATGCTCAAACTATATACGACCGTATGGCGCAATTGAAATTGAGTCTTAGGAAGAACAAGATGACATTCACTGAAAGAAGAACTTTAAAAAGGGAGATTGCAAGACTGGCGGAATATAAAAGGGAAGTTCAATATATTGCAACGGAAAAGATTGACGTGCTTGATTGGCGCAAAATTGTGCATGTTGTTCTTTTGCCGACCGCCAATGAACCTGCGGATGTTATTGAACCAGCTATCCAAGCTGTTGCTGACAGCAATTTCCCAAATCAACAGATTATTATTCTTCTGGCAACAGAGGAACGTGAAAATGAGCAAAACAGATTGGAGAAAGTAAATTATTTGCAGGATAAATTCAAAGGAGTTTTCAAGGACTTCTTGGTTACTACTCATGAAGTGCAAGATAATGAAATGAAATGCAAGGCATCAAATGCAACTTATGCCGCCAAGAAATTGATGGTGTATTTGGATGAAAGGGATATTGATTATAAGCGGGTTATTTTTTCAAATTTTGATTGTGACAGTGTGTGTCATCCTCAATATTTTGCAGCGCTAACTCATGCATATATTACTGATCCTAAGCGTCTGCAACGCTCATATCAGCCTTTGCCGATGTATCACAATAACATCTGGGATACTAATGCATTTGTGCGCGTTATTGTGACAGGTTCTTCTTTTTGGCATATGTTTCAAAGCACAAGGGTGCAGATGGTAACTTTTTCATCACACTCTGAACCTTTTGACACATTGGTAAAGGTTAACTTTTGGCCTTTGGATATGATCAGTGAAGATTCGATTATATATTGGAAATGTTATGCTTATTATCACGGAGATTATATGGTAAGGCCTATTTATTTGCCGATTTCTCTTGATGCAGTTTTGGCTGAAACATATTGGAAAACTATCAAAAATCAATACAAGCAAAAAAGGCGTTGGGCATATGGAATTGAAAATTTTCCAGTGATTATGCGAGCTCTTTGGCCTGATAAGACAATTTCTTTGTATAGAAAATTTAGAATAGGATTTGAAATGATCGAAGGACATCATTCTTGGGCAACGTCAGCCTTCATTTTGGCGCTCTTGGGTTGGCTACCACTCATCTTTGGTGGACCAGCCTTTAACCAAAGCGTGTTGGCTCACAATCTGCCTTTCGTGACTCGTTATTTGATGACTCTTGCAATGGGTGGATTGGTTATTTCGATGTTTCTTAGTTTTGTGCTTTTGCCACCGCGTCCTGCAAAATATGGTAAAAAACGATATATCTATATGTTTTTGCAATGGTTTTTGGCTCCTATTATTGCACCTACACTCGGAGCTATTCCTGCCATTGATTCGCAGACGCGTATTTTGTTCAAGCAATATTTTGGAGAATTTTGGGTAACAGACAAAATACGTAAGAAGTAGTTAATATGGACTATTCTCTTTATTTAATGCCGATGTTTTCTTCTTTGCTGATTTCAGTATCGCTGCTTATTTTATTGATTTCATTTGGCCAAAAATATTCAAATGATGATGGTAGGACTTCCAATAGACATATTCATAAAAAAGGAATTTTGCGTTTTGGTGGGATAGCTTTAATTTTATCCTTTTTGTTTGCAATCTTGTTGGACAAAAATCTTGTCATAGGCGCGCCCTTGCTTGGCGTGCTTTTTGGTTCTTTGCTAATTTTGGTTTTGGGTGTTATTGATGATTTCAAGCAAATAGTATGGAAAAAACAACTTTTCTTTCAATTTTTGATTGTGATTTTTGTGTATATTATGGGTGTGCATCTCGAATATGTGACAAATCCTTTTGGTGGAGTGCTGATGCTTGATGCTGATTGGGGATACGTATTTGGTTTTTTGATTTCCACTGTATGGATTATCTTTCTTATGAATGCAATGAATTGGATTGATGGCATTGATGGTGTGGTTGGGGGTGTTGGACTCATTGGAATAATAGCGATTTTCTTTTTAAGTTTACGGCCGGAAGTTAATCAGCCTCCTATCGGAATTATTGCGGCTGCTTTTGCAGGCAGTCTTGTTGCATTTTTGTTTTTTAATTTTTATCCCGCAAAAATTTTAGCCGGGAGTAGCGGCTCGATGTTTATAGGTTTTATTTTGGCGGTTCTGGCGATTTTCGCTGGAGCAAAAATCGCAACCACCTTGCTTGTGCTGGCCGTGCCCATTATCGATGCGCTCTGGGTTATTGGTGAGCGCTTCAAAGCAGGAGTTTCAATTTTTTCGGGAGATAGAAGACATCTGCATTTTAGGCTGCTGGAGCTTGGTTGGTCGCAAAGAAGCATTTGTCTTTTTTATTACACAATAACGGCGTTAGTTGCATTTATAGCACTTAACACGCAAGCTTTGGAAAAAATGATTGCACTTTTTCTCGTCACGATCGTTGTGCTTGTGTTTTTCGTGATTATTCGCAGAAAAATGGAAATTAAAAAAATAGTGTTATTGATTTCGGCGCTTGTTATTTTTGTGTTTGCGATTGGTTATGTGTCAAAAAGGGTATATTCTTTTGCTGGCAATCGAATTGTTGCTGCTAATATTAAAAATAATATTTTTTATGCCGAAGTTGTTTCCAGTAGTCAGAAAATGCAAAAAGGACTGGGCGGTAGAGTTGGTATTTGCGAGAATTGTGGTATGCTCTTTGAATTTCAAAAATCTTCGCAACATGCATTTTGGATGAAAGATATGAAATTTCCTTTGGATATCTTGTGGATTTTGAAAAATGAAATTGTTTATATTGAAAAAAACATCAAACCAGATTTGGTTGGCATTCTTATGCCAAATAGCGATGCAGATAAGGTTTTGGAGCTTAACGCCGGCACGGTGGACGGTCTTGGCATTGAGATTGGGGACACGGTTACCTTTTAGCTGCTAAACACAATTTATGCTTCTAAGTCTCAATAGATTGGTGCATTTTTGTTTTGCCTGTTTTCTTTTGAGGCAACAGAGAGCGACAGCGAACTCTTAGCGAGCAATCATAGTTCTTCGATTGCGAAGCGTGCCGAGAAGGGAAGCAGGCAAAACAAAAGCTCCTTTTTTTGAGCTATAACTTTAGTGTGGTTTTTTTTGGGAAAACAAGAAAAATAGGCAACATAAAACCCCGCTTTTGCGGGGTTTTATGTTTTTAACTTCTTTTCCGGAAAAGAACAGTTTTGTGAAACAAATATTTTCTTAAATTTTTTCACTTAGAGTGAAGAAACTCGAGCTGAATATTTTTGAAGATTTTTCAACTGGTTTTCATTAAGTGTCTTGGATGCAGCAATTGCTTTTTGGATCAAATCTTTTGAAAATTCTACATTTGTTCCAACGCGAACGCCACCTTTATGTCCAACAGCTTTTCTTAGGTAATCTTCGATGTAGATCTTGTGTTCTTTTGTCAAAGTTGAATCCTGGTTTTTTTCGAGATAATTCGCAGTTGCTCTACGAGCAAGAACAGTCAATCCGTCACCTCTACCTGCAGTTTCAACGAATGAAACCTCGGTTTCTTTGCTTGTTTGAGCAGGAGAAACAGCTGGTTTGGTGTCTTTGTTTTCTGTTACTTTTGCTTCTTCTGTTTTGTCAGCAACTTTTTCTTCGTCAGTGGTTGCGTCGCTTTCTTCAGTTGCTTGCTGCTGATCAGCTACGATAGGAGAATCTGTTCTTTTTGAATATGAATAAATTCCTCCGGCAATGATAATAACGATTGCAACACTGATGATAATGCGAAGATTATCTTGAAACCATCTTTTTAGTTGTTCAGACTTCTCTTCTTGGGTTTCTGTTTCTGGTGTGTATTCTTCCATATGTGATTTCACCTTCCTTTCTAGTTTAATCCCGCGTCCAGTGAGGATGCGGGAATTGAATGATTAATTGTCAAAGGGCGCTTTCGTTGAAGCTTTATCCGCCTCTGGCGATTTCAATCGCTTTAGGAGACAAATTCTTCCTTTAGTCTTTTCATTGTATCTTAGCCAAATTTGAGCGTCAACTAGACAAAAAGCCTGTTTTTTGGCGTAATAAAGCATAAAACATATAGCGTACAACATGCAACAAACAACAAACAACATTGTAACCCCAGTTAAATATTGTGGAGTACCACAATTTAACAGGATAAATATATAACAAAAAATAATATAAATTGATGTAAAATTATTGGTTTATAATTTATAACAAAGTTTAAATAAAATATTTTTTTATAAAAATATGAGAGATTGAAAAATACAAAAAGTTAAAAAATAATTTTTTCAAAAAAAAGTCTGCGTAGAAAATATTTTTTAGAAATTTTATTTCAAGATAGATGTATAAATATAATGTGAGATAAGATAGTGGATATGGTGTTAAAATGTTTTTTAAAATTTAAAAGTTAAAATTTAAAATTTTGTGATGCTGTGGATAACTTTTTTGCATTGCTTTTTAAAAAATATCCACTATAATTAAGGTAATGGAAAAAAGATTTTTTGAAAATATTTTTTCTGTGAAATAAAAACATTAAAAGCAAAAATTAAAAATTAAAAATATTTGTTTTCTGAAAAAGTATTTAGAACTTTAGACTTTGGCCCGCACCTTTTCTGATGATTGCAATTGAAATCAAAAGAGATGGTGCGGGACAAACGAGTCTTGCTAGATATTCGTATAAGAGCAAATTTACGAAAGGAGGTGTTTTACCATGGCAGTTAAAAAAGCAAAAAAGAAAGTTGCAAAAAAAGTAGTTAAAAAAGTTGCAAAGAAAGCTGTAAAAAAAGCAGTTAAAACTGTAAAAAAAGCAGTTAAAAAAGCAGCTCCAAAAAAAGCTGTAAAGAAAGTTGCAAAAAGAAAAGTAGCAAAGAAACGAAAATAGTTTTCTTTTGATACATGTTTTTTATTTTTTGGCTTCATTGAAAGCCTAAATATATCAACAAACTAAAACCCGCCAATTTGGCGGGTTTTAGTTTTGAGGAAAAGTTGTCATTCCGGACTTGATCCGGAATTCAGGATTAGCACGTTAAACTTTAAATAATATTTTTCTCAATTTTAAATCCGTAGTTCAAATCCTGGATTCCCGCCTACGCGGGAATGATAATGAATTTTTTATTTAATTTCTATTTTACACACTCTCCATTTACCAGCTAAGTCTTTTTTGAATTCTGGCTTGGTTTTTGGGAAAATGCTTTTGATAAGTTTTGCGAGTGGTTGTTTTTGCTCGGGACTGATCTCTAAAAAACATGTGACATGTGACAATTGACAATTGGCAAGAAAATCCTGGAGTTGTTCTAATAATTTGCGGTAATGTTGCAGTCCGGCTTCTGGACTGTAAAGTGCAGATTTTGGTTCGAATTTTTTGACATCAATTGGAGCTGAAGAATAAATTTCTTTTGAGAGATAGGGAAGATTAGCCACGATTACTATCGTGGAATTTCCAATTTCCAATTTCCAATTTCCAATAAATGGTTCAAGTAAACTTCCGTGGAGGAATTTGATTTTTTTATCAACGCCATTCGCGGCAGCATTTTTCTTGGCAATGGTTAATGCTTCCTTGCTGATGTCGATTCCAAAGTATTCAACTTTGTCATTCCCGCGGAGGCGGGAATCCAGGTTTGCGATGGAGATAATAATATTTCCAGATCCTGTCCCAATGTCAACAATTCCTAAATTGGAAATTGGAAATTGGAAATTGGAAATTTCGTTGAGCACCAGCTCAACGAGTAGTTCCGTTTCTGGTCTTGGGACGAGAGTGTGTTTATTTACGATAAAATCCAATCCATAAAATTCCTTATGACCAAGGATGTAGGCGATAGGCTCTCCTTTGAGGCGACGATTAATTTGAAATTTGAAATTTGAAATTTGAAATTTTGTTAATTTATATTCTGGATATGTTAAAACAAACTCCCTTGTTTTACCAAGAGAGTTTGCTATTAGGATTTCTAAATCCAAATAGTCTAGTTTATTTGTATATTTTTGGATAATTTCTGAAATTGTCATTTTGAAATTGAGATTTTATTAGACATTAGAAATTAGGAATTAGACATTTTTAACCTCGTGTCTTCTTCTCGGATAGCTTCAATAATAGGGTCGATGTTTCCATCCAAAATTCCTTCCATATTGCTCCAAGATTGTTTGATGCGATGGTCAGTAATGCGATCTTGTGGATAATTGTAAGTTCTGATTTTTTCAGAGCGGTCGCCGGTTCCAACTTGGCTTTTGCGAGCATCTCCCAATTCTTTGGCCTTTCTTTCTTCTTCGGCTTGCAAAAGACGAGAGCGCAAAACTTTCATAGCCTTGTCTTTGTTTTTGAGTTGTGATTTTTCATCTTGGCAGGAAACAACCACGCCAGTTGGAATATGCGTAATACGCACGGCACTTTTGGTTGTGTTTACTGATTGTCCTCCAGGACCGGATGAACAAAAAGTGTCGATTCGCAAATCGTTTTCACTGATAACCAAATCAACCTCTTCAGCTTCAGCGAGAACAGCCACGGTTGCAGTTGAAGTATGGATTCGTCCTTGTTTCTCTGTTTCAGGAATTCTTTGCACTCGATGCACTCCAGATTCGAATTTCATTTTTTGATAAACTGGATTTGTTGGGGTTCCGCTAATTTCGAAAACAACTTCCTTGAAGCCTCCTAATTCTGTGCGATTTGAATTTAACACATCCAGCTTCCAATTGTTTTTCTCGGCAAATTTGGAATACATACGAAAAAGGCTGGCAGCAAAAAGAGCAGATTCATCTCCGCCTGCACCACCACGAATTTCCACAATAATGTTTTTGTCATCATTTGGATCTTTTGGCAAAAGCATTATTTCAAGTTCTTTTTCAATCTCAGCTTTTCTTTTTGCTAATTCAATGTTTTCAGTTGTTGCCATTTCTTTCATTTCTGCGTCGTCGTCGGTGTTCATAATTTCAGCATTGCCTTTCATTTCTTGCTCAATTTTTTCATATTCATTGATTTTCTGCATCAATCCTTGAAGTTCACTTTGGCGTTTGCCAAGCTGTGCCATTTTTTTTGCATCATTAAAAATCTCCGGAGAACTTAGCTCGGCCGTGATTTCGTTATATTCCTTTTTAATTGCATCTAATTGTGATTTCATTGATTTTTTGTTACAATACAGCTATAATTTTAGCTTTAAAAAAGGGAAAAGTCAAACACTTATGAAAAATAAAAAAATGTTAAATTCCTTAACGCAGTTTGCTCTGCCAGTTTTAACATTGGGTGGACAATTTGCTATTGCAATTAAATTTCCAAAATACGGTTTATTGTTGGCACTGGCTTCACAACCATTTTGGCTGTATTCATCTTGGAAGGCTTACAGAGAAGCTGGGCAAATTGGCATATTTATTAACACAGTGTTTTTTTGTTTAATAACTTTGTTTGGTGTTGTGAATTACTGGGTATTTTAAAAAGGAGTCCTTTCGGACCCCTTTTTAATTTCAAGAAGATGTTTGTCTTATTTTTTAACTCGTGCTTTTTTTGGTGCAACTTTCTTGGCAGCAGCCTTTTCAGCAAGTTTTTTGAAGCGATCAACACGTCCTGTTGTGTCGAGGACTTTCTTTTTACCAGTATAAAAAGGATGACAAGCTGAGCAGATTTCAACGTTCATTTCTTTCAATGTTGAACCTGTTTGCAGTGTTGCTCCACAAGAGCAAATTATTTTTGCATCGCTGTGATATTCGGGGTGGATTTTCTTTTTCATAAGGTCTACAAAATTACAAATAATTACAAAAATACAAAATTACAAATAATTCAAGAATTTGTACTCAGAAAGCCTAACATAGTAAGAGAAAATTGACAAGGGGTGGGTCCTGCGCTATACTGAGTCTTGTACCTGCCCAGTTAAATTTATTAGTATTTAACAGGGTTACTAATTAACAAAAAGCATACTTTTTCTGGTCAGTCCTGTCTCAAAAAAATGAGATTTCTGGCTAATAAAAGGGAAAAAGTAGGTGGTCGCTCTGCGACATAAAGGAAACTCGCGCTGGAAAGCCTCATTTTTGGGGAGATTTAGCTAGGGTAAAAAAATATGCAAAACAACGAAACTGCTGTAGCAGTAGAAGAAAAAGAAGGGCGAGAAAGCTATTTCGCTTCTCTTGATGTGTCTAAAATTGAGCAAAGTCTTGAGGAAATGATGAAGGCTGGTGTGCATTTTGGTCATCAAAAAGCTCGCCGAAACCCAAAAATGGATGAATATATCTTTACAACTCGTAAAGGAATCAACATTATTGATCTTCAAAAGACTCAGGAAAAAATCCAAGAAGCGCTTGATTTTCTTGTCGGTGTGAAGAAAAGCGGTAAAGCAATTCTTTTTGTTGGAACAAAAATTCAAGCTAAGGAACTTGTGAGAGATTTGGCAGGAGCTTTGCAAATGCCATTTGTTAGTGAAAGATGGCTTGGTGGAACATTTACAAATTTTAAGGTTATTCGCGGACGAACTCGATATTTGGTTGACAGTGAGGGAATGCTTGCTCGTGGTGAATTCAAGAAATATACAAAGTTTGAGCAAATGAAAAAAATGGAAGAATTGGAAAAGATGGAAAAAAGAATGGGTGGAATCAAAAATATGGCAGATCTTCCCGGAGTAGTTTTTGCTGCAAGTATTAAAGAAGATAACCTAGCAATTACTGAAGCTAAGAAAATGGGTATTCCTGTGATTGCAATTGCTGATACAAACGTGGATCCATCTCAAATTGATTTTCCAATTCCTGCAAATGATGATGCAATTTCATCTCTCAGACTTATCCTTTCTTATGTTTATAAGTCAATCAAAGAAGCATAATATTTCATAATTACTAATTACCAATTACTAATTTCTAACAAAAACAAAAATAAAAAATGTCTAATTGTTTGAAATTTGACATTGAAAATTTTATTAGATATTAGAAATTAGATATTAGAAATTTTTAAACCTATGTTTGAACTAGTAAAAAAAATTAGAGAGCGTACTGGAGCTGGAATGGTTGCAATTAAAAAAGCTGTTGATGAAGCTGGTGGTGATGAGGAAAAGGCAATCGAAATTCTTCGCAAGCAGGGAGAAAGCAAGGCTGCCAAAAAAGCAGATCGCGTCACAAAGGAGGGCGTTGTTGTTTCTTATGTGCATTCAAATAAGGTTGGTGCTTTGGTTAAATTGCTTTGCGAAACTGACTTTGTTGCTCGCAATGAGGAATTTGTTGCGCTTGCCAAAGACATCGCAATGCATATTACAGCAATGAGTCCAAAGTTTATCAAACCGGAAGATGTGCCAACTGAATTGATTGAAAAAGAGAAGGAAATTTGGCGTGCACTTTTGGAAACTGAGAAAAAGCCCGCAGAAATGATTGAGAAAATTATGGCAGGGAAAGAAAAGAAGTTCAGAGAAGAGTCAGCACTTTTAACTCAATCTTTCGTTAAAAATCCAGAGATCACAGTTAATGAATTGATTGTGGAAGCTATTGGAAAAATGGGAGAAAAAATTGAAGTTAGTGAAATTTCAAGAATTGAATTATAAATTGAAGTATAATTTTTTGTACAATAAAGCAAGCATTTTGTTGTGAGTCGTAAGTTGTTAGTTGTAAGTCAATTTATGTATAGATATTCAGTTCGTGTGTATAGCTGGGAACCGGCGCGTCAATGCAAGAGTGAAAATGAATTTCAAACTGGCGACACCATTGTCGTAAAGGAGGATTTGGCTACTGAAATTGCATATATCGAAGATGGCGAAGGGGTTGTGATGAAAGAAAGAAACACTACGATTGTTCGTAAGGCAACGCAGCGAGATTTGGATATGCTTGCAAAGAATGAAGAAAAAAAAGGAGAAATTTTGAAATTGAGCAAAATAGAAATCAAGCGCTTGTCGCTGAATATGAAACTGGTGGATGTGCATATTAGTCTTGATGGAAGTAATGCCGTTATTCTTTTTACTGCTGATGAGCGAGTTGATTTTCGCGAGTTGGTAAAAAATCTTTCCAAAATCTTTCATCGCTCCGTGCGAATGCATCAAGTTGGTTCGCGCGATGAAGCGAGAAAACTTGGAGGATGTGGAGTTTGCGGCAGAGATCTTTGTTGTTTGCGTTTTCCAGGGAGCTTGCCTAGCATTTCAATTGATATGGCTCGCGTGCAACAAGTTGCACACAGGGGAAGTGAAAGAATCTCTGGGGTTTGTGGGCGACTCATGTGTTGTCTTTCATATGAAGCTGCTCAATATCAGCAAATGATGGTTGGAATGCCTGAAGTTCGAAGTCATGTGAAAATTCGCGAAGGCAAAGGCGAGGTTATCGAATTGAATGTATTGACAGGAGATGTTAAGATAAGGATGGCTGACGGAACGATTATGGTTGTGAAGAAAGAGGCACTCATCTAAATTTCTTCCTAATTTTTTCAAAATAATTTTGAATCAAATGTTAAACTATATCTTACCACCAATAATAATTGTTATCAGCATTTCTATTTTGATAATGTTTCTTTTTCGTAAAGCTGCGCAGATTCCAGCGGGAGAATTTATTGCAGATGAACAAAGAAATGAAAATGAAAAAAAGAGTTTCAAGTTGTTTCAAGCAGTTGGACAATTGGGATTGAAAATATTGGAAAGATTGATGCATCATTCAAAATTGTTGTCACTTAAGTTTCACAATGTTAGCAATGCTTGGTTCCAAACAATTCGTGAAAAAAGACAACGAAGTGTACAATTGCAAAAAGAAGAGCAGGAGAAAAAAGTTTTGCTTAATACTGAATTCCAACAGACTGATGAAGTGAAGGACAGTGAGGCTGTGAATGTTCAATATAAAAGTAATGTTGTGGAAGAAGTGAGAACATCCAGACCAATGGTTAAAGATGCCGTAACAATGCCTAGGCAAAAAATGGTAAAAGAAAAAAATCAATTGGAAGAAGCATTGATCAAACGAATTGCTGTAAACCCTCGTGACATAGAAGCATACGAAAGATTGGGGGATTATTATTTGGAAGGAGACAATTTTCAAGATTCACTGGAATGTTTCAAGCAAGTCCTGCGTTTGAGCCCTGCTCATCACAAAGCACGTCTTAGAATCAGGAGACTTGAAAGAATGAAATAGATAGTGTAAGATTGGAAGATATTGCCACCCTAGCTCAACGGTAGAGCTACTGTTTTGTAAACAGTAGGTTATCGGTTCAAATCCGGTGGGTGGCTCAAGATGGATAGAGGAATATAAGAGTAGTTTTTAAAATGGGCGGATGGCAGAGCGGTCAAATGCTCCGCACTGTAAATGCGGCGCCTTCGGGCTACGGGGGTTCGAATCCCTCTCCTCCCACAGTATAAAACAAAAGAGAAAAATTGCAGAAGTAAAACGCCGTTGTAGCTCAGTTGGTAGAGCACATCCTTGGTAAACTCCCTGCCCACCATTTAGGAAACTGAATGGCGAATCCCGAATAACGGTTAAAGGCCTTGCATTGGGTTCAGACCGTGGCGTGAATAATTTTTTTCGCCCGAACGACTGACAAGGGGAGCTAAGTCCGATGGATATGCTTAATATACAGTCTAATCCTCTACAATAGATGCAATATAAAAAATAGAGGTGCAAATGAGGGATGAGGTCACCGGTCCGATTCCGGTCAACGGCTCAGGTTTGAATAAATTAATTATCATATAACATAAAACATATAGCATATAACATGGGATGCAGGGTTGCTCCATGATCAATGCTCCATGTTCCATGAAAATATTATGGCGACAAAGACAAAGGAAAATCTAGTGAAACTAAAGTGCAGCGAATGCAAAGAAATCAACTATTACACTTCACGTAACAAAAAGAAGATCAAAGAAAAACTTGAACTGAACAAATTCTGCAATCATTGCAGAAAACACACTGAACACAAGGAAATGAAGTAGTCAATTTACCCGCTTTATGGCGGGTAAATAATTTTAAATTTGAAATTCCACGCCTAGCGTGGGCATGCGGGCGTCGTATAGTGGTAGTACGTCGGTCTCCAAAACCGTTGGCGTGGGTTCGATTCCTGCCGCCCGTGCAGATAAATTTAAAAAGCACCTATTTTTTAATAGGTGCTTTTTAAATTTATTCTTCTTGGACACGGCAGGAATCGAAGGGTATTTCAAAAATGCAAACGATTTTGCATTTTTGAAAACCCCGGCTCTGGAGGAGGAATTTCTCTGCGTACTCGCGAGAAATTTCGGGGGAAGAGGATTCCTGCACCCCGTGCAAAAATAGCTTAAAAACGCTTAAATAAAGCGTTTTTTGCGTTTTATATTTGACAAAATAAATTAATTGACATACAATTCAATGTTACTAAAATTAGTGTATAATAGATTTTTCAATTTTAGTATTGAAAGGAGAAAGAAATGAAGAGAAAAGTAACATTCAGAAGGTACGCCTTGCCGAGTCCAGGAGAGGAAGATGAGAGGGGAGATTTCATCGATTCCTTCAGTGAGGAAATTGAAGGGGTGAATCTCATGGACATCGGTGAAAAAGCAGATGAGAGAGCTGAACAGCTTTCGAAAGAATGGAAAGAGGATGTGCAAGTTTTTGAAATTCTCGTATGAGTTGTAGTTCATTTCAGCGGACATAAGTCCATCAAAAAGGAGGAGGTACGGTATGAAAAATCAGAATGGCTACACTCTTGTTGAGTTACTGATTGTTCTGGTTATTGTGTTCATTGTTTGTGGCTACGGACTCATTGGTGCAGGGGTTATGGGGAATGCATGGTTTACTGAGAAAGGGGTTTTAAAGAAAATCCAGGCAAATCATCCTAAGATAACAAAACTCATTGACACAGAGAGAAACATGTTTCGGTATTCGGTTATTACCGTAGAGGAGAATGATCAAAGAAAGCAGTACGACCTTGATTCTAATGTTCTCTTTAATTACAAAATCCTGAATCATGGAAGTAAATAGTGTCCAAAAGTGATTCAAAAAAGTGCATCTTGGTATTGCCAGGCTCTGCACTTTTTTAATTGTTCAAATTTGCTGTAATAAGGCTTGAGCACGTTGTAATCTGACATCAATTCTGTCCCAATTTTCCAAAATTTGCTGTCAGTGGTATTTTCTTCAGAGGCGGGAAGGCACAGTCTTGTGCGGTTATAAAAAATCTTTGGCTAACTTTTTTGAATAGGGTAATGTGTGAGATTGAAACTGTGCTATGATGTTAGTATAAGTTTTAAAATAATTTTATGAATTCATACAATTGGTATTCGCAGCTCATCAAGCCTGTTTGGTCTCCGCCAGCTTTTCTTTTCGGACCGGTTTGGACATTTCTATATGTTTTGATTGCTGTATCTTTTGGAAAAGTTTTTTGGATGTTTTGGAAAAAGGAAATAGCATTTGCTGTGGCTTTGCCATTTTTGCTCAATCTTGTTTTTAATTTCGCTTTTACTCCGCTTCAATTTGGGCTTAAGAATAATCTTTTGGCAGCAGTTGATATTTTGCTTGTGCTGGGAACTCTTGTTTGGGCAATGATTGCGATTTATCCGCATTCACGCTGGATTGCATATATTCAAATCCCATATTTGCTTTGGGTTTCGTTCGCAACAATTTTACAGCTGACGATTACTTATTTAAACAGGTAGTGAAAATATAAAGTTCAAAAGCGTCTTTGTGCGTGAGAAAATACAAAAAAAGAATTACGTATTAAATTGCGTAATTCTTTTTGTTTGAGATTGTCTTTAACGGAATGCTCTGACGATTGCAATTGCAACGACTGCGCCGAAGATGGCGACGAGGAAACTGTAAAGGTTAAATCCTGTGACACCACCTTGGCCGAAAAAACTCATCAGCCAACCACCAAGCACCGCACCGATTATTCCAATAACAATGTCCCAAACAAGGCTACCGCTTGATCCCATAATCATAGATGCAATCCAGCCCACGATTGCTCCGAAGATGATCCAAATAAGAATGTCCATATTATTTTTTATTAATTAATTAGTTTGTTATAATTTTTTAAAGAGCATTGCTCGTTGTTTTTTGACGCAATTTGCGTTGTTTAATGTGCCTAGCTTGATATAATTTTATACAATGTTGCTAGTCACATATTTCATAATGATAATTTTTGATATTTAGAAATAGTATTGGAAACAAAACGTATTACAATAAGGTTGGTGTATGATTTCTAATATGACTTGCCAATAAGATATGAACAATGAAAAACAACAGATTAATATACGTGATTTGATGCCATATTTGAAGGTTTTTAAGGGCAGAATAATCGCTAGCATTTTTTTGGTCATAGTCTCAAAGTTTTTGTTGGTGGCTGGACCATATGTGATGAAGAAGCTCATCGATTTGCTGGTAACATATGGAACAGCAGCCTCAATTGCAACCATCGCATTTTTGTTGGCGTTGTTCTTTATGCTGCAGTGGGGTGGAAATGTTTTGGATGGTATAAAGGATTATGTTTTCGCCAAAGTGCAGGCCAACATCCGAAGGACAATTTCGCTGAAAGTTTTTGAGCATTTAATTTCTTTGCCTTCATCCTTTCATGCTGATCGTTCAACTGGCAGAGTGTCTCGCAAAATAACACGTGGGACAAATGCGCTGGAAACAATTTTTATGTTTATGTCTTTTAATATTGTTCCGACTGTCATTCAAATTATTTTTGTAAGCATCGTTTTTGTGATGCTTTTCCCACTTTCATTTTTTCTGACATTTTTGGTTTTTGTGATTGTATATGTTGCGTTTACAATTTATATCACTGAGCGTAGGCAACAATTGCTTTTGGAAACAAATAAGCTTGACGACAAGGCAACTGGGCAATCTATTGATGCACTTTTAAATTATGACACGGTCAAATATTTTACCAATGAAAAATATGAATATCAAAGATATGATTCACAGTTGGGAGATTGGTCTGGTATGTTTATAAAATCAATCAGATCTGGCGCAAATTTGAATATGGGACAAGGCTTTATAATCACAGCGGGACTTGCAGCCATTTTGATTTTGGCTGTCGAGCATTTTGTTAATGGAGATGCGACAATTGGTGATTTTGTTTTGGTCACAACTTATCTGGCCAACATCGCAGTCCCGCTTGGTTTCTTGGGTTTTACTTATCGCGCTATCAAAGAAGGACTAGCTAATGTTGATGAGATGATGAAATTACTAAAAGAAAAAAATACAATTCAAGATAAAGCGGATGCAAGAGAATTGCAGGATTGGGCGGGGGAGATAAAATTTGAAAATGTAAGTTTCAGTTATGCCGAGGAAAGGGAGGTGCTTAGCGACATTTCGCTGACCGTGCCATTTAAAAAGCGTGTTGCACTTGTTGGATATTCTGGCTCTGGAAAATCAACGGTGCCAAAATTATTGCTAAGATTGTATGATGTTAACAATGGAAAAATCACAATCAATGGCACAGATATTAGAGATTTAAAATTGCAAAATTTGCGCAGTCATATTGGAATTGTTGCTCAAGACACAACTTTGTTTAATGATACTATTTTTCACAATATTGCTTATGGCAAACCAGATGCAACAAAGGAAGATGTTGAGCGTGCGGCAAAAATGGCAAACATTTTCGATTTCATCGTTAATGATTTGCCCAGTGGATTTGAAACTGTTGTTGGCGAACGTGGAGTGAAATTGTCAGGCGGAGAAAAACAACGAGTTGCAATTGCAAGAATGCTAATAAAGAATCCTGAAATTTTGATTTTTGATGAAGCCACAGCTTCGCTTGATACAAAATCAGAAAAAATAATACAAGAGGAAATTGAAAAACTTTCCAAAGGAAACATCACCACCATTGTTATCGCGCACAGGCTTTCAACGATTGTTGATTTTGACAATATTGTTGTTTTGGAAAAAGGAAAAATAGTCGAACAAGGAAATCACAAAGAGCTTTTATCCAAAAAGGGTGTTTATTACAGCCTATGGCAAACCCAAAGCAAGGGAATTGCTGAAGCATGATTATTTATATTACAATATTTCAGTATATTGTAATTAAACGCATAGCACGCTTGTATCTTACTTTTGAACATACGTATCCTTTTTGTGTTACGTAGCAAGTTACGCAACAACATAAATTATAATCAAAAACTCCAACCACTCACTCAACGTCGGCCGTGGAAGAGTGAATGCACATCTTTGCGGAGGACCGTCCTTGGGAATTTCCTGCGGGTTTTTATTTGTGTTGGCTTGAGTTATGGCTAGTTGGATGATATTATAAAATCAGTTTAAAAACCTTAATATATGATAAAAATATGTTTAAAGACAAGGTGGTTGTTGTGACTGGGGCATCAAGTGGGATTGGAGCTGAAACAGCTTTGGCTTTTGCAAAAGAAGGTGCAAATCTTGTTATTACATACAAAGATAACAAGGTGGGAGCAGAAGAAGTTGCTGCCAAAATAATCCAAGCAGGAGGCGGAGCTATTGTTGTTCAAGCTGATTTGATCAATGAGTCAGATGCTAAGAATGTTATTGAAAAGGCTAAATCAGAATATGGTAAAGTTGATATTTTAGTTAATAACGCTGGCAGATATATTGATGGCGATGAATGGAATGGGAATTCTGAAATTTGGACAAAAAGCCTTTTGCAAAATCTTGTTTCAGTGATGAGTGTCTCAAAATATGCAATCGAAATTTTTCAGCAGCAAAAATCAGGAGTAATTGTGAACATTTCGTCGCGATATTCAACAGACGGACAATATGATGCATTGGCTTATGCGGCGGCAAAAGCTGGCGTGGTAAACATAACTCAAGCATATGCAAAATTACTCGCACCATTTGGAAGGGCTAATGCAATTTCTCCTGGAGCAGTTAATACTGGCTATTGGCTGCGAGCGCCGAAAGAAGAATTGGAAAAAAATTTGGCCGCAATCCCATCTGGAAAACTGGTTGAGCCGAAAGAAGTTGCTGAAAAAGTTTTATTCTTAGCTTCAGACGAATCTTCAAATATAAATGGGCAAAATATTTTTATAAATAATATTATAAAATAAAATTATGACAAATGAATTTCAAGAAAAAGTCAAAATGTTCATGGATGAAAATAAGATGAATAATCCTATTGAAAATAGGGTTCTTGATTTGTTTGATGAAGTTGGTGAAGTTGCAAAAGAAGTTAATAAAATGTCCAGCTATGGTACAAAAAAGCCTGAATTTAGAGAAGAAATAATAATGGAGCTTGGTGATGCTTTTTATTCACTGATAACAGTTGCCAATTATTATGATGTGGATTTATTGAATTCTCTTTCCATGGCTGTTGAAAAATATGAAAAACGAATCAAGAAAGGCGGTCATGCGGGATCGGAAAATGATTAATTTTGAAATTTTAAACTTATATGTATAATCACGCACCGGAAAATTACAATTGCCCGATATGCTTGGGCGTCAATGGAATTGAGAGTGATGCAACAATGCTAAAACAGGCAGACATTGTTTATAAGGATGATTTAGTTTGTGCTTTTGTAAATTCAAAATTTGTTGGAAATAATCCTGGTCATGTAATTGTTGTCCCAAATGAACATTTTGAAAATTTGTATGATATGCCGGAAGATGTTTTGAGTAGAGCAATTTCTGTGTCTAAGAAAATTGCAATTGCAATGAAAAAAGCTCGCAATTGTGATGGTGTGATGATTCAACAGAATAACGAGCCAGCAAGCAATCAACACGCTTTTCACTATCACATGCACGTTTTCCCTAGATTCGATGGCGACGAAATTTATCAGCACATGAACAGCGCGCGAGTTTCAGATCCACAAGAAAGAATCGCTTATGCAGAAGAATTAAAAAAGTATTTAAACTAAGAATAAAACTATGAAAATTTTCATCGTCAGACATGGAGAAACAGATTCAAACAAAAATAAGAAACTCATGGGGCAGAGAATGAATGACCCATTGAATGCCGAGGGCATTGAACAGATCAAAAAGCTTTCCGAAGAAATTGACACAGATTTTGATGTTATTTTTACCTCGCCATTAGTGCGAGCAAAACAATCTGCACAAATTCTCGCTGCAAAAATTGGTGCTCCTGTTGTTGAAAAGCAGGAGATTATGGAACGAGATTTTGGTGATTTTTCAGGTAAAACCTGGGATGAGATGATTAAAAAACTTGGAGAAGCGGCGAGTGATTTGAAAAAAGAAGATTTTGAACAAAATTATGATTATCGTCCTTATGGCGGAGAATGTGCGGCAGATGTTAAGGGAAGGTTTTTGAAATTTGTTGAAGAATTAAAAAAAGACTATGCAGACAAGAAAGTTTTAATTGTTGCTCATGGTGGAATATTGAAATTGGCACACTTTCTATTTTCTGAAATAAGAGTTGAACATGTGCAAAATGCTGCAATTTGCGAATTTGATATTTAGACTTTGTAAAATATTTTTTAAAAATATGACAAGTGAAAATGAAAATATTTTTGTGGAAGACATAATTGCAGAGGCGGAAAAGTCTTCCGGTGATATTCAAGATGGTGTGGTAGATAAACTTCAGTCTTTATTGAAAGATGAATTTTGTTCAGAAGAATCAAGCAATGCAACTATCACACAAATTGCAAAGAATCTTATTGAAGAGCAAGTTAAAGAACTATAAAAGAATGAAAATCAATAAAATTAAAATTGCATGGTTTCGTGGAGCATCTGATCCTGTCGAAATGGAACTGAATTCCAAATCACTTGTTATTTATGGCGAAAATGGAGCAGGGAAATCATCATTTGTTGATTCGATCGAATATATAATAAACAACGGCAGAATAACACACCTTGCGCATGAACATAGTGGACGAAGGCAAGAAAAAGCTATTGTAAATACTCATACACCTGGCAGTCAAAAAGGAGAAATAAAAGTTACGTTAGATGATAATTCTGAAGTCTTGGTTGAAATACAGCGCAATGGCGCTTTTTCTATTTCACCAGATAACTCAGAAATATCAAAATGGAATTATCGTCGAACAGTTCTCAGACAAAATGAACTTGCTGATTTTATCGCTCATACAAAAGGCGATAAATATTCTGCATTGTTGCCCTTGCTTGGATTGAGCTACTTGGAAGTTGCAGCAGAAAATCTTAGAAAATTAGAAAATTCGATTCAATCGCAAACTAGTCTTTTAGTGAAGAGGGAGGAAATTAGAAAAATAGAAGAAAAGAGACGGCTAGCTTTTGGAGATTTAGATAGAGCTGGTATTGAAAAGGAGGCAAAAGTTTTATTTAAAAAATACTGCAGTGAAAAAGAGGTTCCAGAAGATATCGATGATGTTGTTCTGGAAGCAAGTTCATCTCTGAATGTATTAATTGGAAAATTAGCAGATGATCAAAAAAAATATACTACTCAATTAGAAATTTCTAGCTTTGAAATAAAAAAGCAAGTGGAGGACATTAGAATTAGTGCCTCTAAACTTGCAGAATACACAGTCCCTTTGATTATCGAAAAGCTTAATGTCTTAAAAACAGCTTCTGTGTTTGTTAAAAAAATAGAAGGGGAATCATTGATTGACTGTCCTGCATGTGGGCAATCCATCTCTCCATCCGACTTCTCGTCCCATGTTGAAACAGAAGAATTGAGATTAAAGGAGGCTTCTGAAAATTTGGAATTGCATAAGTCCAACATAGGAAAACTTTGTGATAATTTGCAAAATTTAAAAAGGGCATGTGCTAAGGATGAGGTAAAAGATTGGAAGGATAAATGTAGTCATATCTATATTGATTATGTTGAGTCCCTTAATATTGATAATGTTCGTTTCGCTTGCACGGAAGAAATTCTTGCGGAAATTGATGAAAAAATAATTCCAATTTTGGAATCTGCAAAATTAGCCAGCGGAACAGTTCCTTCTGAGGTGAGGGAATTACTAACTGATCAAGAAAAATTAAAAACTATTAATGAAATTATTAAAGGGGACGCATTGAGGAAGTATGTTTTAAAAATAGAAAATCTTGCTAAATTTATAAATTCTATTCAAAAGATATATAGAGAGCGGATCCGTTCGCAGTCATCGGCTGTTATTGCTGTTATTTCTGCAGATATTGCAAGAATGTGGGGTATTCTGCATCCTAATGAGAAGATTGAAAATGTTCATTTATATTTTCCAGAAAATGTGGATAAGGCTATCGAGATTGGATTAAAGTTTTATGGTGTAGATCAGGAATCCCCGCGTTTAACTTTATCAGAAGGACACAGAAATAGTCTTGGTTTGTGCATTTTTCTATCAATGGTAAAGCGTGATATAAGTGCTGATTGTCCTGTTTTTCTTGATGATGTTGTTGTAAGTTTTGACCGTAATCATCGTGGAATGGTTGCGAACTTACTTGAAAGTGAATTTGATGGTAAGCAAATTATTCTTCTGACACATGATCGCGAGTGGTATATAGAATTAAAACATCAATTGTCAGCTCAAAATTGGGAGTTTAAGGCGCTGATGCCATGGGAAAGTCCTGATATTGGAATAAGATTTTCCTCAAAGCAGTATGCATTTGATGATGCTAGATTTTTTCTAAGTGGAAATCCAGATTCAGCTGGCAATACTGCACGCAAGATAATGGACACTCAAATTGCTATATTGAGCGAGCCTCTAAAAATTAGTCTTCCATATTTACATCGCGAACGAAATGATCACAGAACTGCTCATGATTTTCTTCCGAAGATTATTGCTCTTAGTCCAACGTCATTTTATATCAAAGAAGACGGGGTAAATTATATACCTTTTATAGCAGCGATAGATGTTTTTAAAAAGGCAGATCGCCTTATTTTGGCTTGGGCAAATCGGGCATCGCATAGTTTTGATTTAGCTCAAAATGAAGCTACTGAACTTATAGACACTTGCGAAAGTGCATTATCTCAATTCGTTTGTTCTAATTGTGGAAAGGATGTTACGCGTCTTGATGATAAAAGTGCAAAATTTCTTCAATGTGCATGTGGAAATTTAAAATGGAAATATTAAGTTTATTAAAATTTTGGAGTAAAAATTTCAAAATATTTTTTTCTTCAATTATTGCAAAATGAGCTTTTCGTCACTCACTTGGAAATGAAAATAAGTTTTCATTTCGCTCGCTTCGCTAGAAAATAAACAACGAGACTGATTTGTTTTCGGGTTAATTGATAATTTAAAAATATATGAACAAACAAGAAATTATAAACAATACTGCAAAATATGCACGTGAAACGCTAGAGGGTGAAACTTCTGGTCACGACTGGTGGCACGTCTATCGTGTTTGGAAGATGGCACAGAACATAGGACAAAAAGAAAACGCCGACATGTTTGTGGTTGAACTGGCTGCACTTCTTCATGACATTGCTGATTATAAAATGCATAGTGGTGACGACACGGTCGGGTCAGGGGTTGCAAGAGAGTGGCTCGAAAAGCAAGGAGTTGATGATGAAACTATTTTCCATGTTTGTGAAATTATAAAAGAAGCATCATTTAAGGGTGAAAAAGTTGAATCAAAAATAAATACTGTTGAGGGAAAAGTTGTGCAAGACGCAGATCGCTTGGATGCTATCGGCGCGATTGGTATAGCTAGAGGATTCATGTTTGCGGGAAATAAAAGTTTACCCATGTATGATCCAGATATAAAACCATTGGAGATACATGACTTCGAGGTATATAAAAATATAAAAAGACCAACATACACACAAATAAATCATTTCTATGAAAAACTTTTACTGCTCAAGGATTTGATGAATACTGAAAGTGGAAAAGAAATTGCACAGGGTAGGCATGTGATCATGGAGAACTATTTGAAAGATTTTTTTAATGAGTGGGAGGGCAAGGCTTAAATTTGCTTTTCCAAAGCCATTGCGCGGTTCAATCTGCTCTCAACCGACTCCCAATTTTCAAGGATATTAGTTCGAAGCGTGTACCCTAGCCCGTGCATAGATGAAGCAAGGCTCAAGTGAGCCTTGTTTTTGATAGGGGAAAATACATCTTCGAACCGAAATCTAAAAAATATTGACATTTTCCTTCGAATATGCTAAAAAGATAAGTCCACTGTGGACGAGATTTATGAATAAATCTTCAGTTCTTCGCAGTATAAATAATGGTCGAGGGACCTAAACCCAGGAGGCAAAAATGGGCATAATTGATGACATTAAAGCATGGATGGGTAAACATCGGATTTTCGCAACTCTTGTTGTTCTGACACTGGTTGTCGTCCTTGGCGGCGGAACCTTCCGGGTCCTGTTTTGTACCTTTGTAGACAAGCACGAAACATGCTTCATCTACGACAGAATTTCCGGTCAGGTAGAAATTCCGGATCGAACAGGCTACATCGTCCGCGCGCCAATCATTTATTCGGTGCACACGCTTGATACGCGTCCGTACCAGCTTTCTATCACTGCCAACATTGGGTCTCCTGGTACGTCTAGCGTTTCTTCGCGGGTTCTTAATGCCAAGCTGGTCAGGTTTAATCCCAAGGGCATATCAACATTCATTTCCTGGCATGGACGTGACGCCGGCGACAAATTGGCAAATTTGCTGGAAATCATGAAGTGTTATGCCTTCGACAAAGAGGGAGGAAGGGATTGCCCGTTCATAACAGTTCTTAATGAAATCAATCCCAGTCAAACCCCCTCCCAGCTGGGGGATACCACTGCTTCCTCGATTACACCCAGTGTTCATACTGGAGCAAAGCCATGAAGGGACTCGACGATATTCTGACGAAACATCGACTGAGGATACCAGTCATTATCTCAAGTGTCATATTCATCGTTGCACTCTTCTTCTATCTCTGTTTTCTAAACTATAATGAACCGACGGAGATTGGAATAGCTAGAAACGTGTTCTCTGGAGAAGCATGGTCACAGGAAGGTGGGGGTTGGCATCGTACGGCGCCGTGGGTGTTTGTGTCTAAGATCGACACGAGACCTATGAAAGTTGGTGTGACGACTTCCGGACACGGATTCAGTGCTAAACTTGTGCAGTTCAACACCAGGGAATGGCAGGAGTTCATCATGACAGAGGGCTTCCGCTACTGGTGGTGGGACAATCGCATCTCTTTCAACTTCGGATACAGTGAAGAATATCGCGGGATGAAGGACATTCTGCGCGGCTACGCTTACAGCGTGAAACGCTACCCCTTCATAACAATACTGGAAGAGTATCAGACACAATAACAACATCTTGAAAATGCAGGATTATACTGGCATGTTCATCTCACACGAGAAGAATGTGTCAGTTTTTTTATTTCATTAAAGTCATTACTTGCTCCAATCTTGTCTCAACAACATACCAATTTTTAAGTATATTAGTTCGAAGTGCGTACTTTAGCCCGTACAGACTAAAATAAGTCTTTACAGAGCCTTATTTTTTGTATAGAGAGATTGGAATTATAACTGTGATATAATATTAATATAAATTTATCTTTAATAAGATAAACAAAAAATCGCGTGATACATTTTTGAAATTTTTGACGCAAATTAGGTTGAGCTGGTATAACAATTTTTAGAAATAAAAATATGGCAAAGAGATTATTTGAGTCGGTAGGTAATGACGTTTCCGCTATTACTAAGGGATCACAACCGGAAGAAATAAAAAAAATTACAAAAGAAGCGGGGGAAGATTCTAGGAAATTATTATTTGAGGAGATGGAATCTGATATTGAAAAAATTGCTCCCAGTCTCGTTGATATTTGCGAAAAAGTATTAGAAGAAAAACCAGATATAATAATTTTTCTTGATAAGAGCGCACGTATTTTTGCGGGTCCAATTAAAAAGTACCTTGGAGATTCAACTGAAGGCAAAAAAGATGTTTTGCCGAAATTTTATTTTTATAATAATGATACAATTAACCAAGAAATTACCAAATATAGAGGTGGAGTTTTTTGTGCTCAGGTTGATTTAGATCTGGAAAAGAAAATTGCCGATGAATTCAAAATATTGACAGGAAAGAAAATTTTTATAGTTGATGAAAATTATTCCTCTGGAAAGGTTTTACGTATGTGGATAGAAGTTAATAATGTGCTTAATGGTCTTGATCCGGAAACACAAATTCATTTCTTTGCTTTAACAAGAGATGAACAAGAAAGAGAGTATAAAGAGAGAGTTAAATTTTTTAAAAATGAAACATTAGAAAAGGCTGTTGCTGAGCCAAATTTTAAGTTTACAATTTATGACGCCGTAAAAACAAATGTTTTTTCTAAATCTGATCATTTTCAATATGTTCAAGATCGTGACTTAAACGGTAGTGTTATATCTGAAGGAATTAACAATTCTTTGAAAAGAAGCAAAATTGGTATAAATTCTCCCTTGGATTTGTCTAGTGCGAAGACAGATGATACACATCACACAAGGACAGGTACGTATGAAGAACGTGAAGAAGCAAATACTCGTATATTTGAAGCTGTAAAAATAGCGAAACAACGAACCTATGAAAAGATGAAGGAATTTTCAAATAATAAAAAAAATATTATTGGCACCTAAATTTCTAGCAGTTGAGTATTATTGTTTTATCAAAGCCTTTGCTCGCTCTAATCTTGCCTCAACAACATCCCAATTTTCGATGATATCGGTACCCTAGCTTGTGCATGCTAAACAGAACTCAGTTGAACTCTGTTTTTGTATAGAGAAATGAGCCTTTGAACAAAAAATTTAATAAATATTGACATTTTGCTTTGGATATGCAAATATTTGATATTCCTTAACAATTGTAAGAAGTGTTCATTTTTTTCTGATAATATCGACTATATCAAGACAAAGGAGAATGCCATGGCTGACAACAGAGAGCATGATAGAGATTTCCTTAAACACGTAGAAATAATTAAGCCACCTTTTGCTGACCTTGCGAATGTGGACAGAAATGCCGGATGCAATTCGTTTCCTGCTTGGGTCGGCGAAGCATGCGTTGGACTTATCTTTGATCCTGCAAGACTTGCTCCTGATGAAAAAAGAATCTCAATTCTTCCTGATGACTGGATACTGGCACTCATGAGACAGGATCCCCAAGATCTTTCGAACATGGCTGCGCTTTGGATGCATTACAATGTGTTTTGGGGCGGGGGAATAAGTACTTCTATTGAAAATATTAAAATTCTTGGAAAGGGGAGATTAATGGAGAAAGGTCAGAAATGTTATCTGCCGACAATACACATGAAAATCAGGTCTGCAGGTTCGGTAAATGCTTTCATTGACGGGGATGTCTGTGACGTCGATGAGTATGAGATTATCGAACTGATAGGTCGGCGTCTTCCTCCTCTTGAATATGAACATGCTTGCTTGCCGCTTGATACTCCACGGATGGATAGAGGTATGTCCAAGTGGGAAGTGATTCACAAGGAAGGAAATATTATAGACGAGTTTGCGGTACGTGCTCTTCAGAAAATGGATGTTGAAATTATTTGCGTTTGATAGGATTCTTAAGTCTAGAGAGAAAAGGAGGATTTTATGGACAAGGTGGAAGCGGATGTGTTGCATCCCAGTCATGTCACTCGTATTTCGGACGCATCTTCTTTTGATGAGATATGCATTAATTGTGGTGCGACCGATAATCCTCTTGGACTGAGGGGTGAAGGTATATGGGGAGAGTTGGCCAAGCCATGCTCCAAAGCTGCTAAGACGCAATAAAAAGACATAACGGCAAATGCCATGGAGACTCGCAAATCGAAAGATTTGCGAGTCTTTTTTCATTTCATTAAAGTTTTTGCGCGCTCCAATCTTGTCTCAACAACATCCCAATTTTCTATTATATCGGTTCGAAGCGTGTACCCTAGCTCTGTGCAGGTGATAAGATGCATCAATGCGATGTGTTCTGTGTTTTTTGGTGGTATAATGGGGTTATAAGCATATTATATAAAACATATGAAAAAGGTAGGCTTGTTTTTTGGGGGCTTGGGAAATGAAGCGGAAGTTTCGGTAATTTCAGCAAGGAACGTTGCTGAAAATTTTGATCATAAAAAATATGAGCTTGTTTTGGTATATTGGAATAAAAATGGATATTTTTATATCGTGAAAAATTTTGCTGAAATAAAAAATCCAAAGAAGAAAATTAAGGAAGAGGATTTCGCAAAATATTTTGACATTGCACTGCTAATGACTCATGGGCGATATGGAGAAGATGGAATTTTGCAGGGAATTCTTGAAAGATTTAGTGTTAAATATTGCGGTTGTCGATTGTTGTCATCAGCTTTGTGTATGGATAAGGCAGTTTGTAAGAGATTTCTGGAAGGGTATAAAATTAAACAATCAAAATTTGAAGTTATTGATTTAAATATCTTAGGAAAAAAAGAAATAGGAAATGTGATTAAAAAAATTAAGAAAGAATTTAAACTGCCAATGTTTGTGAAGCCCGCAAATTCAGGATCATCAGTTGGAATTACAAAAATTGAAAAAATAAGTCAATTGGAAAAAGGTATTAAAATAGCAGCAATGCATGATCAAAAGATTGTTGTTGAAGAAGGTGTCTTGGGAATGAGGGAGGTGGAAGTTGGAGTTTTGGGAAACAACTTGTTGAATGTGTCGCGACCAGGAGAGTTGATTTTGTCCAAAGATTTTTATGATTTTGATGAAAAATATAAAAACAATAAAACAGAAATTAAAATTCCTGCAAAGCTTGCTGCCAAACAAGAAAAGGAGATTGTGCGTCTAGCTGAAAAAATTTATCACCTTTGTGATTGCAGGGGTTTTTCAAGGCTGGATTTCTTTGTGACAAAAAATAAAGTTTATTTTAATGAAATAAACACCCTGCCTGGCTTTACCCAATTTTCTATGTATCCACAGCTTATGATGAATAAAGGTATGAGTTATAAGGAGCTTGTAAATAAGATAATAGAGTTGGCGCTTTAAATATAAATTGTTAAATTGTTGAGCGATTTATAAAAATGAGAAATTATTCAAAAACTGGCGGAAAAGTTGGCAAGCCTGGGTACAGGACTTCTTCAATGTTTATCAATAAGGTTCTTGCTCAGGTGTCAAAAATACCAAAAGGAAAAACCTTAACTTACAAAGAAGTCGCTAGTCTTGTTGGCAGTCCAAAGGCTTATCGCGCGGTTGGCAATGTGCTTAATAAAAATCATGATCCCAATATCCCTTGCCACAGGGTTATTCGAAGCGATGGAAAAATTGGAGGATACAATAGGGGATCTGAAAAAAAGAAAAAACTTCTCCAGGCCGAAGGCGCAATTAAAAAAATCCACCATTCTTAAGTAGAAATAGTGGATTTTTTTGTATGTTTGAAGGCTTGTTTTATACAAAGGTCAAGGCTGTTCCGGTTTTGCCGGCGCGGCCTGTTCGTCCGATGCGGTGGATATAATCTTCATATGTTGCAGGCACATCAAAGTTGATCACGTGCGAAACATTTGGAATGTCCAGTCCGCGAGCAGCCACGTCGGTTGCCACCAAAATTTCAACGTAGTTTTCTTTGAAAAGTTTGAGTGCTTTTTGACGTTTAGCGTGAGATTTGTCTCCGTGAATTGATTGAGCCTTGAATCCATTTTTACCCAAAATGATTGAAAGTTTTTCAGCTCCGTGTTTGGTGCGAGAAAAAATCAAAACTTTTGAGAAGTTTGCTTTGCGCAAAAGGTCTTGCAGGACTTCAATTTTGTCTTCGCCTGGTTTGACGCGCACAACATCCTGATCAATGTTAGCTGCAGTTTCTCGAGTTCGAATTGAAATTTTGATTGGGTCAACCAAAAATTCTTGAATCAATTTTTCAATTTCAGGGGCAAGTGTTGCAGAGAAAAACAAAGTTTGTCTTTTTGGCGCAACAAGTGAAAGCAAATATCTAACGTCAGGCATAAATCCCATATCAAGCATACGGTCTGCTTCATCAAGAACCACATTTGCAAAAGTGTTGAGATGAAGATTTTTGCGTTGAATCAAATCCTTGAGTCGTCCTGGAGTTCCGATCACAACATTGTAACGTGAGCGAAGACATTCGATTTGAGTTCGAATGTTGGCACCACCAACAACCACCACTGACCCAATGCGAAGTCCAGCAGCAAAGGCGCGGAATTCTTCTTGAATCTGGATAGCAAGTTCGCGAGTTGGAACAACAACCAAAAGTTTTTCATGAGGATTTTTGATAATCTTATCAAGCATTGGAAGCAAAAATGCTCCAGTTTTTCCTGTGCCTGTGTTGGCTAGTCCAATTAAATCTTTTCCCTCAAGAATGTGGGGGATGGTTTTATCTTGAATTGGAGTTGGGTGCTCAAAGCCACGAGCAGCAATATTTTTCTTGATTGATTCCTCTATTTTGAAATCAGCAAAAATAGTGTCTGGGACATATGCCTCAGCCTCGACGATTGGTGCCGCTTTATTAATAAATCGGCTGATATCAATATAATTTCCAGTGAAACGCTTTTTGCGACCACCTTGGTTATTGAATGAATTTTTTTGTCCGCCTTGGAATGGCGCTCTTGAGCGCGTCGGGCGCGAACTGCCCGCTTTGAAGTTTCTGCTATGCATGTATATTTTAAACAAAACAAACTGGGAAGAAGCTTCCAAGCAAGAATCGTATACACAAAAAATTAAATGTTTTTTATGTATAGATACGCTTGATGACCAAACAACTGAAGGGTATTAACATAAAAAACAATTGTAGCATCATTGACAAATTCTGTCAATAGGAGTATAATAGAGCTATGTGAGGTTGAGAAAGGGGTGGCTCCTTTTCCCCTGTAATAAGGGAAAATCGAACTTGCATAAAAAAGAGTTGTCCCGTCACTCGTGAGTGACAGGAAAGTCGGGTGGAACCGCCCCGTAAACATTTCCGAGATTTTAAATTCGCAAGAAATGTTTCGAGGTCCCGTGATAACCAAGAAATTTTGGTATGATTTTTTGGGAAATGCACGGGGCAGGCGAGCTACTTATTTGAAACTCGTTTTGCTTATATCAACTTAGTTGATGTGCGCGAAATGGGTTTTTTATTTATTTAAATTTGTAATTAGTAGAATCATATGGAAGAAAAAAAAGTGGCAAAGATGGAGGACATTGTTTCGTTTTGCAAAAGAAGGGGATTTATTTTTCCAACTTCTGAAATTTATGGAGGGCTGGCAAATTCATATAGCTATGGTCCATATGGAACGGAACTGAAAAACAACATCAAAAAGATGTGGTGGAAAAAGTTTGTGCAAAAACGCGAAGACATTGTCGGAATGGATGGACCAATTTTGCTCAACACTAAACTCTGGGAAGCTTCCGGTCACATTGGAGGATTTAATGATGCTTCAGTGGATTGCAAAAATTGCAAAAAAAGATTTCGCGCTGATCACATTGTAAAAGAATTGACAGGAGAGGATATGGAAGGGGAATTGGAAAAAATGACCAAGACTTTGCAAGCTGGGCTTAAATGTCCTGAGTGTGGAAAGTCAGACTGGACTGAAGTGCGAAATATGAGTCAAATGTTTCAAACTGAAATGAATAGTGTTGATGGCCCAATATATCTTCGTCCGGAAACCGCAGGAGCAATTTTCTCTGATTACAAAAATATTATTGATTCAATGCGCGTGAAAATTCCTTTTGGAGTTGCACAAATTGGAAAGGCTTTCCGCAATGAAATTGTGGCAAGAAATTTCATTTTCAGAATCAGAGAATTTGAACAAATGGAAATCGAATATTTTATTAAGCCTGAAACTGATTGGGAACCATTGTTTGAAAAATGGTTGGATGAGCAAGAAGAATTCGCGCTTTCGCTTGGTGCAAAAAAAGAAGACTTGCGTCGCTATGAGCATCCCAAGGCAAAACTTTCACATTATTCCAAAAAGACCATCGATACGGAATATAATTTTCCATTCGGATTCGGAGAGCTTTTTGGATTGGCACATCGCGGCGATTTTGACTTGACTCAACATTCAAAATTTTCAGGACAAAAACTTGAATATTTTGATCCAGTGACCAATGAGAGATTTACTCCGCACGTGCTTGAACCGACGGTTGGTTTGGATCGTTTAATTTTGACTGCGATTTGCGCGGGTTATACTGAGGAAAAATTGGAGGATGGTGAGCGCATTGTGATGAAGTTTCCCAACACTGTTGCGCCAATCAAGGTTGCAGTTTTTCCATTGATGAAAAATAAGCCAGAGTTGGTTGCAAAGGCCAAAGAAATTTTCCAAAATCTGAGCGAGGATTTTATGTGTGAGTTTGATGATAATGGAAATGTTGGGAAAAGATATCGCAGACAAGATGAGATTGGAACTCCATATTGTGTGACGGTTGATTTTGATTCACTTGAAGACAGCACTGTCACAGTTCGCGACCGTGACACAATGCAGCAGGAAAGAATTGCAATCTCCGAACTGCAGAAATATTTCGGAGAGAAGTTGAAATAAATTTTGCACACGCACAAAAAACGCTCCGCGATGTTGGAGCGTTTTTTTTGGTTTAATATCTATGGTATAATAAAAGTGTTGAATTTTTAAAATTTTTTTCTATGGATAAAAAAAGTAAAATATTACTTTGGTTTTTGGCGCTTTTAATTATTGCTTCAGTGGGGGCAACCTATTGGCGAATTATGGTCAAAAAGGATTACGTCATCGAAGCACAGATAGATTGCGATCCATATGAGGACGCGTGTTTTGTTTGGGAGTGTGATCCTGAGTCGACAGTGGAGGGCGAGGCTTGCACTGGTGATCCTGAATTAGACGTTTGGTATTTTTCAGTGGCAGCAAGAAAAGCTGCGAACATTCCGCTTTGTAATCCTGAGACTGATGAAGATTGTGACCCATGGACTTGTGAAGATGGCGAGAAAAAGTGTTCAGAAACTTTTTGCAGCGAGGAACTTATGGCGGCGCAATATGCTTCAGCCTGTGTCGATCCGATTCAATTTGTTATAGATAATCCAGTGGAAGAAGATGTTGTTGAATGTGAAGAAAGTGATGAGGAATGCTTGGCACTCCAATCTGACGAAATTATTTGTGATCTTGAAGAAGATCCGACTTGTGTGATTGATGACATGGTGGCGACTGAGGATGAAGGTGAGAGTGAATCTGCAGAATTTGATGTGACTGAATAATTAGTGATAATTGTCCCAGCTGACAATTCAGATTTATATTTAACTTATGAAATTTGGGTGGATAAAAAAATTCAACTTGAAAATTTTGGCAATTGGCCATATCGTTTTTCATTCTTTTGATTATGCTTTCGATTATTTGCTTTACCCATATGTTATATATGAGTTAGGTCCTATTTATGGTGGAGTGACGATGGCGGTTCTTTCGGCCATTGTCTGTCTCGGTATTGTGTGGGTGTATGATTTCCTGGAAAAAGACTGGCTTGGTATTGAAACAGTCAAAGAATTAGTGGAAGATTTTTTTAAGGAAGAAGAAGAAATTGCTAGAAAAAAATGGAGGAAGAAAGGAAAAAAAATTATGTATTGGATTTTTCATAGAAATAAAATTGGTCAGTTTATATTTTTATCCATAGCATTTGATCCACTCATTACGACCGTATATCTAAGACCCGGATATCATCTTTATAACGGTTTCAGTAAACGAGATTGGAAAGTTTTTTGGGGAAGTATTTTTGTTTCAAATGTTTGGTGGACCGGAGTTGCTTTTGTGGCAGTTTCGTCACTAAAGGAGTTGGTTATGAGGTTTTTTTAAAAACAATTCAGGAGTATAATATAAAAAGGTGGCAATCAAAAGCAGTTCAAGTTAAATGTTAAGAAGAGTTGTGATTTCATGAATGTGAATCAAAAAGAAAAAATTAAAAAAAATAAATTTTCAATAGAAGATATTTACACTCCACTATCTGTTGCAAAAGAAGAAGTCTGGAAAAGGTGGAATGATAAGGAATTAAGAAAGAAGGTAGATGATTTTTTGAATGGGGATGTGCCTGAATTTTTTCTTAAGGATCCATTTTCGGTTATAGTTAGGCATCTTGCAAGCCCAAACTACGAATCACTTTATTTTGCTGATTTAGCTAAGCAGTCGGGACTCGATGTCAAATTTTTTGAATTTCCAGATGATAAGTTTATAGCGAAAAACAGAGATAAGTATAATTTATGCAGAATGTCTTTTTTTAATGGATTGGGAAAGAATTTTTACGAAATTATTGATGTTAAGAAGATAGTAAACATACAGGATTGTGAGGGAAAAAGATTTTGCGATATAAAAACTTTATGGGATGAAAACTTAGTTGATTTTCATCATAGATCATTATTTGAACTTTTGCCAGATGCAGACGGAAAAGTTTTTGATATATCGCCCTGGTTCAGAAGAAAAGGTAGCAAGCCAAAAGATTTCTATCTATATTATCTGGCACTTTTTGTTTGTTATGGAATTCTTTTTGAAAATTTTTCAGCAAAGGAGGAAATGGCAGAAAATAATTTTAATAAAGAAATAGTTTTTCCTGCGATTAATAAGCTGATTGATATTTTTGGCGTAAAGCCTTTGATTGTGCCTGCAATACCAGTTGAAAGCGAATCTCATTCTCATTGGTGGCATTATCCATCGGAAATAAAAAAAGTAATTCCACGAAATAACTAATTTTTTTTAAAAAACAAAAAATATGGACATATATCTGACGAGCCTTGAAGCTTGCGGTGAGGCAGTGGCAGAAGCATCAAAATTGCTTTATTATTCTCATGTGCCAACAGCCCTGGTGGCCTTGTTAATTGGGACGTTTGTTTTTTTTAAGGATAAAAAAAGTTTGATTAGCAAATTGTTGCTTTTGATAACAATATTTTTTTCATTATGGTCTTTGGCTGATATTACTGTTTGGTTGTTTTATGATAGCAGTAATGTTGTGATGTTTGCATGGTCATTTTTTGGTTTTTTGTATCTCTCTATATATGTATTAAGTCTGTATTTTTTTTATGTCTTTATTGAAAAGAAAGATCTGTCTATTCACAAAAAAATAGTGTTATTGTTGATATTGTTGCCAACTATTTTGTTTTTGCCAACTAGATTTAATCTTGGAGGATTCGATGGGACTGCCTGCGAAGCTTTTGAAGGTCAATATTTTACAAATTATTATTATTTGGCAAGCCTGGTGATTTTTTTATGGATTTTTTTATTGTCTCTTATAAAAATAAAAAAAGCTGAACAAGGCGAAAAAAGACAAATAATATTTCTTACTATAGGTATTGAATTTTTTCTGTTTCTTTTTTTGAGCACGGGTTTCATTGTGAGTTATTTAAATGAAAAAGGTATAATAGAAAATTATAATTTTGAGCAGTATGGCTTGTTTGGAATGCCTATTTTTCTGGGGTTTCTTGCTTATCTTATTGTTAAATTTGGGGCATTCCATATTAAGCTTGTCGGAGCTCAAGCTCTAGTACTGTCGCTCGTTGCTCTTGTTGCTTCTCAATTTTTCTTTGCTCAGAATCTTACTAGCAATGTTTTGACAGGTGTAACATTGGTAATTGTAGGTGGAATTGGGATAGCATTGATCCGTAGTGTAAAACACGAAGTTGAACGTAAAGAACAGCTTCAAGAAATGGCAACAAGGTTGGCGCAAGCGAATGATCAGCTTAGGACATTGGACAATGCAAAGACGGAGTTTATTTCGATTGCGTCGCATCAATTGCGCACACCAATCACGGCAATTAAGGGTTTTTCTTCGCTTTTGCTAGAAGGATCATATGGAGAAGTAAGTGAGAGTGTGCATGGTGCGCTGGAAAAAGTGTATTCTTCGGCAGAACGCTTGGTAAATTTGGTTGAGGATCTTTTAAATGTTTCGCGCATCGAATCTGGCAGAATGCAATTTACTTTTGAAAAAGCTAGCGTTGAAAAACTGATCAAGGAGCTTTATGACAATTTTATTTTGATTGCTAAAAACAAAAAGCTTTATTTGGATATTAAGTTGCCTGAAAATCCTTTGCCGGAGATTGTGATGGATTATTCCAAGATTCGAGAATTGGTTTCCAATTTTATTGATAATGCGCTTAAATATACTGAAAAAGGAGGAGCAACAGTCAAAGCTGAACTTAGAGAAGAAGGTGTTGTGATTGATGAGAACGGGTTTGTTATTGTTGGAAAAAAATCGGAATTTGGAACAATGATTCGTATCACAGTTTCCGACACCGGCATCGGCATTCCAAAAGAGGAAATCCCATATCTTTTCAAAAAGTTTTCTCGTGGCAAGGATGTGTCACGTCTTCACGTCGGTGGCACCGGCTTGGGACTATATGTCGGCAAAGCCATCGCCGAAACACACCACGGCCAAGTCTGGGTTGAATCTGATGGCGCCGGCAAGGGTTCAAGATTTATTATTGAAATACCGGTAGAGCATATATCATAAAACATATAACATGTATGAAAATTATTAAAACTAAAAGATTTATTTTAAGACCAATGGTTTTGAAAGATGCAAAAGATATTGCAAGAAATATTAATAATTGGAATGTTATTAAAAATCTATCACAGTTGCCTTTTCCGTATGAGCTCAAACATGCAAAGCAATTTGCTAGAAGAAAAGAGATGGAAATGAAAAAGGAAAAGCCAGAAGATTATGTTATGATGATTGAAATTGACGGAGAGGTTGTGGGTGCTGTTGGTGCACATAAAATTGTGCACGGGCATAAGGCGGAGATTGGTTATTGGTTGGCTGAAAAACACTGGGGGAAAGGAATTATGCCTGAAGCAGTGAAAAAATTTATGACTCATATTTTTTCCGAGTTTAGGCTTCGTCGCATTTGTGCTTTTGCTCATGCTGACAATGTTAAATCAATGAATGTTATGAAAAAAGTTGGTATGCAATTTGAGGGAATCCATAAAAAATATACAATTAAAGATGGAAAATACATAGACTGTCACATGTATGCCAAGGTTAAATGAATATCTTAATCAAAAAACAGCCTTTTAATGAGGCTGTTTTTGCTTGCAATAAAGCAAAAATTTGATACAATAGATTTATGAACCTTATAACTTTATGAACTTTATAACTGACCCATATGAAACAATCACAACTTTTTACTAAAACTAAAAAAGATGCGCCATCTGATGAAGTTGCCAAAAATGCACAGCTGTTGATTCGGGCTGGTTTTATTCATAAGGAAATGGCGGGCGTATATGCATATATGCCACTTGGTCTTAGGGTTCTTGAAAATATTAAAAAAATTGTTCGCGAAGAAATGAACGGTGTTGGTGGACAAGAGCTTATGATGACAACACTTCAGCCTAAGGAGATTTGGGAAAAAACTGATCGTTGGGATGATGCCAAGGTGGACAATTGGTTTAAAACCAAACTTGTAAATGGGACAGAGCTTGGAGTAGGGTTGACCCATGAAGAACCAATTGTGGACGCTGTTAGCAATTATCTTGGTTCATATAAAGATATGCCTTTTGCTGTGTATCAGATTCAAAATAAATTTAGAAATGAAAAACGTGCCAAAAGTGGACTTTTGCGAGGTCGCGAATTTTTGATGAAGGATATGTATACTTTTTCTCGTGATCAAAAGCAGCATGAAGAGGAATATGAAAAAATCGTAAAAGCTTATTTCCGAGTGTATGACAGACTGGGATTGGGAGAAATCACTTATCGAACTTATGCTGATGGCGGAATTTTCACGCCACGATTTAGTGATGAATTTCAAACATTGAGTGAGGTGGGAGAGGACAAGATATATGTTGACGAGAAAAAGAAGATTGCAATTAATGATGAAATATTCACAGATGAAAATCTTGAGAAGCTTGGACTTAAGCGCGAAGATTTGGTAGAGAAAAAAGGTGTTGAGGTTGGCAATACTTTTCATTTGGAAAGTAAATATACTGATGCTCTTGAATTATTTTACAGTGATGAAAAAGGTGAGAAGCAATCAATCATTATGGGATGTTATGGTATTGGTGTCAGTCGTTTAATGGGAGTAATCGCAGAATTATTTGCTGATGATAAAGGCTTGGTGTGGCCAGAAAATATTGCGCCATTTTCTGTGCATCTTTTGAGTTTGGGTGAAAATGAGGAGGCGGAAAAAATTTATGCGCAGCTTTTGGAAAAAGGCATTGAAGTTCTCCTTGATAACAGGGAAGTGCAAGCAGGCGAAAAATTTGCTGACAGTGATTTGATCGGAATTCCATATCGCGTCGTGATCAGTAAAAAAACTTTGGCTGCTGGCGGGATTGAAGTTAAAAAACGCAATGAAAGCGAAAGTAAGATAATGACAGTTGAGGAATTTCTGCAATTATTGAAAAAATAATTTGCAACACAAAATCCTTCGTTGTCACAGGCGGAGGATTTTATGTTACGTAGCATGCTACGTAACATAAAATTATTTTCTGAAAAAAAGGAATTTTATGAAAAAACCAATAATTGAGGTAAAAAAATTGTGCAAGACATATGAATATGTAGAAAAAAATCCAGGGATCAAGCATTCTCTGCGAAATCTTTTTGCAAGAGAAAAAAAGCAAAAAGAAGCCGTGAAAGATGTTAGTTTCAAGATTGAAGAAGGGGAACTTGTGGGCTTTTTGGGTCCAAATGGAGCAGGTAAAACTACAACCTTAAAAATGTTGGCTGGAATTTTGACACCAACAAGTGGAGAAGTGGAAGTCTCGGGATATGAGCCGATTAAAAGACAAAAGGAATATCAAATGCAATTTGCTTTTGTGATGGGTCAAAAGATGCAACTTTGGTGGGATTTGCCACCAATGGAAAGTTTTTTGCTCAACAAAAAAATATATGAAGTTAATGATGAGGATTTTGAAAAAAATCTGTCTGAAATGATTGAGTTGCTTGATGTTGGCGGGATCGTGAACAAACAGGTGCGTCAACTTTCTCTTGGTGAACGTATGAAATGTGAACTTATTGCTGCTCTTTTGCATAGTCCAAAAGTTCTCTTTTTGGATGAACCAACAATTGGCTTGGATGTGGTGGCACAAAAAAAGATTCGTGATTTTATCAAAAAATATAATCAAGAAAGAAAGACCACGATCATTTTGACTTCGCATTATATGGAAGATATCGCCCAGCTTTGCAAACGCATTGTGATTATAGATATGGGAAAAATTATCTATGATGGGTCATTGGAAGATTTGATTTCAAAATATGTGCCCAATAAAAAGATAACAATTTATTTTGAAAAAGAAGTTTCGAGAGAGGATGTGGAACAATTTGGCGCGTTGGTCGAATTTGATTTTCTTAAGCTCGTTTTTGAAATTCCACGTGAAAAGGTTAAGGATGTGGTTGGAAAAATTCTATCTTCAAATTTGGAAGTCAAAGATCTCGAAATTGATGAAGAGGATATCGAAAGTATTATTAGAAATATTTTTACAAAATAACAAATGGGGAAATATCTTGCGGTAGCAGCAAACAGTATAAAAAAGAATCTTGCATATCGGATGAATAATTTCATCACGATGGTTTCAGTCTTCATTTCATTTATCGTTCTTTTTTATTTCTGGAACTCCATTTATAGGCAAGGAAATCAAATAGGAACATATTCTCTTGAAGAAATGATTTCATATTATGTTTTTGTGACCATATTTCATTTATTGGTAATTGGTGATAACACTGCTTGGAGCGTTGGCGATGAAATAAACAATGGACAAATAACATCCAGTGTATTAAGGCCTATAAATTATTTGAAATACAAGTTTTCCCAGCATATGGGAAATCTTGCTTATCGACTTATGATTTTTTTACCGATTATTCTGGTTGTTTTGTTTGTGCTCAGGAATTATATTACGCATGCGCAAAATTATACGACATATGCAATCTTTGCTCTCTGTGCAATGCTGAGTTATGGGTTGTATTTTTTGGTGTATTTCATTGTAGGGATAGTCGCTTTTTGGACAGCTGAAGCTAAAGGTTTTTTCTATACATGCTGGGTTGTAATCAACTTTATGCAGGGAGGATTGATCCCATTGGATCTTTTGCCAAAATGGTTCTCATTAATTAGCGATTCTTTGCCGTTCAAATATCTGTTTTTTGTGCCAGTTAGTTTGGCATCGGGAAGAGTAAATTTCGATTATAAAATGATAGTAGTCCCAGTTTTGTGGTGCATTGGTATGTATTTTCTCGCTCAACTATTATATAAGAAAGGTTTAAAAAAATACGAAGGATATGGTTTATAAAAACTTTAAAAAATATTTTCTTATTTTTTTGCATTTGCAAAAAATAAATATTATGAGATGGGTGGCATATCCCGCATCATTCTTTATGAATTTCGTGGCAACCTTGTTAGTTATGATGCTTAGCATTTTATTTATAAAAGTTAATTTCGGTTATATTGATTCAATAGCAGGATGGTCATATTATCAGGTTTTGGGCGTGGTCGGTAGCTATATGATTGTGGAGGGTATAATGTGGGTTTTATTTTCGATGCTTAATGCTATCAATGTTCATATTAAAGACGGAACACTGGATGGAATTTTGCTGAAACCAATCAATTCTCAATTCCTTGTTTCCTTTTGGAAAGGTGATCCTGAAGATAGTTTGCGCATTGTGACTGGAATTATTTTGATAATTTTGGCTATGAGAAATACCATTGGTTTTGATTTGGGACATTTCATTTTATTTTTAATGCTCCTTATTAACGGAGTAATAGCTTTGTATAGTTTTGATATATTCTTTCGTTCATTTTCCTTTTGGATTATTGATGGGTCTGGTCTGTGGCTTTTGATGGAAAGAATCACAATAAATTCTCAATATCCTGTTGATATTTACTATAATAAAATTGTGCGAGGAGTTTTTACTTTTATTGTCCCTCTGGCTTTTGTGGCAACAGTTCCTGCTAAGATTTTGACCAATATTGATATTGATTGGCAATTCACTGCACTTTCATTTGTAGTGGCGTTTGTTTTTTTCTTTGGATCGCGCTGGTTCTGGGAGTTTTCCTTGAAACACTATTCAAGTGCAAGCAGCTGACCCCCCGATTGCTTTTTTTGCTGATGATGGATATAATTTAGCGAATTGAATAATATATAAAAATTATGGAAATTACACTTAGCCAGTATGCTGGTTTTTGCGAGGGAGTGGAGCGGGCATATGATATTGTGGAAAAAATCGCCAAGGATCCGAAAGTAAAGAGGCCTATTTTTGTGCTGGGCTCGCTTGTTCATAATGAGGACGTGGTGGAAAAAATTGAAAAAATGGGAATTCAAAAAGTGCACGTTGAGGGTCCGCTTGAGGATTTTTTTGAAAAAATAAAAGACGAAGTTGGGACGCTCGTCATCACGTCTCACGGCATCGGACCAAGACTTTATGAGCTTGCCAAGGAATATGAAGTTCCACTGGTTGACGCCACTTGTCCGCGTGTAATTAAAGTGCAGAGATTGGCAAAAACATTTTTCGATCGGGATACTCAGATCGTTCTTATTGGCGAAAAAAATCATAAAGAAGTGAGGGGAATTTTTGAATGGGCGCAGAAAATTGCCGTGCTCATAGAAAGTGATGAGGATTTGTGCGGGCTTGTGCTTGACCCAAAAAAGAAAATCGCAGTTTTGTCGCAAACGACACAAGATCAAGAATTTGTTGACAGAGCTGCCGCTCAAATTTCACGAAAATATCCAAAAGCAGAAGTCGTTGATTCTATTTGTTTGACCACACATCATCGCCAAACAGAAATAAAACAGTTGGCGCAAGAAAACGATGTTGTTATTGTTATCGGATCGCCAGAAAGTGCAAATTCAAAACGTCTTTGGGAAATCGCCAAGCGCGTCAATGAGTCATCATATTTTGTTCAGCGAGCTTCAGAGCTTGAAAGTAAATGGTTTGCTAATTGCAAAAAAGTGGCAGTAACCGCCGGAGCAAGCACACCAGGGTGGATAATAGATGAGGTTATCGCAAAACTTGAAACATTGAGCACATAGCATGGAACATAGGTACAAGTTGATTTTTTATGGAGAGTCTTTATTTTTTTGTTTTATGTTTTATGTTTAGTGATCCATGATTGGGTTGCTTTTTACCCTTGAATTGGTTATACTTCAAATATTAAAAAATAGTAAAAATAACAAAAAAAGTTCAATTTATGGCTAAGATAATGTTGGTGGAGGATGATCCAATGATTGCTGAAATATATCAAAAAAAATTCGAATCGGCTGGCTTTGATGTTGTTAATGCTGTGACAGGAAAAGAAGTTTTAAAATTTGCATTAGAAGACAAATTCGATCTTATTCTTTTGGATATGGTTTTGCCTGAAATGAGTGGAATGGATGTGTTGAAAGAACTTCGCAGCAACACGCAATATGACAGCGATTTGAAAATAATCATTTTGAGCAATCTTAATAAGACTGAAAATGAAAAGGAAGCAATGGCAAATGGTGCCAATGATTTTATAGGCAAGACGCAGTTTAGTCCTTCTGAGCTTGTGGTTGAAGTGCAAAGACTTTTGAATGAATATGGAGAACAGAAAAAAAACAAACAGCGTTTGTCTAGCAAGAAAGAAGACGATGCTTGTGTTGGAAAGAAAATTCTTTTTATTGAAGATGAAGAAATTTTTTTGGAAATGTTTGGAAAAAAATTGGAAAACGAAGGGTTCTGTCTTGAATATGCCAAAAATGGTGCTTGGGGAAGTAAGCTTGCAACTGAAAACCAATACGATTTGATTATCACTGATATGGTTATGCCTGCGATGGGTGGAGAGGAAATTATCAAGCGTCTTAAGTTGGATGACAAAACCAAAAACATTCCTATAATTGTGATTTCAGCATCATTGATCGAAGGGGATATCCAGCCGGTGCGAGATATGGGAGTGACTGATTTTTACGAAAAAACACGCCTAGTCCCCAGCGATCTTGCCCGGCGAGTAACAGAACTGTTGAGTTAAAAAGAAATATGAGAAAAATTATTGCGATTGGTGGTGGGGAGATAGGCAGGGCTGGTGTTAAAAATGAAACATTGGCTATTGATCGTGAAATAGTAAAACGTTCAGGAAAAGAAAATCCAAAGCTACTTTTTATTCCTACGGCTAGTGGAGATGCACTTGGGTATATTGAATCTGTTCAAAATCACTTTGGAAAGAAATTGGGATGCAAAATCGATTCACTTGAATTGATAATTAAAAAATATTCAAAAAAAGAAATTTCAGATAAAATATTAAATTCTGACATAATTTATGTAGGAGGTGGAAACACATTGAAGATGATGAAGGTTTGGAGGAAATTCGGAGTTGATGCTTTATTGGAAAAAGCAATGAAAAAGGGTATTGTTTTGTCTGGATTGTCGGCTGGTTCTATTTGCTGGTTTCGATATGGCAACTCTGATTCTGCCAGATTTGGAAAAAACAAAGAGGCGAGTATGATTCGCGTGAAAGGTTTGAATATGATTCCAGCTCTGCATTGTCCTCATTATGATATTGAAAAGGGTCGCGAAGAATCACTTAAGGAAATGATGAAGAAAAACAGAGGAGTGGCCATCGCGATTGATAATTGCTGCGCTATTGAAATTATTGACGATGAATATAAGATTTTGAAATCCAAAAAAACTGCCAATGCGTATAAAGTTTATTGGAAGAATGGGAAATACTTCAAGGAGTTAATCCCAGTAAAAAAGAATTTACAATCACTAAGTGAAATATTGAATTTTTCATAACAGTAGAAGCAAAAGAAGATCAAAAATACTATATTTGTGAATATAAAGAATAATATTGAAGGTGCTGAGACGATTTCCCTCGCGGAATTGCCTTTTTTGGTATATTGAGCTACAATCTCTAGGTAGATTAGGGGTTATATTAATATATATAATGAATAAAATGTGGTTGGTATTGAAATGTTTTGTTTCAAAATCAAACGTTAAAAGCTGAATTATGATGCGAACACACACATGCGGAGAATTAAATGAAAAATTGGTTGGGCAAAAAGTGGTTTTGACTGGATGGGTACATCGTCGAAGAGATCATGGCGGCATCGCTTTTATCGATCTTCGAGATCGTTATGGAATAACTCAAATTAAATTTGATCCTGTTAAAAATGGCGACATAATGGATGAGGTTGATAAGATAAGAAACGAATGGGTTATTAAAGTTACTGGAAATGTCATAGCTCGACCAGAAAGCATGATTAACTCAAAATTAAAGACTGGAGAAATAGAAATTGAAGCCATTGAACTTGATATTTTAAACAAATCTCAAACACCTCCTTTTGAAATTGATGGAGAAAAAAATGGGGAAGCAAATGAAGCACTCAGGTTGCAATATCGCTTTGTCGACCTTAGACGACCAGAAGTTCAATCTCTTTTGGAACTTAAGGCTAAATATTTTCAATGCATGAGGGATTATTTTCAGAAATTGAATTTCGTTGAAATACAAACTCCAATTTTGGCAAATTCATCTCCAGAGGGAGCTCGTGATTTCTTGGTTCCTTCTCGTTTGCACCCAGGAAAATTTTATGCCTTGCCTCAAGCGCCACAGCAATTTAAACAGCTGCTTATGGTTGGTGGAATGGATAGATATTTTCAGATTGCCCCATGTTTTCGAGATGAGGACCCAAGAATGGACAGGCATTATGGCGAATTTTATCAGCTAGATATGGAAATGAGTTTTGTTGGTCAGGATGATATTTTTAAGGTTATGGAGCCGTTGATGATTGAACTTACAGATAAATTTTCCAACAAGGAAATTGTAAATATGGGAGAAAATGGAAGATTCAGGCAGATTCCATGGAAAGAGGCTTTGACAAGATATGGTAGTGATAAACCAGATCTCCGCTTCGAAATGGAAATTAAACCAATAACCGAGCTTGTTAAAGATTGTGGTTTTTCAGTTTTTACTGATGCTATTAAAAACGACGGGGTTGTGCATGCTTTGAAAGTTGAAGGAGGGGCGAAATTTAGTCGAAAAGAAATCGATGAAATTGTGGAAATTGCAAAAAGCAAAGATGCAAAAGGATTGGCATACATCGTGATTAAAGAAGATGGAGAATTGCAATCGCCGATCATTAAATTCTTGGGAGATGATTTGACTAAAAAAATTACAGATGAAGTTGAAGCTAAATCAGGGGATATTATTTTCTTTGGAGCTGATGTATGGAAAACTGTTTGCAGCGCCTTGGGAGCCGTCAGAAGTGAATGTGCGAAAAAATTAGGACTCAAAGACAATACAAAAGCAGCATGGTGTTGGATTGTTGATTTCCCAATGTATTCATATTCAGAAATAGAACCGGGGAAAATTGATTTTGAGCATAACCCATTTTCAATGCCACAAGGAGGGCTCAAAGCATTGGAGGAAAAACAACCATTAGACATCTTGGCTTATCAGTATGATTTAGTGATTAATGGTTTTGAGGCTTCAAGTGGGGCAATCAGAAACCATGATCCAGAAATTATGTATAAAGCCTTTGAAATTGCTGGATACACAAAGGAACAAGTTGATGCTCGTTTCGGAGGATTGATTAATGCGTTTAAATTCGGTGCTCCTCCTCATGGTGGAAATGCTCCTGGAATAGATAGAATTCTTATGGTTCTTCATGATCTTGATTCTATTCGCGATATTTATGCTTTCCCGAAAGATGGTAGCGGCAGAGACTTGATGATGAATAGCCCAAGTGAAGTGGATGAAAAGCAATTGAAAGATTTGCATATAAAACTTGTCAAATGATCAATATTTTTTAAAAAAGTATAACGGCTTTTATATTTTAATTGATATTGTATGGCTGATAATATAGAGATAGAAAAACTTGAACAATACAAAGGGAAACAAGTTAAAGTCAGAGGTATTGTTGAAAAAATAGAAGATCATGGGGGCATTTTGTTTTTGGAAATAAGTCATTCTTCATCTTTAGCCAAGGCTATTATTATCCCTGACAGGGAAAATGTTTTTTTGGTGGCGAAGAATATTAAAAAGGGTTACATTGTTGAAATGGTTGGGTTTGTTAAGGAATGTCCTTTGAGCAATGGTCACGCCTTGTGTGAGGTTGATGTTGAGATGTTGTCTATCATTTCCGCCAGAACAAGATTGGAAAATATGATAAAAATTGCCAGAGAGAATTAAGCGCAAAATAATAATTCAAAAATAAAAATAACCCCAGTTAAATGATTACAAAAAGCTAATTTAACGGGGTAAAAATTAATGGCAAATAAAAAACACAAGGAAAAGCTTAATGATGGTAAATTGAAATTGATAACGTTTGTTTCTTTTTTGTTGGGTTTTTCTCAATCGCTTCTTGTTTATGTTGAATCGTCATATTTCAAATTGTCTTTGGGCAGCGAAAATGTGAGTGTTTTTTATTTCTTGGCGTATGTCGTGTCGCTGCTTGGTCTTTTGAATATGCATAAATTCATCAAGCGTTTGGGAAAATCAACAACTTTTTTCCTGCTTTTCTTTTTGCAAATTTTTGCTATGGCGGTGCTTATTATGGTTCCGCCGTCAATGTTTGGAATATTTTTATTGATGATAAACATCATCACGTCATATTTGATGTATGTGGTGTTGGACATCATTATGGAATCGTATTCTGAAGACAGGAAATCAGGCAGAATACGCGGACTTCACTTGATGATCATCAGCGCTGGTTTTATGCTTGGACCAATTCTTTCTACTCGCATCTTGGAAGTGTATGATTATTCCGGACTTTTCTTTTTGTCGATGCTTATCAGTATGGTGATTTTTGTGATTGGTCTTGTTGGTTTGCGTGGCGGGAATAATAAATTTAATGGAAACATAACCATTCGGGATTTGGTAAAAAAAATATTTGTGAACAAGAATTTGATGCGCATATATTGGGTGTCATTTGTGCTGGAATTTTTTTATGCGCTAATGACCGTGTACACTCCTTTGTATCTGCTTGACTTGGGAATGTCTTGGAGTCAGATTGGAGTAATCTTTACCATAATGCTGATACCTTTTATTTTGATTAATTATCCCGTGGGAGCGCTTGCGGATAAAAAACTTGGAGAAAAAGAAATGATAATTTTTGCTTTGTTTGTGATGGCTATTTCAACCTTGAGTATTTTTTTCGTGACAAGCACATCAGTTTTCATTTGGGGAATGGTACTTTTTATGACGAGAATAGGTGCAGCAATGATCGAAACATTGCGCGATTCTTATTTTTACAAAAGAATTGATGGCGACGATATGGATATTATAAGTTTTTTTAGAACCTCTCGAAGTGTCGCATATATTGCCGCAACAGCCATTTCTGCAATGCTGCTGGTTGTCTTTCCAGTCAAAGCAATGTTTATTTTCCTCACGTTGGTTATTCTGCTTGCGCTGTATCCTGCTTTTACCTTGGTGGATAATAAAAGTGAAGAAGAAATTGAATTAGAAAAAAAATATTTGCGTAGTTAGTCGGTTATTGATTATTGAAATTATTATGTCTTATCATTTTAAACTCGAACAATTTGAAGGGCCGCTGGATTTGCTTTTGCAACTGACTCAGCAGGAAAAGCTTGATATTACTCGAGTAAGTTTGGCGAAAATTGCAGATCAATATTTGGCATATATCGCTGAGGCCAAAGACATCACGCTTGCTCATCTGGCTGATTTTTTGTCAGTGGCATCTCGTCTTATTTTGATCAAATCCAAAGCCTTGCTTCCGATGTTGGAATTTACTGAAGAGGAAGAGGAGGAAATTAAAGATTTGGAATATCAATTGGCAGAGTATAAAAAATTTAAAGATGCTTCGGCAAAGATTGCGCCCATTTTTGATTCGCCAAAAGCAAGTTTTGCGCGCGAAGGATTTTTGGGCTTGGCAACACTTTTTTATCCGCCAGAAAATATTGTTGCTTTTGATTTGCAAAAAGCTTTTGCCAAAGTGTTGGGCGAAATTCCGGTTCAAGAAAAATTGGAAGAAGAAATGGTAAAAGAAGTTCTAACTTTGGAAGACAGAATTGTCCATTTGCAAAACACCTTGAGAGACCGAGTGCAAACATCATTTTCCGAACTTGTTGCAAATGCAAAAGACAAAGTTGAAATTGTGGTTTCTTTTCTTGCAATGCTCGAATTGGTAAAACAACGAATCATCCACGTGGAGCAAGGAGAACTATTTTCCGAAATACATCTTAAACACAAAGATCATAAAAGTGCTACGTAATTATAGTTCAAAAAAAGCTTTTGTTTTGCCTGCTTCCTTTCTCGGCACGCTTCGCAATCGAAGAACTATGATTGCTCGCTAAGAGTTCGCTGTCGCTCTCTGTTGCCTCGAAAGAAAACAGGCAAAACAAATTGAACTTTTGAGACTTAGAGTCATAACTTGCATATGATTTGTCAAAAGTGAGTTGGGTAAAACCAGCTCGTTTTTTATATCCAAAAATCCTGTTTTCCCAGCAGGAAGAGGTTTCTGATTATTGTGTATTAATATTTATAAGATGAAAGAATGTCGCAAAAAAGTGGGAAAATATCATAATAATTAATATTCACTCAAGTTAAATGGCGGGAGGTTTTGCAATTTAACTGGGTAAAATCATATGAAAAATCCAAGACCCATACATTTTGAAATCAACGCAATTGATCCTGCGCGCACCGCCAAATTCTATGCGGATGTGTTCGGGTGGGAGTTTGAAAAGTGGGAGACGCCAGAAGCCAACATGGACTATTGGATGGTTATGACAGGCGACAAGGAAACCATGGGAATCAACGGTGGTATGAGCAAGCAAGACCAGCCTCCTGCCAAAGGAGGAGCCAATTCATTCATCCCAACAATGGGAGTTTCCAATTTTGACGAATATCACCAAAAGATTCTTTCAGCCGGTGGAACAGTGCAAATGGAAAAGCACGAGATTCCAACTGTCGGTTTGCATGGATATTACCATGACACCGAAGGCAACATCTTCGGCATCCTCGAACCATCAGAGGAGATGAAAAAAATGGAAGAAACGATGTAATGATTTCAAAAAGAAATTTCCTGTCACCAGCGCAGGGAATTTTTTTAACTGAAAATTAGAAAAAAGCGTGAATTTGGGAAATTGAAGAATGATTTCGGGCTTAAAGTAGGTATTCTGCTCCATGCTCCATGTTTCATGTTTTATGATTTCGAGCTTGAATTATGGGTAAAATGAGAGTAGAATGGAAATATAAGTCAACTGACGTTGTTACGTAGCATGTTACGTAACAAAATTATATGTATGGAAATCGTGATTAGAAAAACAAATGAATTCGAAAAAGCTTTGGGAATTGCGAAAACATTGCCGGAGTTTTTCACGCAGCAAGGGCTGGATGAAATCAAGGTGCAGCTTCCTGATCAAGCAGTATATGGAGCATATGACGGCGAGGAATTGATCGCCTGCATTAGCTATAAGAAAGTCAATGACTCAACAATTGATATTGCTTTCCTTTTTATGCTGGAGACTTATCATGGAAAGGGCATTGGCACGCGACTTGTTGAAGAGAGTCTTGCTGTTGAAGGCGGGGAATTCAAGGTTTGCCAGGTTAATACTTTGGCAGAGACTGTTGAAGATGCAGGATATGCAAGAACAAGAAAATTTTATGAAAAATTGGGTTTTATTCCAATTGAAATCATCCACCCCTATCCCGGTTGGGGCATGGAAAATCCGTGTCAGATTTATGTGAGATTTTTGAAATAAAGCAGGCCTTGAGTCTGTTTTATTGTGCTTGAATTATGGGTGGAATGAGAGTAGAATGGAAATATAAGTCAACTGATGTTGTTACGTAGCATGTTACGTAACAAGGTTTTATTTTTGAAAAATAAGTTATGCACAGTTGTGTTTGAATTTATTGAATGATATAATATCACTGTAAGAGTTTAAAATAAAAATATGACACAAAAAATAATACAAGATATGGCCGTCAGTTTGAATATTCATCCAATTCATCTGCGGGTTTTTATGTCGAACTTTAAAAATGTATCAGCTGAAAATATCGTATCGGCATACAAAGAATTCAAAGATGAAAATCCAAAACCGTTTGTAAAGTGGGTTGGAGGAAAAAGGCAATTGCTCAAACAATTTAGAGAGAGAGATTTGTATCCGCCCTATGATTTTGATCCGAAAACTGCAACTTACTTTGAGCCTTTTGTCGGTGGTGGAGCAATGTTTTTTGATTTGTTACCAAAAAAAGCTGTTTTGTCTGATATGAATGCCGAATTGGTAACAACTTATAATGTTATTAAAAATGACGTTGAAGGATTAATAAAAAAATTAAAAGAATATCAAAAGAAAAATAATAAAGAATATTTTCTCAAAGTTCGTGCGCAAGATTTTAAAAAACTTTCCGATGTTGATGTTGCTGCTCGTTTTATATATCTAAATAGAACTTGTTTCAATGGAATGTTTCGCGTTAATGGTAGTGGTCAATTTAATGTTCCATTTGGGGATAACAAGAATCCGCTTATTTGTGATGAAGAAAATTTGCGGAAAGCTCATGATGCAATGAAGTATACTAAAATCTTGCATCAGGACTATGGAAAAGTTTTAGAAAAAGCAAAAAAAGGAGATTTTGTTTATTTTGATCCACCTTATTGTCCGGTTAACGCAACGTCTAGTTTTACGAGTTATACCAAGGAGGGATTTCTTGAAAAACAACAAATAGAATTGAAGGATGCCTTTATGGAGCTCCACAAGAGAGGTTGCTATGTTATGCTTTCAAATTCTGATACGCCATTTATCAATGAATTATATTCTGGACTAGGCAAAAAAATAAAAATTCACACTGTTGATGCTGGGCGTTCTATTAATTCAAAGGGAACAGGAAGAGGAAAAATTAAGGAGGTTGTCGTGATAAATTATTAAAAAATAATTATGGCAAATTTTACAAAAACAGAGCCTTATACATTTGCAGCCCTTTGTGATTCTTTTAAAATGTTTAAGATACCAAATTTTCAGAGACCATATAAATGGACAAATAAAAATATCCAAGAATTTTGGAGCTCAATTATTTCAAATCAGAGTCCATATTTCATTGGGAATATAGTTGCAGTAAGTGACGAAAGTCTTCTTGTTATTGATGGGCAACAGAGATTAACAACAATTAATTTGTTGTTAATAGCCCTAAGGGATACATATTCAAATATAAAAGTAAAAAAAAGCGATAAAACTAAAGTCAGTAGAACTATTGCAAGAATAGATAAATATCTGAAGGATGATGATCTTTCGAAATCGGTAGAGTCTGAATATAAACGATTAGAACTTGGCAAAGATATGTATCAGAAAATTTTCAACATGTTGGTTGATAACGAAATCGATAACATTGATATAAAAAAGTTAACTGATAACCAAAAACGATTAATAAACAACTATGAAATATTAAAAAAATTTATACTATCAGAAATTAAGGGATCAGAGCTGAATAGTTTGGATGGTATTTTAAACAAAGTTTTAAATTTGCAGTTTATTGTTATTGTTTGTGCAACTGAAAATGATATATATGGTATTTTCGAAGGATTTAATTCTACAGGATTGGGCTTGTCGGTAGCAGATCTTGTAAAAAATTCTATTTTAAAAGGAAGTGCGAGAGATACAAAAATGCAATCATTAATTGAGGAATTATGGAATGAAATGGAGTTAATGTTTGATGAAACAATTGCTTCAAAATTTCCTAAATTTCTTAGGCACCAATGGATTTCAGTTTATGGCCATGTTTCTATGTCCAACCTTTATAGGGAAATAAAGTCTGAGAAGATTGATAATAAGACACCGCAGATAATTAAGGAATATGTGGAATCAGTTTTATTTGATGCTAAGATATATCTTGGGATGCTATATTGGAAACACGAAAAAAACCTGGACTTGCCAAAAGATATATTGGAAGAAATATTTAAATTCAGATTTTTGCAAAATGACCAGGTTTATGAGGTGTTGTTGACTTATCATCGGGCATTTAAAGAAAAAAGGATAACCCAATCTTTTTTTAAAAAATTTCTTAAACGACTCTGGATTTTTACTGTTAGAGCTAGGTTCGTATCTGTAAATCCTTCTAAATATGAAAAAATCTTTTCAACACAATGTAAAGAAATTTACGAATGCAAAAATATTGAAGAAGTTTCTGCTGAAACTGAACGTTTTTTTTCAAAATTAAAAAAACTTGTTTCATCTGATGAGCAGTTTGTTGAGAATTTTATTGCAGATGTTAAGTATGGGAAGGATAATAAATTAATATCTCTAGCAATTTCAGACTTAATGAGTTATGATAATCCAGAAATAAGCATAAAAGAGCCAGAAATAGAACACATTTTACCTCAAGAACCTAAAAAATGGGGATTTGCCAAGAGTGAAGTAAAAGATTATGTTGATAAAATTGGAAATTTAACTTTATTATTTAGTGATTTTAATAAAAAAAATAGCAATGAAACCATGTCATTTAAAAAAGCTATATTTAAAAAATCAAAACTTAAGTTCAACGTTGATATAGCAGATAAATGGGGCGATATTTTCGTTAAAGACTTCAAGAATGCTATTGAGCGGAGAAGTATTGATATGACAAAAAGAATTGAAAAAATTTGGAAATAAATTTTAAAAATATGAATAATTACAATTTAAGATTACTTGATAACTCGGAGGTTATTAAATGGTGCTATGAGGGTGTTACGGATATTTCTTTGAAGAATACTGAAAGTGAAAAAAAATTAAAAGAATCAAAGGAGATAGAAAAAGAATGGGGCAATAGCGTTATGAATACCACAGATGGAAAGCAGTGGACAACTTTGCTTTGTCAAAATTTAGTCATGGAGGCACTTGTTAGGCTTGGTAGAAAAAATGTCAGACAAACTACTGCAAAAAAAAGTACTCTTAGGGATAAAAAATACGATCCAGATTTAGAATGTGACGAATTTGTTTATGAGGTGAAGGGCAGAAGTTGGTCTACCCCTGGAACTGCTGGTGAAAAAATACTTGGAGTGCCCTTGAAATATGGTGAATTGCCACGTTTATACAAAAAACCACTTCAAATAGTTTTGGTAGGATATCAGGAATATGAAGCTCGAGAAAAATTCGCTTTCGGTGATTTATTAGACAAAAATAATCAAACAACTGAATTACGAGACAGCCTAGCTTTTTACAAGGAGCACAATATTGAATATGTTGCCTTTACAGATATTTTGAAAAAAATAGGTTTTGATTATGGCTGTTGGAATTAAAGATGATTTAAAAAAATGAAAACAAAAATAAAATTGCATCCAGATGAATTTGAAATGGAATGTACCACTGTGTGGTCATTCCCTAGGCGTGGAAACTGGGCAACACATAAATCAGATTGGCGAGGAAATTGGGCACCAGAAGTGGTGCGTAATTTAATCCTGCGTTACTCAAAGGAAAGCGATCACATTCTTGATTGTATGATTGGCGGTGGAACAACCGCAATAGAGGCAAAAATATTAAATCGTCACATCACTTGTATTGATGTTAATGAAGAGGCACTAGAACGTACGAAAAAATCATTAGAATTTGAGGTTGAAAACAATTCCAAACAAAGAATAATGAAGTGCGACGCTCGCAATATGGCATTCATTAAAAATGAGGAAATAGATTTTGTTCTTACTCATCCACCGTATGTTGATATTATAAAGTATAGCGAAGGAAAAATTAAAGAAGATTTATCTGGCATTCATAGTCTGGATGAATTTTGTGATGAAATTGAAAAAGTTGCCAGTGAATTATTTCGCGTTTTGAAAAAAGGAAAATATTGTGCAATTTTGATGGGGGATACTAGAAGAGAAAAAATGTATCAACCGTTGGCCTTTAAGGTTATGGAACGATTTTTAAAACAAGGTTTTGTATTAAAAGAGGATATTATTAAAAAACAACATAACTGCAAAGCCACCGGCTTTTGGGTAAAACGTTCCCAAGAAAGTAATTTTCTCTTGATTATGCATGAGCATCTTTTTGTATTTCAGAAATGATTTTTTTATTATGAAAACAAAGAAAGAAAAAAAGTTATCAGAAGAGTTTGTGAAAAACTCTGTTATTAAATATCTCTCCTCTAACGGCTGGGGTCATTTTAAATTTGGTGGATTAAGAGAGCATGGTGTTGATATAAAAGCAAAAAAACAAAATTATGATCGGTATTTTCTTATTGAGGCAAAAGGCGAAGGAAGTCGTAGGGAAATGAATGAAAATTATTTTGTTTATTCATTAGGGCAAATAATAACTCGTATGACTTCTGGCGGAACAACAAGAAATTATTATGGACTTGCACTTCCGGATTCAATAGCAAAAATTGCGCTTAGGCGCATTCCATGGCAAGTAGCAAAAAAGTTGCTGCTGTATGTTTTTTCTGTTGATTCAAAAGGACAAGTGAAACAAAATTCTTGGCAGGATATAAAAAACAAAAAATAATTTGCTACGTAACATGCTACGTAACAAAATAAAAAATAAAAATTAATCTAGATTCCGGATTTGCTGTCCGGAATGATAAAGAAGTATGAAAAAGAAAGAAGAACTTGTTCGCAAAGTGACTGGAGTTGGGAAGCGAAGCCTCTCAATCGTCATCCCATCCGAAATCGTCGCCGAACTCGGGATTAAAGAACGCCAAAAAATGACCTTCAAAATCGACCGCAAGAAAATAATTATAAGTGATTGGAAATAATTCTATTTATATATGCGTGAAAAACACATAACACAGGAATCATCAAAATTGCAAAATTCTAATTTATCTGGGATAAAATTTGAAAACGATCAAACTTATTCCAAGAGCATTTCGCAAGAGTTGGCTGAAATGAGGATACAACAAGAAAAAAAAGATATTGACGAAATAGATAAAATTATGGGATTTTTTCGTGTACCTGAAAGAAATAATGAAGTACATGTTTTTGATGCTGGCGAAAAATTTGATCCATATTCTGAAATTGATAAAATTAGGGTTGGAAGTAAAAAAGAAAAAAGACATAATCTGGAAATATATAAGAAGAAATTAATATTTCAGCGTAAGGGGATTACTGAAATGCAAACTCATTTGTACGAGTTAATGCAAAAGAAAGAGACAATGACGGTTGAAATGCTTAAGCAATCCATTGCCGACCTTGAAGATAAATATGCATTATGCGATGAGCAAAGACGTATTTTTGATTCTGCAATAAAAATATATGCCGAAAGACATAATGGTATAGTTGAAAATACTCGAGATTGCATTGATGAAGAAGGGAACATTGATGGAAAAAAATTATATGAGAAAATTTTTGGTAGACAACCTTATGGGGATGTTAATGTTGAAATATTGCCAATTACTATATATCTAAGAACTTTTGATTTTGAAGATTATGCGTATGTTCATTCAAATGCATATAAAAACAAAAGAGAAATTGATGATGATGAATTTAAAAATGCTAGTATGTCAGGAGGAGTAAAATTGTGGAACTCTGGATTTTCTGGTCTGGAAAGCGTTGTAACACTTCAAAACGCTAATAATGTCGTTAAAAGAATGTTTAAGAGTATTTCTGATGAAACACGTGATCATGAAGATCAGCATAATTTTAATGATCTTATCGATGAAGCGTTTATAAATAACGGTAGCGCATCATCTCCTATTGGCGAAAACGAGGAAATATTACGGGATGTGGATGAAAAAGAAAAAAAGAAACAAGACGCTGAAAGTCGTGACATAGGCATTGAAATGATGATAGGGGATGAGATGTGCGCATTTTTTAAAACCGGTAATTCAGCTCAATATATTCATGACGCAATATTAAAAAAAGATACTATATATGAATATGGGAAGAATTATAGAAAAGAAAAAAGGAAACATGGAGAGCAATTTTCTCAAAATTACAAAGACCTTGTTGATGGAGGAATTGTTGCTATGTTTGATTTACTCGATCATGGTTATTCGCGAAAAGAGGTTATAGCCTTGCTATTTTTTGATCTTCCTTCACAGTGGGGAAAAGTTGTTTCTAGAGTTTTGGAAAGAAGAAAAACAACAACAGAAGAAAAACAAGATAGAAAAAAAATTGTGAATATTATTGATAGAATCAGTAGACATATTACTGGGAAGTTTAGTGATATCTATGATTTTTTTAGGGTAAGATTATAAAATAATATGGGTATTGAAAAAATAATGATTTCAGATTGGAAATAAAAAATATGAGAATTGTGGTTAGGGCTATAATTAAAAATGACGATTCACTGTTGGTAATTAAGAGAATTAAAAATGGGAAAACATATTTTGTTTTTCCTGGCGGCGGGGTTGATGATGGAGAAAGTCATCCCATTGCACTAAAAAGAGAATGCAAAGAAGAATTGGGCCTAGATGTTTCAGTATTGGAATTTATGTATGATTTTGATTTTATCAAAAAGGATAATGAGCCACAGAAAGAATATTTTTATCAATGCGATATATTAGGAGGAAAACTCGGAAGTGGTGAAGGAGAAGAATATAGCCCAGACCGCAATAGTGGAATTTATGAGCCAATGTGGATAAAGTTAGAGGAACTTTCAGATTTGGATTTGAGACCAATCGAAATAAAAAATAAATTAATAGCTGAATTATAATTAGCTACGTAACATGTTACGTAGCACTCCAGAGAAATAGAAGAGATTTTACGGGGTAAAAAATAACCAATCAAACATAGCATTCACTCAACGTCGGCCGTGGAAGAGTGATGTAAGGTGGGATATTATTAAGATGGAGATCTTTATTTTTTTATAGTATAATCGTGGTATGTATAGGCCAGGAGTTGTTCAAAAGAAAATATTGTTGGCGCTTTTAGGTGGGGTTGCTTTGGGTGTGTCTTCATCGCCTCGACAATATTTTAGTACTTTGCGAAAATTGAAAAAAGAATGGGTAAAAATAAATCCACAGAATTTTAATCGCTCCATCAAGAGTCTTTCGAAGGAAAAACTTATAAGCGAGATCGAGCTTCCTGATGGTTCTTTTAAATTGACCTTAACTGAAAAAGGCAAGAAGCAGGCTCGCGTGCTGAATATCTTCGGAAAGTCGATAGATTTCAAGAAGCCGAAGAAATGGGATGGCAAGTGGCGAGTTGTTATGTTTGATATCCCTGAAAAAGATAGACTTTTTCGCGACGTGCTCAGAAATCACTTGAAGGATTTGAAATTTAGGAAATTGCAGCACAGCGTTTTTGTTTCACCTTATCCTTTCGAGAAACCTATCTTGGAATTGGTCGCTCTGTATTCGGCGGAAAAATTTGTCAGAGTCATAACTGCACAGAAATTGGATAATGGTAAATATCTCGAAAAAATGTTTTTCAAAAAAAACAAACACTCACTCAACGTCGGCCGTGGATGAGTGAGTTAATAACAAATAAATAATTTCAGATTGGAAATAAAAAATATGGAAAAAAGTAAGATAAAAGCAATAATATTTGATATGGATGGTGTGTTGGTTAATTCTGAACCAATACATGAAAGAGCGGAAATGGAGATTTGTCTTGAGTTTGGTATGAAGGTTTCAAAACGTGAATGGGATGGTTTTCGGGGCAAGAAGCTTGAAGACATCTTTTCATACGCCAGCAAAAAATATGGAACTGGAAATGAGCCTATTGAGGAGATGATTGAGCGTAAGATTGCTCGGTATTTGTCATTGGCACTTGCTGAAATGGATCTCGTCCCCGGTGCATATGATTTTCTGCAGAAGCTAAAAAAGAATGGAAAATATAGCTACGCGCTGACGACCTCAGGCAGGAAGGTACAGCAGGAAAAAATTCTTTCAAAATTCAAACTTGCTGATTATTTTGAAATCATGATTACTTCGGATGATGTGAAGAATGGCAAGCCTCATCCAGAGCCATATGCAATCACAGTGCAAAAACTGAATGAGCTGCCCGAGGCATGCTTGGTTATCGAAGATTCTGATAATGGAATTTTGTCTGCCAAGGCTGCAGGATGTTTTGCTTGCGGGATCACGACGACATTTGGTCGCGAGAAATTGGAAGGTGCAGGCGCAGACATGGTAGTTTCTGATTTTTTTGAATTATCAAAAATATTATTCGATTAGTATTACATGCTACGTAACATGCTACGTAGCAACCCAATGAAATAATATTAAATTTCATGGGTTAAAAAATAAAAAGCATTTAAACAATCTCACATCCCATAGGGAATTACGTAGCTAATTACATAATTCCGAAAAAGCTGGTATACTTTCAGTAAGTAATAAAAAAATTAAAAGCTATGGAATTGGAAAAATTACAAGGGGTTATTGAAAGCATTTTGTTTGTTAGTGGGGAGCCGATTAAGAGGGCGAAGTTGGCAAAGATCGTGGGGCTTGGGGCTGAAGAAGTTGATGCTGCTTTGGCTGTGTTGAGCGAGAAATATGCTTTGGCGGGCAGCGGGCTTAGTTTGCTTGTTAAGGGCGAGGAAGTGCAATTGGTTTCTAATCCTGAAAATGCTGAGTTTATTGAAAAATTGGTTAAAAGTGAACTTCAAGATTCGCTTTCTAATGCTGCTTTGGAAGTCGTTTCAATCATTGCATATCGCGGTCCAATTTCGAAAACTGAAATTGAGGCAATTCGAGGTGTTAATTGCGCTTATACACTCAGAAATCTGCTTTTGAGAGGGCTTATTGAGCGAAGTGACAATCCAAATGATTCTCGAGGCTATGTTTATGCGATTACATTTGATTTTCTTAAAAAGTTGGGGATTGAATCCGTGAAAAATCTTCCAGAGTATGGTATACTTTCAGCAGATGAGAGAATTAATTCAATAATCTCAAAAGAATAATGGGTATAGGGGCAACCATTTTAATGATCGCATTTTTCCCGCTTAATTCCTTTTTGCTTTTTCACGAAAGTTGGGCAGGAGGAAGGCAAGTGCAGGCTGATTTTTCGACTGAAAATAAAAGTATTCAAGGATTGGCTCAGGGTGTGGAAACTGAAAAGAAACCGGAAGCGATTAAATTGTTGAAAGCGCAAGCTGTTGATGATCCACAATATCAACCTGTGCGCAAAGAAGGGGTTAGTGATCTTGTTTTGCCGAATGCTCATGCATCGGTTGTTATTGACGGAGACACGGGAACGATTTTGCATTACAATGAAGGACGCACTCAAAGGCAAATTGCATCACTCACAAAAATAATGACAGCTGTTTTGGTGATGGAAAATGTTAAGGATTTGAATGAAGCGGTTACTATTGATGAGGAAGCTGTTTATATTGAAGGCACAAAAATAGGTTGTCCTCGCAGCGGATATTGCATAAGCCCGCGTCTTAAGGTTGGCGAAAAAATCAGTGTTAAAAGTTTGCTTCAGGCAATGTTGATGAACAGTGCAAATGATGCGGCACTCGCACTCGGAAAACATATTTCAGGAACAGAAGAAGAATTTGCTGATTTGATGAACAAAAAAGCCAAAGAATTGGGATTGGTGGACACAAAATTTTGCACAGCCTCAGGACTTGATCTTGATGATGAAGAAGCTGCTGCCAAATGTTATTCTTCTGCATATGACATTGCTCGCATCGGTGCATATTCACTTCGTTATGACACTATTTGGAAAATGTTTCGTATGCCAAACAATTCAATCGTGACTTCATTGGATGGAAAAATTGAGCACACGATTTTGAACACAGATCTTGCGCTTGATCAGATTTCAAATGTATACGGTGGAAAAACCGGATTTACTCCAATGGCTGGGTATTCTCTCTTGATGGCTGTTTCTGATCCTAGTACAAAACATCGCATCATTGTGGTTGTTTTGGATGACCCTCAACGTTGGCAGGATATTCGCACCGCAATTGATTGGACACTTAATTCCTACAGTTGGCGATAGCGCAACTAATAATAAATAACTAATAACAAACAACAAACAACTAGGATTACGAACGAAAAGTTGTGAGTTGTGAGTTGTAGGTTATAAGTTAATATTATGCAATTTGCTCAAATTCAAACAATTCCGGAAGTCGTTAATGTTCTCAAGATTCTCATCACGGGACTCCTTGCTTTTTTGTTGGCTTTTGGGATCACACCTCTTTGGACGCACTTGCTTTATAAATATAAATTTGGAATTAAAATTAAAAGCAATGATGTTAGTGGTGGAAAACTGACATTTGTCAGTAAGTTGCACGCTCATAAATCAGGAACTCCCACGATGGGCGGAGTTATTATGTGGGTAACGATTATTATTTTGGTTTTTTCTTCACATTTTATTTTTCCTTGGATTGGAAAACTTTTGGATATTGATTTTATTGCTAGACTTGATTTTTTGAGTCGTAAACAAGTTTGGCTGCCACTTTTTGCATTAGCTTCCGCTGGAATTCTTGGTCTTTTTGATGACGTGATGAGTGTTCGTGGCTGGGGAAGCAACAAGGGTGGAGGAATGCGTTTTGCAATGAGATTTGGCTGGCTGATTGTTATTGCTTTGGCTGGTGGCTGGTGGTTTTTTTATAAACTTGGTTGGGATGTTTTGCATATTCCTGCTTTTGGGGATTTCTCAATTGGTTTTTGGTACATTCCACTTTTTGTTTTTGTGATTTTATTTTCCGCAGTGTCTTCAAATGAAACAGATGGTTTAGATGGGTTGAATGGTGGGGTACTGCTACTTGCTTTCTTTTCTTTTACAATCATTGCTTTTTTTCAAAACAAAGTTGATCTGGCTTCATTTTGCAGCGCTATGTCTGGCGTGCTGCTGGCTTTCTTGTGGTTCAATATTGCACCTGCGCGCTTTATGATGGGCGATACGGGTGCGATGGCACTTGGAACAACGCTTGGTGTTGTTGCTATGCTTACAAATTCAGCGTTGGCCCTTTTCTTTATTGTGTTTATATATGTGCTTGAATCTGGAAGTGTGGTGATTCAGCTTACTAGTAAAAAGTTTTTTCATCGTAAAGTTTTTTTGGCGGCGCCACTTCACCATCATTTTGAGGCAAAAGGTTGGCCTGAATGCAAAATTGTTATGCGTGCTTGGATTTTCACAATGATCACCGCTCTGGTGGGCGTCGTGATTGCCATTTTCGGCATGGGAAGATAAATTCATATAACATAAAACATATAACATGTAACAAATAAAAACAGATAGTGAGTAGCGCATAGTATTAATTTTTTTTGCTATATGCTATATGCTATATGTTTCATGAACAACGTGAGTATTAAAAAAATACAGGAAGGGGTTTTTTTGGATAAGAAAATTTTGGTTAGAGCAGATTTCAATGTTGCGCTTGAGGATGGAAAGATAAAGGAAAAATTCAAATTGGAAGCATGCAAAAAAACGATTGACCACCTGTCAGCTCAGAGTGGTTCTAAAGTTGCACTAATATCTCATCTTGGACGCCCAGAAGGGAAAAAGAATCCAGAATTTTCACTTGAGCAGATTAAAGACGAACTTGAAATAATTTTGGAAAGAAAAATTGTTTTTGTGAATGATTGTGTTGGCAGTGAAGTTTCAAAAGCACTGGACGCACTTAATGTTGGCGAGATTATTCTTTTGGAAAACGTTCGTTTTTATGAGGGAGAAGAAAAAAATGATGTTGAATTTTCCAAAAAACTTGCTGAAAATTTTGATGTTTATATTAATGACGCATTTAGTGTTTGTCATCGCAATCAGGCATCGGTAACTGGAATTACTGCTCACATTGAAAGCTATGCTGGTCTTCGTCTTCAAGAAGAAATCAAAAATCTCAATCGTGTTATTCATGAACCAGAAAGTCCCGCAACTGCTATTATTGGTGGCGCCAAAATTGAAACAAAATTGCCGCTTATAAATAATTTTGAAAAAGCATATTCGCACATTTTGGTTGGCGGAAAAATAGCCAATGAAGCAATTGATCAGAAATTGGCATTTTCGCCAAAAGTTATTTTGCCTTTTGATTTTGCCAAAGATCGTTTTGATATTGGCCCCAAGACAATCAGAAGATTTAAAGAAATTATTGCGCAATCCAAAGTTATTGTTTGGAATGGTCCGATGGGCAAATTCGAAGAGCAGCCATATGACATAGGAACGCGTGAAATTTTAGACGCAATTGTGGAGAGCGATGCTTTCACATTAATCGGCGGTGGAGAATCAGTTCAGGTTTTGGAAGAGAATAATCTTATGAACAAGATTTCTTTTGTCTCAACGGGTGGTGGTGCAATGCTAGAATATCTCAGTGGAAATCAAATGCCTGGAATTGAGGCTTTGCGCATGAAAAAGGAATAATAATATTTTGGGAAATGATGCGACAATGTGGTATACTGAAGTAGTCGTAAGGAGTTGTTTTTTTGTTTCGCCTGTTTCCTCTTTCGGCACGCTCTTGGCCGAAAGCTATGGCCAATCGCTCTTGCCTGCTATTTCGCAGCCAACGGCCTCAAGAGAAAACAGGCTCACAAAAAACCACATGTTATATATGATCCTTAGTTTCATTGATATTTTTTTAAAAAAACAAAAATAAATTATGAAAAGTCCTCAATTTAAGGCGGGCGATATAGGTGTATTTAACAAAAAAGTATCATTAATTGAACTTAGGAAAGTTGATCCAATTTCAATAGTTGGGCTGTATGTTTCAGAGGCTTTGTTGTTTTTGGGGATCTTGCTTATTTTGCTTAACAATTTAAATGTTGTTGCTCCAGGGAGTTATTTTGGTGCATATAACTGGGTAACTGTTACGGTTTTTTCCATTGGGCTTGTTATTAATTTTATTTCCATTCCATTTTTATATTTTTCCAGTTTGAGAAATTTTGTAAAAGAAAGTGAATTTTGGGACAAGGAAACATTTTGGATTTTGCCATTGTTTTTTTTCGGAACATTTTTTCTATACAATAGTCTTATAGCTCCGGCGCTGGTTTTGCTTATTTTGTCGATTATGACCATCGCATCTATCCATATCAAATTTATATTCAAGGCTCGAAAAATAAATATGGAAAATGAAAAAGGTTTATATGCTAGCAGGGAGCAATATGTAATAACCTTAAAATATCTTTCGGCTTATTACGTCTTATTGTTGGCATTGCTTGTTTCTTTTGATCCATTGTATCAAGTGTTCTTTTGGATTCGTTTACATACTTAAAATAAGTTTGAGTTAAACCCCAGTTAAATACTCGCCAAAGGCGAATTTAACGGGGTAAAATATATGATGAAAATTACAAATATTGTCGGCAGGGAAATTTTGGATTCACGAGGAAATCCCACGGTGGAAGTGGAAGTTTTTTTGAGTGGCGGTGAAAGCGCTGCGGCAGCTGTTCCTTCGGGAGCTTCAACTGGAAAATTTGAAGCACTTGAACTTAGGGATGGCGATGAAGCACGTTATGGTGGTTTGGGTGTTTTGAAAGCTGTAAAAAATATCAACACAGAAATTAAGGAAGCCCTTGTTGGCAAGGATGCAAGTCAGCAGTTTACTATTGATGAGATTATGCTTGAGCTTGATGGCACGGAAAATAAATCGCATTTGGGAGCAAATGCCATTTTGGGTGTTTCTCTTGCAGTTTGTCGCGCAGTTGCAAAGGCAAAAAAAATTCCTCTTTACGAATATATTAATGAAATTTCCAATCTTAACGTGAAGCCAAAACTTCCTGTGCCAATGTTTAATGTGCTTAATGGTGGAATGCATAGTGACAGTGGACTTAGCATTCAAGAATTTAAAGTTATTCCAACCGGAATTAAAACATTCAAGGAACAATTAAGAGCGGGAAGTGAAATATTTCATAAACTTAAAAAGATTATTGAAGCAGGCCGCCATAGTAGTGGTGTTGGCGATGAAGGAGGTTTTTCTCCGAAGTTGGAAAGCAACACGCAAGCCTTGGAACTTATTAATCAAGCGATCTCAGAAAGCGGTTACAGACTTGGAACCGAGGTTAATTTGGGCATTGATGCCGCCGCCAGTAATTTTTATGAAGAAGATGAGAAACATTATTTGGTTAAGCCGGAAGGTGTACACTTGGAACGCGAGCGCTTGATTAACATGTACAAGGAATGGATTGATAAATATCACGTTGTTTCAGTGGAAGATGGTTTGGCTGAGGATGATTGGGAAGGATGGAAAATTATGACTGAAAAAATTGCAGGCAAACAAATTTTGAATGGAATTCCTAAAAATGTTTTAAGTGAAAATTTGTTGGTCGGAGATGATTTGTTGGTCACAAATGTGAAGCGCGTTGAGCGGGCAATCAAGGAAAAAGCTTGCAATGCAGTTTTGATTAAAGTTAATCAAATTGGCAGTCTTTCTGAAACACTTGAATGCATACGTTTGGCCAAAAAGAATAAAATGAAAATTATGATTTCGCATCGCTCCGGAGAAACCACTGATGATTTTATTGCTGATTTGGCGGCAGGCACTGCAGCTGAATTTATAAAATCTGGATCACTTTCAAGAGGAGAAAGACTTTGCAAATATAATCGACTTATGAAAATCGAGCAAGAATTAAGATGAAAAATAAATGTACAATATAATTTGCATTGGCTCCACCTCTAAAGATATTTTTTTCCCAACAAATGAGGGTGTTATTTTTGATACTCCTTTGGAAATTACTTCGCAAAAAAAAATCGCATTTGAGTTGGGTGCGAAATATCAAGTGAAAGAGCGCTTTGAAGCGCTGGGTGGCTGCGCTGCTAATGTTGCGCAAGGGTTAACAAAACTTGGCGAACAGTCGGAATGTTATTCCAAGATTGGCGATGATGAACTTGGACACTGGATAAAAAAAACGCTTATTAATGGAGGCGTTGGCGTGGAGGCGCTTGAAATTGAAAAAGAATGCAAGAGTGATCTTTCCTTGATTATAGTGAATATGAATTCTGGAGAGAGAACTGTTTTTTCCGATAGGGATGCTAATAATAAGCTTACTATACTGCCAGAAAAACTTAAGCATGCACATTGGATTTTCATCAGTTCACTCAATGGTGATTGGCAGCAGCATTTAAGAACAATATTGGTTATAGCAAAAGAGAAAAACATTCGTGTTGCATTTAATCCTGGTCAAAAAAATATTAAAACCGATCTTCTTGAAGTTACTAATGCAATAACTGCAAGTGAAATATTTTTTATAAATAAAGATGAGGCAATTGAAATAGTTGGTGGCTTGGGGGATAATATGATTTCTGAACTTTTAGAAAATGAAGAATATTTGGCTAAAGTTTTGTATCGACTTAGTCGTGGGATTATTGTTATTACAGATGGAGAAAGAGGTGCTTGGTGTTATAATGGAGATAGTTTTTTTCATGGTGATGCTTTGATACAAAAAGCTGTTGATACTACGGGCGCAGGTGACGCATTCACCAGTGGATTTTTTGCAGCATATTTGAAAGGAAAGGATCCTGAGGAATGTTTGAGCTGGGGGATTGTGAATTCGAGTAGTTCAGTTAAGGAATATGGTGGACAAAAAGGATTGTTAACGCAAGAAGAAATAGAGAAGATGCTTTCTCAAATTAAAATAAAAAAAGTGAACTAATGTATTTCAAGTTTCATTATGTCTATTTTTTCTAAAATATTTTCAAAAAACAACGCTGAATATTATTTGGCGCTGGACATTGGAACTGAAGTTGCCAAGGCTTTGGTTTTTCAGATTAATGCTGAAGAAAAGGTTGGCTATGTTGTTGGTGTTGGAAAAGAAAGACAGAAAAAAGGGAATATGCAAAGCGGCGCAGTCTCTGATATTTCAGGTGTAATTGAAACTTGTCAGATTTCCATAAGCAAAGCTCTTGAGAAAGCTAATATAAAAAAAGTTAAAAAGGCAATCGTTGGTATTGCTGGAGAATTGGTGAAGGGAACCACCACAACAGTGCATTATGAACGTGGAAATCCTGATTCGCGCATTGATTTTCCTGAACTGAAAAATATTATTGCAAAAGTTCAAACTAAAGCATATGAAAGAATCCAAGAGCAGATTGCTTGGGAAACAGGACAGGATATTGAAGTAAAATTAATAAACGCGGCCATTGTTGATGTCAGAATTGATGGTTATCAAGTAACTAATCCGATTGGTTTTCAAGGTAAGGATGTTTCGGTTAGTATTTTCAATGCATATGCGCCGATGATTCATTTGGGAGCACTTCAAGCTATTGCTGATGAACTTAATATTGATTTGCTTAGTATTGCAGCAGAACCTTATGCTGTGGCGCGAAGCGTTGATTATGACGACGCCCTTGATTTTAGTGCTATATTTATTGACATAGGAGGTGGAACAACGGATATTGCAGTTGTGAGAAATGGTGGACTTGAGGGCACTAAAATGTTTGCATTTGGTGGACGAGCTTTTACTAAAAAACTAGCGCAAGAACTGCGAATTGATTTTGAAGAAGCTGAAGAATTGAAAATAAAATATGCCGAAGGAAAATTGGGCGCTGATGTGAGCTCAAAAGTGGAACAAATTTTGCAAAGTGATGCATCAGTGTGGCTGAGTGGTGTTGAACTTTCACTTTCTGAATTTGCTGGCAGCGATGTTTTGCCATCAAAAATATTGCTTTGTGGTGGTGGTAGCGGCTTGCCGGGTATAAAAAAAATATTGCTGACAAAGGAATGGGCTGCTAATTTGCCTTTCTCAAAACCCCCGAGTGTGAATTATTTGCAGCCGCGAGATGTAGTACGAATTGTGGATCAAACAAATGAACTTAAAAATCCTCAAGATGTTACTCCAATGGGCTTGGCTAATTTGGTGATGGATGTGACAGGTGAAGAAAAAGTAATGGCTGGAATACTCAGAAGAGTTTTACAAACAATGCAAGACTAAGATAGTTATAAAGTTATAAAGTTATAAAGTCGCAAGGTCTGTAAGGAAATATTTTCTTTAAGAACCTTAAGAACTTTAAAAACTTGGAACTAATGTTATGCATCAGACATTTTACATCGATTTGGAAGAGGAAATCTCATCAGTGATTGACCGACTGAATAAATCTATGGCTACGGATAATTATTTCGTGGTGCCAAAGCGTGCAATTTTTCTGCAAAGCGTTGTTAATTTGAAACTTTTGAAACGTGAAGCTGACAAAGTTGGAAAGCATATAATTATTATTACGCAAGATGAGATTGGAGCATCGATGGCTCAGCGATGCGGGATTGATACTCGCAGCACAACTGATGGTTTGGAATCAATTATGGACAATGAGGATGAAGAAATGGAAGATGAACTTGAATATGAAACTCCTGAAGTTGTTATTAAAGCTGAACAAAAAAAACAAAACAGATTGAGAGGTGTTGGATCAAATGATTTTTATGATTTGGCTACGAGTATTGATGAGAAAGATTCTCAATCGGATGTAACTTTTTCTAATTCGAAACGTGCTCATATTAATTCAGTTTCATCTGCGAATAAAAAAAGAGAAGCTTCATATGCGGAGCCATCTCGAGTTCCTGTTTATAAAAATGTTCAACCAAGAATGAATGCTGCCCGCAGGCCCCAGGTTGTTACTGGTTTGGGAAATAAAAATCGTCTTGATTTTGAAAAAGAAAAAACTCTTGAAAAAATGTATGCAGTAAAGGAAAAAAATGTAAAAGAGCCTGCAGCTCCAGTTTCGAGCAGTGAAAGAAAAATTAAAAAAATATTCCTGATGTTTATAGGGCTTTGCGCGCTTGTCTTTGTTGGTGTGGCAGTATATTTATTTTTACCAAGTGCAAAAATAATCATCGAGCCAAATATTACGAAAAATAAAATAGATCTTGATTTGAATGGTGTGGCTGGTTCTGCTGAAACCAATCAAACCAGCATTCCGATTCGTGTAATCAGCAAAGAAGAAAGTGTTGCTCTTTCTTATGAAGTGAAAGGTGGCTCTGCGGTGGCGGGCAAAAAAGCTCACGGCAATGTTGTGATTTATAATGAATATGATTCTTCTCCTCAAACATTGATCGCCACAACAAGATTTGAATCAAAAGATGGCAAAATATTTCGTCTTGTGAAAAACATCGTTGTTCCTGGAACAAGTGCCATTGCAGGGGAAATTAAGCCAGGTGCAATTACTGCCGAGATAATTGCTGATGAGCCCGGACCATCTTATAATATTGAGCCTACAGATTTTACCATTCCCGGCTTCAAGGGTGGACCGAAATATACAAAATTTTATGCCAAATCAACGGAGCCAATGGCGGGAGGCTCTATTGAAGGTGAAACTGCAGGAGGTGCGGTTAGTCAAAATGATATTGATGGTGCAAAACAAAAAACAGAAACCAGTCTTAAAGAGCAGCTCATTAAAGCTGTTAATGATGAGTTAAAGAATGATGAAGTAGCTCTTGAGCAGACTCAAAAAATTACAATCACAAAATCTAGCGCCGGTGTGAAGGTGGGAGATATGGTGGGAGAGCTTGAATACACTGCAGTTGCATCCGTCTACGTTTTGGTATTTTCAGAAAATGACGTAAGAACTGTAATTGAGCAGTCTTTGGCGAGTGAGCAAACACAAGATGTCAAAAAAGATATTTCCAAAATAGAATATGGAACAGCCGATGCTGATTTCGAGAAAAACACCCTTAAATTGAAGGTATATGGTGAGATAACATCCACTCCTATTATTGATAAAGAACAAATAAAGAAGGAATTATTGGGCAAAACCGATGAGCAATTGCCAGCAATTTTAAGAAAATATTCAACAGTAAAGAGTGTTAATGTTGAATTTCAGCCAAAATTTGTTTCGCGTATACCTCAATATTCACAGAGAGTAAGCGTCGAAATCAAAAATATAGCAAATTAGGTCTAATTTAAGCCAAAAAGTAAAAGAATAGGAATCTGAAAAGAAAGGAGGTATTTTAGGGTGCACACTGGGGTTGACAATAAAACAATACTTTGTTAAGATTGCTATACGTTTTAGAAAAACTTAATAAAGCCTACAGATTAGAGGAACTTACTATTTGAATTTCAAGAATGAGGATAGTGTGTGGCAAGTAAATCCCCTCTATTTTTATGTTGTAATTGAAAGTAAAATATGGCCCCAAAACAGGAAAAAGAATTGATAAAACTTGAGGGAACTATCATTGAAACGTTGCCAAGCACGACGTTTCGAGTGCGTTTGGACAATGGCCATGAAGTGCTTGCACATATTTCAGGAAGAATGAGAGTGAACTATATCAGATTACTCCCCGGTGATCGTGTACTTATGGAAATGAGTCCATATGATCTAACAAAGGGACGAGTAACTCAAAGAATGTAATAACTAATAACTAAAGACTCACAACTAATGACAATTGCCACGTTGGCGATTGGAGAAAAAGTTATAAGTAGTTGGGTAGTGGATAAATTTTATGAAAGTACGAGCATCAGTTAAGAAAATGTGTGCTAAATGTAAAATTGTTAGACGTAGAGGGCGAGTCTATGTGGTTTGTTCTACGCCAAAACATAAACAACGACAAGGCTAATTTCCCAAGAATTTCGTCCGCCAGCCGGCGGATCAAATTTCGTTTTTCGTTATAATTCAAAATTCTAAAATTTATTAAATCTATATGATACGTATTGCCGGAATAAATCTTCCTGATGAAAAAAGAATAGAAATTGCTTTGACATATGTCTTTGGAATTGGACCTTCAACTAGTCGTAAGCTTTTGAAGCTTCTTGAAATTGATATGACTACTCGCACGAAAGATTTGTCAGCTGAGGATGCAAATCGACTACGCGACGAAATTGAAAAAAAATATAAAGTTGAAGGAGAACTGAAACACGAGGTGAAGATGAATATCAAACGACTTAAAGAAATTGGAAGCTATCGCGGAAGTCGACATCAAAAAGGACTTCCAGTGAACGGTCAGCGAACAAAGACCAATAGTAGAACAGTTCGAGGAAACGTTCGAAGAACTATGGGAAGTGGACGAAGATCAGAATCAAAGACATAGATCCAAATAATGATGCGAATTATATCCGAATATAATCCGAATCATAAATATAAAAATTCAATTAAAAATAATTCGGATGTAATTGGGATATAATTTGGATAAAAAATTAGGATATGGCAGATGAAATTAAAACAACTGAAGAAGTGATGGCTGAAGTTTCTTTGGAAACTGAGGTTGTTGGTGCTGCTGAAGCTGAACAAGCTACAGAAGCTGAAACAAAGAAGAAAAAGAAGAAATTGAAGAGACAAATCTTGAAAGGGCAAGCTCACATCAAATGCACCTATAATAATACCATGGTGATGATTTCTGATGCTAATGGTGCAATGTTGGGATGGTCAAGTTCTGGATTATTGGGATTTAAGGGCGCAAAAAAAGCGACTCCATATGCAGCAACGCAAGTTGTGCACGATGTTTCAGAAAAAGTTAAGAAATATGGTATGCACGAATTGGACGTTTTTGTTAGAGGCGTTGGCAGCGGTCGTGAATCATCAATTCGATCATTGGCAAACAAAGGTTTTGAACTTACTGCAATCAAAGATGTGACACCAATTCCTCATAACGGATGCAGAGCGAAAAAACCGCGACGAGTATAATTTCCACATAACATAGAACATAAAACACATAACATGAATACGGATTAGGAATTTTTGTTCCATGCTCCATGTTCCATGTTCAATGACAAGATATGGCACGAGATTTATTAGGGTCAAAATGTAAGAGATGTCGCAGAGCTCAAGAAAAGCTTTTCTTGAAAGGCGACCGATGTAACAGCGCAAAATGTGCTATTTCACGGCGTCCATATGCACCTGGTGTTCATGGTAAGAACATTTCCAGAGGATTGAGCGAATTTGGAAAACAACTTGCAATGAAGCAACGCATTAAAAGAATGTATGGAGTCTTGGAGAGACAATTTCGTAAGCACTATGACGAAATTAGCAACAAACCTGGCGTTACTGGAGACTTGCTAATGACACGACTTGAAATGCGATTGGATAATGTTGTTCGCAAAATGGGACTCGCATCTTCTCCAATTCAAGCAAGACAGTTGGTAACTCACGGAGCATTTTTGGTTAACGGCAAAAAACTTACAATTCCTTCTTGTTTGGTTAAGATTGGCGACGTTATTTCAGTTAAAGAATCAAAGAAGGGAAATGCATATTTTGTAAATCAAATTCAAACTCTCGCTAATAAGAAAGATTTTCCGCGTTGGATTCAATTTGATCAATCAAAGTTGGAAGGCAAGGTTATTTCATTGCCAACCCGCGAAGATGTGGGAGTGCATGTTGATCCACAAATGGTTGTTGAATCATATTCACGTTAATATTGTTTTTGTTTAGAAATTATTTAACTTTTTTAATTGAAAAACGCTTTTCTTGTTCCGCCCAGCGGGATGATTAATGTGTTAGAAAGAGGATATGCAAATAGTGTCGCTTCCTCAAAAGCCAAAATACACCCCAATTGATGAGAATAGTGGGAAATTCGAAATCATGGGATGTTATCCGGGTTATGGTATGACCCTTGGTAATGCGCTTAGGCGTGTTCTTTTAGCATCTTTGGAAGGTGCAGCAGTTACATCAGTGAAAATTAAAGGTGTTTCTCATGAATTTTCAACTCTTGATGGAGTTATGGAAGATGCAGTACAAATCATTTTGAATCTTAAGAAGATTCGTTTTAAAATGCACAGCGAAGAACCAGTAAAGGTTAGTCTTAAATTCAAAGGAGAAGGAAAGGTTACTGCAAAGGAAATCAAATGTCCTTCAAGCGTGGAAGTTGTTAATACTGATCAAATTATTGCTACTGTTACTGACAAGAAAGTTGAATTTGAAATGGAATTGGAAATCTCTCGCGGCTTGGGATATGTACCAATTGATCAACAAGATAGACCAGAAAAGGAAATTGGTGTTATTGCAATTGATGCAGTTTACACACCGATTCGTCGCGTGAACTATGAAGTTGAAAATATGCGCGTTGGAAAAAGAACTGATTATAACAAAATTACACTTGATATTGTTACTGATGGAAGCATTACTCCTGAGGAAGCATTTAAAAAAGCTGTTGTTATTTTGGTAGAACAGTTTTCAGTGCTTGGTGGTATTGAAATGGTTGAAGAAGTTAAGGAAGTTGAAGCAAAAGAAGCTGTGATTGTTGAGGAAAAAGCTGCTGAGCAGGAGGCTGTTGATCCTTTGAAGATTAAAGTCACTGAGCTGAAAAATCTTTCAACAAGAACGCTTAATGTGCTTGAAGCAAGTAAAATTGTTAAAATCAAGGACATTGCAAAACTAAACGAAGAAGGATTGCTCGCATTGGAAGGTATGGGCGACAAAGGAGTAAAGGAAATTAAAAAAGCTATAGGAGAATTTGGAATAACATTAAAACAGTAAGTAGAAAGTTATAAAGTAGAAAGTTATAAGGTCAATAGAGTCGCTTTAGCGACATGCAAAGCAACTTTATGAACTTTAAAACTTTATGAACTTTTAACTAATAGATATGAATCATCTTGGAAGAACAAGAAAATTTAGCAGAGTGAAAAAACAACGAGTAGCGCTTCTTAAAACGCTCTTGGGTAGTTTTATTATGAAAGAAAAGATAACAACCACAGAAGCAAAGGCAAAAGAAATCAAGCCAATGATGGATAAGCTTATCACGAAAGTGAAAAAGATTTCTAATGATGAGACGAAAAAGGTTGCTGTGCTTAGAGATTTGAGAAAAAACCTTCCTTTGGTTGCTGTTAAAAAGCTTTCTGGTGAGTTTGCCCAGAAGTTTTCTCAGCGTCAAAGCGGTTATACTCGAATTATGAAAATCGCACAAAGAAAGAGCGATGGAGCACAAATGGCAGTAATAGAATTTGTATAAATAAACTCATAGAACATACAGCATAGAACATAGAGCATTGGAATTATAAAAAGAAATCGTGAGAAAGTAGATTTTTGTTCCATGTTATGTGTTACGTGTTTCATGAAATAGTTATGAACAGACAATATCATCTCTTTGATGCTCAGGGAAAAGTGCTAGGAAGGCTGGCAACTGAAATTGCAAAGATATTAAGTGGCCGAAATAAAGTTGACTACGTTCCTCATATTGATGGAGGGGATTTTGTTATTGTTATCAATGCGGACAAAGTTCGTGTTACTGGTAACAAAATGGAAGGAAAGATTTACCACAAATACAGTGGATATCCTGGTGGAATTTCATCAATTGCGCTTAAGGATTTGTTGGTTAAGGATGCTGGTAAAGTTATCCAAAACGCTGTATATGGAATGCTTCCAAAAAACAAACTTAGAGACAAGATGATGCTTCGCTTGACTGCTGTCGCCGGAGAAGATCATGGATGTAAAACGACTATTAATATAACACATTAATCATAAAACATAGAACATAAAGCATATAACATGAAATGCGGATTCAGAATTTTTGTTCCATGATCCATGTTCCATGTTCTGTGACCAAGATATGGCAGTAAAAAAAGTAGAGAAAACTGAAAAAGTTGTAAAACCTAAGACAGCCAAGGTTGCAAAGCCAAAGGCTGAGAAGGTTGTTAAGGCTGCAAAAAAAGTTGTCAAAAAAGAAGTGGCTCCGGTGGCTGTTGAAAAGGTTGCTGCCGTTCCGGTTGTTAAGGAAAAGGTTGCAAAGAAGATCGCTGGTGTTTATTTTTATGCTGTTGGACGAAGAAAAACTTCTGTTGCTCAAGTACGCTTGTATGAAAATGACAAAGCTACAGAAAATGATATTATTATCAATGACAAGAAATTGAAAGATTATTTTCCAACAATTTCACTTCAGAACAATTTGCTTTCACCGCTTAAGGCTGTTGGAATGCACAACAAATTTTCAATGACAGTATTGGTGCGAGGAGGAGGAGTGACTGGTCAAGTTGAAGCAGTTCGCTTGGGAATCGCTCGCGCATTGGTTGTTTTCAATGCTGAACTCAAAAAGACTTTGAAAGATCTTGGACTTATGACTAGAGATGCCAGAGAGGTTGAACGAAAGAAAGCCGGACTCAAAAAAGCCCGCAAAGCTCCACAGTGGGCAAAACGATAACAAAAAAATTCAAAAGGCTCCCATTTCGGGAGTTTTTTTGTTTCGTTTTGCATACTGTGGACAGAAAAGGGGTCGGGAAAAACTGGGTTTTCCCGCGGCGGAAGTTTGAAACCGCTGGGTTTCAAGGAGCGAAGCGACTCCACATCGGGCAAAACGTTAGGGCACGAATTTTCACGGATTTGGGCTCACGGATTTTCACGAATCACGGATCAAAATACTTTACATATCAATACTCAAAAAACGCCTCAAACAAGGCGTTTTTTGTATGTGGAAAATTTACTATTGACTTTTAGCTGAAAAAGGAGTATAATAGCAGGTTGTTTAAAATAAATGTTTGCAAATGCAAACTTCATAAGAAAGAGGGGTAAAATCATGAAATCATTGGCTCAGCAGTTAATCGAAAAGGGATTGGCTCCAAAAGATTCTCTCAAAAAGTCCAAAATTACAGAGAGGATGATTGAAGGTCAGCATCTTAAATCGTCTGGATTCCAAAGAATAACTTCAATTGTCAGATCAATCGATGATTTGGAGAAATGCCAGAGCGTGAGGGAATTCAAGGAGGCAGCAAGAGAAATAGTGTTGTCTGATATCTCCAGCATTAGCGCCATCGTAAAAAAAGCTCATATGCTTAAGGATGGGGATGGTGGCAAGCGGTTAATTGGTATGATGTATGCTCTCAGGGAAGGGCTTAGTAGGGCGCCAACCTCAGATCATGACCGCATGATCAGGCAAGCTTTTCGAAAAGCAGGGGGAGTGGTTAATCTACCTGGTAATGAAAGAAAAAAGAAAGGCAAAAAATAAAATAGTTGTCTTATTAAGACCAGCCGTTACATTTCGTAGATTCGAAGTGTAACGGTTTTTTTATACCAAAAAACGCACCTCACAATACGTTTTTTCTTTTTGCATTTTTTCCTAACACCTAAAACCTAGAACCTAACACCTAGTTCTGCACTGTGCTGGTCCCAGTCGTAGGGAAGAAGTTTTGTAGGAATGTTGTGCGTTCGGGGAAATAGATGGCGTGGAGAGAATTTTGTCCTTGTTCGTTCTTTTCAGTGTAATACAGCTTACCATCTGTAAAGTTGTTTACCAAAAGGGAAGTGCTATCGTTGAGTGAAAGCACGTCCATCATATTGCGTTGATCGCGGTTGTCGATTTCGATTAATTTGATTTTGTTGTTGTTTGTAAAGAGTATATGCTCATAATCTCTGGTCCATTGAACATTTCCAATTGTGTCTGAGAATTTGGTGATGGACATTGTTTCATCTTCATTTCGAATTGGTTGCACTTCCCATTTTCTGACAAAATAGGCGGAAATTTCATTTTTGTTCCAAAAGAGCAATTTTTTGCCATCGTCGGAAAATTGACTGCCCGTGGCATTATCGGAGAGTTGTTTGAAATAAACATCGCCTTCTTCGCCTTTGTTATATGTGTATAAATCGTTGCTCTTGTTGAGGAACACGATGCGGTCTTCGTCATATATGATGATTTGATATGAAGGGTCGTTCATATTGGAAGGACCAGAAGTGGTGATTTGAGTTGGAGTGTTGGTGGCATCAAAACTTGTTTCATATATGATGCCTTCAGGCAGCTGGAAGTAAAAAAGATTTTTTGGTGTCAGGTCATAGCTGGCAATATTTTGAGCTACAAGTTTTTTATTTTGCAGGTCATTAAGATCCAATCTATATAAATTGTTGTCTGACATATAGAAAAGCACATCTTTGCTTTTTGGATCCCAGCGCGAATGAGAAAGATTGTTGTCGCCCGTCAAATCTCTGAGATTGACAGTGTCCTGTGAATTATCGACTGAGGCGATAAAATAATTTTTTTCGTTTTCTTTATTGATAGCGGGAATGATAAGTCTGTGCGCCTCAGGAGACCATTCAATGTTTTCTTTTTCATTGGTTGTAAAAATGTAATCATCTGCGGCAAAAACTTGAGTCATCGCAAGTGTTTCAGGGTCAAAAATTTTCACGAAAAAGACATTTTCAACCTGCTGAGAAAAAGCTGCCAAATTTTTACGAGGTGAAATGAAGAATTTCTGAATACCAGCGGATTCATAGTCTTCGCGAGCATAAGAATCTTGAGTAAGAACAATGTTCCAAAATTCTGTGGAAATTCCGCTGTGCACTGATATTTTTTTTGACCAACTTTTATAACCAGGAGATTTTACTTCAAGCAGATAATTCCCAGGGTTGACGCCTCCTATGTGATAAGAGTTATTGATGCGATTGAACGATTTTGAAGGCATCAATATTCCATCTACATATACATCGACTTGTTGAGGGGTTGTTTTCATCGTGATAGATCCGGCATATACAAAAATTCCACTTTCAAAATTGAAGCGGTATCCAAAGGCATATCCTATAATAGAGGCTGCAGTAAGCCAAAAAAGGACCACAAGTGTCCAGAAAAAGATTGTTTTAGGCATTTCTGATTTGTCCATACTGGTAAGTATTATATCTTTTATTTATAATTTTGTCCACTGTGAAAAATCCTTGCGAATACTGATAAATACGAGTAAAATATACACATAAGCTGACAAATTTAATATTGTAGGACTTACGCATTTTCTCAACAATTTTCTAGCGAAGCCGAGTGAAATGAAAGTACTCTTTCAATTTCCGAGCGAGCGACGAAAAGCTCATTTCTTTTTTGGCACGCTTTTGGATAAATACTCAATATCCAAAAGCTCAAAGAGTCGCTGTCGCCAACTATTGGCCAAAAAAGAAATGTTTCGAAACGCGTAACCCCTTTATTTATACTTTATGCAATTGGACAAACTTTTTTCAAATTTTGGGCTGGCGAGCAGTGCTGCTGAGTTGGTAACCTTGATCTTGGTTCTCTTGGTTTTGAGCACACTTTTTTGGCTTTTGGTTGGGCGTTTTCGTTTGCACAATTTTTTGATTAATATGTATATTTCTCTTGCAATTTTGCAAGTTATCCCAAAAGACGTGATGGCTTTTTCTAAAAATTCTTCTATTTTAGTTTTTCTTATTTCCGTTGTTTTGCTTACTTTGCTGAACAAATATTTGTTTGATATTCATCAATCAGGCAGTGGTCTTGCACTTTGGCAAGTTTTTGTGATGAGTTTTTTTGAAGTGGTTCTTTTGCTTAGCATTGTTATTTCGTTTTTGCCAGCCAAAGAGGTTACATCGTATATTTCTAAAAATTCCCTGAATTACTTCATTGATCCTATATGGCGCTTGGTCTGGATGATTGCACCTCTAGCCTTCTTGGTATTTGTCAGAAAAAGAGAGAGATAGGGTAGGGGTTGACCTTAATTTTTATATCAGATATAATTAACAGCGTTGACTTAATATTTCAAAAATGAGCGGGCACATAGCTCAGTTGGTAGAGCAGCGGCCTTTTAAGCCGATGGTCGGGGGTTCGAATCCCTCTGTGCCCACAAAAACGAAAATCCCTTTTGGGATTTTTTTGTTTTTGTGCACAGAGGGATTCGAACGGGCAGAAGCTAAGCAAGTTGACTTTCAGCAGAAAGGCAACGCAGCGTGCGTCGATGAATGCGAGGAATACGAGCATTCAGCGCTGCCCAGGACAAGGAGCACGTGAGCGGCGGCGAACGAGCGACGCGCGCAGAGTGTGCCCACAAAAACGAAAATCCCTTTTGGGATTTTTTTGTTTTTGTACTAAACCAACACTTCTGGATTCTTTCTGATTTCTTTGCTATAATTCAAATATTAAGGGGCGATTATAAACATAAAAAATTCACCCTGTTAAATAATTTTAAAAAATAGTAATTTTTTAAAATTAAGATTTGGGTGATAAGCAGCTTCTGTATTAGCATAAAAAAGCTTAAATTTGAATAAGTTGGTTCTATAGATGATAGACCCAAATCTTATTTAACAGGGTAAATGATAAAAAAAATATTATTAGTCATTCCAATAATTGCAATGACAACTCTTCTTTCTGGTTGTAGTTTTGGCGAGAGTTTTACGCCAGCCAAGATTACAATGGAAAATGCCACTGTGATTAAAACTGAAGATGGTGGTGCAAGTTGGAATCCAAAAATAAGAATTGATGACAAAAAAACCATCTCGGGAGTGGATGTTTTATCAATGGCAATACACCCAAACAATCCAAATATAATTTATATCGGAACAATGTCTAATGGGTTGTTCGTTTCAAAGGATGCGGGAGAAAGTTGGACTGCAGTGGCATATCCTGGCAAAGCATATGGCTTGGTTTTTGATCCAGCAAATCCTGATGTGATGTATGGCAGTGGTGTTTTCAATGGACGAGCAAAAATATTCAAACGACTTGCTGAGGGTCAAGAATGGAAAGAGGTTTATACTGAACCAGCAGATGGCACCGTCATTTCTTCACTTGCAATTAGCAAAGTTAATTCTAATATTCTTTATGCGGGAACAAATGCAGGGATTATTATAAAAACAACTGATGGCGGACAAACTTGGGTTAATTTGAAAATCAATCAAGACATCAACTCGCCAATCACGAGCATCGTTTTCGATCAGGCAAATGACCAACACGTGTTCTTTGCTCTTTTTCAAGAAGGAGTTTTGGAAACAAAAAATGCTGGAGCAACCATTGAAAATATCACTGATCAAATTGACACAAAAGGTAACACCACAAGCGTATATAGTCTTGTGGCTGATCCATATTTGGGCGGAGTTGCATATGCTGGCACGGAAGCGGGAATTTTTCGCAGAAATGCGGATGGTTCTTGGAGTTCAATGAATTTGATTGAAAGTTCAAAAGCTTTTGCAATCAGATCAATTGCAGTAAATCCAAAAAATTCCAAGGAAATTATGTATTCTTCGGCTAAGGCGATTTATAAATCAACAGATGGTGGAGCAAAATGGGCAACATTTCAATTGGATACTGCCAAGGAAATTAGTATTTTGAAATATGATGTAACAGATCCTGCAAAAATTTATGCCGGACTTAGGAGTTTTTAATAATATTCAGAACCTAAAACCTAATAACTAAAACCTAATAACTAAAAAATATGTACAATGAAATTATAAACCTGCATAAAGAAGACTTGAAAAAGTCAGTTGAACATTTTAAAAATGAAGCGGGAAAAATTAGAACTGGTCGTGCTAATCCATCTTTGGTGGAGGATTTGTTGGTGGACTATTATGGAGCAAAAACTCCGCTTAAGCAGATCGCTAGTATCAACACTCCTGAGCCGAGAACTATTGCCATTCAACCGTGGGACAGAGGTGCTCTCGGCGCCATTGAAACAGCTATTCGAAATTCTGATTTGAATATGAATCCTACTAACGATGGAGTGTTGGTGCGAATCAACATCCCAATGCTTACAGAAGAACGAAGAAAGGAAATGGTAAAAATGCTCAATCAAAAAGGCGAGGAAGCTCGTATTGCTGTTCGTTCGATTCGCGAAGAAATTTTAAAAGAAATTAAAGATGCTGAAAAAGCAGGCGAAATTTCTGAGGACGATGAGTTTGCTGGCAAAGAAAAATTGCAAGTAGTTGTTGATGAATATAACAAAAAAATTGAAGAACTCCGCGCCAAAAAAGAAGTGGAGATAATGACAGTGTAGGTATAAAATATCCAATATCTAATATCTAATTTCCAATAAAAAAAATAATTCTAAATTTCAAAAACTTAGAAATTGAATAATTGGAAATTTTGTTAGAAATTAGGAATTAGTAATTAGATATTAAAATCCTTAATTGGTATAAAAAATAATAATAAAAAATCATGTTGACTTTAATAGTGTTTTTAATAATCTTGGGTCTTTTGGTTTTTGTTCACGAGCTTGGTCATTTTGTGGTGGCACGCAGGAATGGTATTAAATGTGAAGAATTTGGTTTTGGTTTTCCACCCCGCGCGGTCGGTTGCTATTTTAATGAGAAAAGTAAAAAGTGGGAAATTGTTGCTGGCAATAAGCATATTGAATCAAAAAATACTGTTTATTCTTTGAACTGGTTTCCGTTGGGAGGTTTTGTGCGCATTAAAGGCGAAGATGGAACAGGGAAAGTGGACAAGGATAGTTTTGCAAGCAAATCAGCATGGATTAGGATTAAAGTTTTGGCTGCTGGTGTAATTATGAATTTCATCTTGGCTTGGGTTTTGTTTTCATTCCTTTTATTTTTGGGTATAAACCAAGAAGTTGATCAAAATGACACAACAATAAAAGACGCTAAAATTCAAATTGTTACTGTCGCGCCAAAAAGTCCTGCCTATGAAATGGGAATTCGTGAAGGGGATACGGTGGTTAAATGTGTTGGCGATGATTCGAGATGCGCTCAATCGTTTTCCAACATTGCTCAGCTACAAAATTTTGTGATTGACAACAAAGGCAAGCAAATTACTTTTGAAGTTTTACGTGGAAGCAAGACTTTGAATTTAACCGGCACTCCCAGAATTGAATCGCCGGTTGGAGAGGGTCTTTTGGGTGTTGGTCTTGCGCAAACAATTTTTGTGAAATATTCGCTTTGGGAATCAATCAAACAAGGACCATCTGTTATGTGGAATGTGATGTTGATGATGGGGGTTGTGATTGGAAGTCTTTTTGCGGGAGACACTTCAAACATTGGAGGACCATTGGCGATTGCACATTTCACAAAGCAAGCCACAGCTCTTGGTTTTTCTTCGCTTGTGCAGTTGGCGGCACTTTTGAGTATAAACCTTGGAATTGTGAATATTTTGCCAATTCCAGCGCTTGATGGTGGTCGCATCTTGTTTATTTTGATTGAAAAAATAAAAGGCTCTCCTGTTAGTCAGAAAACTGAAAACGCACTGCATACAACTGGTTTTTTCTTGTTGATGATGTTGATGGCATATTTGGTTGTTAATGACTTGATGCGCTATGGTTTCGGCGGCATATTTTAGTTTTTTTGCAAGGTATATTTCTAAAAAATATTGACCCTTGACAGGGTCTTATTTTTTGGATATGATAGATGTGTTCTCAAATCATAAAAAGTATGGTTTTTGCCGCTTGAGCGGTATTTTTTAATCACTAAAATACAAGAATTGTTATGGTACGATTTATCACTAAAGAAGGATTAAAAAAATTGAATGAGGAGCTCGAGGACAGAAAAACTCGTTTAAGGCAAGAAATTGCGCAAGCTATTAAAGAAGCCAAAGAACAGGGTGATTTGAGTGAAAATGCTGAATATGCTGAAGCAAAATCACAGCAAAATGAAAATGAATCAAAAATTGGAGAGCTTGAAATGGTTATCAAAAATTCTCAAGTTGTTGAAAGAGATGATTCTCAAAAAGGAGCTCAGATGAGTAGTGTTGTTAAGGTTAAATTTAATGGAAGTGAAATGGAATTTACAATTGTTGGTTCCAACGAAGCTGATCCTGCAAATTTCAAAATTTCAAACGAATCTCCTCTTGGAAAAGCATTTATGGGACACAATGCCGGCGACAGCGTTGATGTGACAACTCCAAAGGGTGTTATTACTTATAAAATTATTAGCGTCAAATAGTTTTTAAATTTCTAGAAAAATCCTGCCAAGGCAGGATTTTTTGTTATTTTAAAAAGAATGTTATAATTGTTTAATGCTTGAGAAGGAATTAGAAAAATATTTTTCGTTCTCGCAATTTCGTCCTGGGCAAAAAGAGGTTGTCGAGGCTATTATTGATGGGAAAGATGTCGTGGCGCTGATGCCGACAGGGGGAGGAAAGTCCCTTTGTTTTCAACTCCCGGCTATTTTGAGTGAGAAAATTTCAATCGTGATTTCGCCGCTCATTGCTTTGATGCAAGATCAAGTTGATGCTCTTAACGC